>JBGQKT010000001.1:0-67813 GCA_041499635.1 Gemmatimonadaceae bacterium
CCGGACGTCCCATGAGGAAGCGCACTGAACACGAGATCTGCGTTCTCGAGCGGAGCGTTCTCCGTCTCGATGAAGTTGATCTCTCTTCCCGCGATGCGAGCAGTGGTTCCCGCCTGAGAGCTCGCCGACGAAAATGCCAGTTCGAACGCAGGGTGTTGTATGATCAGACCGCAGAGCTCACGCCCTGTATAGCCGCTTGCTCCAAGAACGCCGATAGAGAATTTATGCACTTTTAATGCATAACATTACATACGGCACACGTCAACAAGACCGTACGCTTCAGTCTATCTGCATTGCGCTCTCGTAAACCGAGCGTCGGCTACGCCGGCTCCCCTGCGAGAGATTTCAGCCTTCGCAGCACACGATCCCTGGCAACGCCTGACCGACATACAATGAGGATCGTATCGTCCCCACCGACAGTGCCTAGTATGTCGGTCCATCCCTCTCCGTCGAGCGCCGCGGCTATGGGCTGCGCTCCTCCAGGTACTGTTCTCAAAACGATCATGTCACTCACGCCGTCGATACGAAGGAACAGCTGCGGAAGAAGGGTTTCGAGAGCAACTCGGCTTTCTTCTATTGTCCCATCTGTCACGGCGTAGCGCGCGCCTTCGGGTGTTGGCACCCTGGCGAGCCTCAACTCTCGAAGATCTCGAGAGAGAGTTGCCTGAGTCACATCCCATCCACGATGGAGCAACAACTTTCGCAGATCTTCCTGACTACTCACCAATCGAGAATTGATTATCTCGAGTATGGCAGATTGCCGTTCGCGCTTGTTAGCCATGCAGTTCCTCCATCAGGCAGGAGGATACAACAATTGACCACCAACGGCGAGACCGAGGCTGGCGTCGGCAAGTTGACGGCCTCCGCGGCATTGATTAAATATACGTTATCTCTGAATAGTTATTACCAACCGCCATGACCCAGACTATTGTACTCGCCTATTCCGGTGGCCTCGATACCTCCATCATCGTGCCTTGGCTCAAGGAACACTATGACGCGCGCATTGTTTGTGTCGCAGGAGATATCGGACAGGGAGATGAGCTAGCCGGCGTTCGCGAAAAGGCGATCGCATCGGGCGCCGATGAATGCTACATCGAGGATTTGCGCCAGGAATTCGTTTCGGACTTTATATGGCCGACCTTACGCGCGGGCGCGATCTACGGCAGGAAATACTTACTCGGCACATCCATGGGACGGCCGCTTCTCGCCAAACGTCAGGTCGAAGTTGCCCGCCGTATTGGCGCTGATGCTCTGGCCCACGGCTGCACCGGCAAGGGAAACGATCAAGTCAGATTCGAGCTCACGTATGCAGCATTCGCCCCTGAGCTTCCAGTTATCGCGCCTTGGCGTGAATGGGACATTCGAAGCCGAGAGGACGCGATTGCTTATGCAAAAAAACACGATGTGCCGGTAACAGCTTCCCGCGAAAAGATTTATTCGCGCGACCGAAATATCTGGCACATATCACACGAAGGCGGTGTTCTCGAGGACCCGGCGCAGGCACCTCCTGCGGATCTGTTCATGCTGACGACGTCACCCGAGCTCGCCCCTGATGAGCCCGAGAATGTCACCATCGGCTTCAATGAAGGAACGCCGGTCGCAGTCAACGGCACTTTCCTCGATCCGGTTGCGATCGTCGCCAGCCTGAATGAGATCGGAGGTCGACACGGTATTGGGCGAATCGATATCGTGGAAGATCGTCTTGTCGGCATGAAGTCGCGCGGCGTTTACGAGACGCCTGGAGGAACACTTCTGTACGCTGCTCATAGCGAGCTTGAACAACTCATCCTCGACCGCCGAACTCTGGCTGCAAAAGATTTTATCGCTCCGCGCTATGCAGATCTCGTCTACGAGGGACGTTGGTGGACGACTGAGCGTGAAGCGTACGACGCATTTGTCAACGTGACACAGCAACGAGTGACCGGTGGTGTGACGTTGCAGCTTTACAAAGGAACGACGACAGTTGTTAGTCGGGCTAGCGAATACGCGCTTTACGATGAGCGTTTCGTGACGTTCGGTGAAGACGACGTCTATAAACAAAGCGACGCCGGCGGATTCATCCGACTTTATTCCCTTCCCAGCCGCGTACGCGCCTTACACGATCAGGAGCTTGCTTCGCGCGCTGTCGCACCCGTAACAACGACTGACGATACGCCCGTTCTAGCGGCGTCCTGGCAGGACTGAATCTCGTGACGGATGCGAAGCACTCGCACAAACTCTGGGGCGGGCGGTTTGCTGTGCCCACTGATCAGGCTCTCGATGCGCTTAATCGTTCCATCGCGGTGGATTACCGGTTGTGGCCCGCCGACATTCGACTGTCGCAGGCGTGGGCAATGGCTCTCCGGGACGCGGGCGTTCTCACCCTTGAGGAAAGCCAACAGATAGAACGCGGATTGGAAGCTGTGGCAAAGCGTCTTGGTAGTGGAGAGAAGCCCGACCCTTCCGACGAAGACGTTCACACAATGATCGACCGAATGCTCCACGATGAGATCGGTGACCTGGCATCGAAGCTACATACAGGTCGAAGTCGAAACGATCAGGTTGCAACAGCGACGCGGCTTTGGACTATCGAGGCGGCAAGCAGCGTCGATGTTTCGATTCGGAAGCTGCAACAGACTCTGATCGATCACGCAGGAAAGCTGGAACAGAGTTACATGCCGGCCTATACGCATCTCCAGCGAGCACAGCCCGTTTCGGCTGCACACTGGATATTGTCGCACTTTTGGCCGCTCGATCGCGATCGCGCACGATTGTCGTCGGTCGCACGCTCTGCAGCTGTATTACCGCTCGGCGCCGGTGCAATTGCCGGATCTGCTTATCCGATCTCGCGCGTCCTGTTGCAGGACAGCCTCGGCTTCACTTCCCTTTCGCAGAACAGTATCGATGCCGTGGGTGATCGCGATTTTGTCGCCGAAATGCTTTTTAGCATTGCGCTGTTGGCAGCTCACCTCTCACGTCTAGCCGAAGATCTCATTCTGTACGGTTCAAGCGAATTTGGATTCGCGAAATTCGGGGAAGCCTTTACGACCGGATCGAGCATGATGCCGCAAAAGCGCAATCCCGACGCGCTCGAGCTGGCGCGAGCTTCCGCTCCTCGCGTGCTTGGCGATCTCGTAACGATGCTTGGTCTATTGAAGGGACTTCCCAGCGGGTACAACAAGGATCTTCAGGAAGACAAGCGAGCTCTCTTCGATGCGGTCGATCTCATCGCGCTGGTTCTGCCCGCCGTGAACGGAACCGTTGCAGAGATCACATTCGACGAGAAGCGAATGGCCGGAGCCATCTCGAGCAGCATGATGGCAACAGACCTCGCGGACTATCTGGTCAGAAAAGGAAGTACGTTCCGGCAAGCCCATGAAGCAGTCGGCTCACTTATCCGTGAATCAGAAAAGAAAGGATGTGAGCTGGGGGCCCTCGAGCTTGAATCCTTCAATTCGGCCCATGCACTGTTTGACGCCGATGTCTATGACTGGCTTGCGCCCGCTCGCTCGGTTTCCGCTCGAAACCTGTCTGGTGGAACCGGTCCGGACGCAGTGAGAGCGCAACTCGAAGCAGCTCGCGAATCGTTGTCCCCTTCCAACAACGCTCAGCGCGGTAATGCGCTGAACCTTCATACAGTTTGATTCTTATCTAACCAAGCTACAGGCCACAAAAAAGGCACCTGCAATCGCAGGCGCCTTTTCTATCGAGCGTCAGAACTGAACGCCGAATACGACAGGGATGAATTGAGTCGCGTTGTTGTCTGTGAATACGTGATGAAACCGCGCCTCGACAAACGTGTTGAACCCGCTGAGCGGGAAAACGGCGCCGATTCCGCCATTCACCCCAAACTTATTGATCGATTCGTCATTCGGACGATCCAGCTTTAGCCCGTAGTAGCCAGCTCCGCCGATGAGATAGGGGCGAATTCCCTGCCCCGGCAAGCTGTATAGGAGATTTGCAGTGCCGGCTATGATCCTCGCATCCGGCTGATTTTGCACGAGATCGGCGCGTCCGCCAAATTTGTTGTACATCCCCTCGAAACGAATGCCAACAGGCGATCCAATTGAATTCAGCTCGAGCCCCGCCGTTCCATTGAATCCGGTATTGAATCCATCCGAGAAATCACCCACTGGAATGGCAGCTCCAACAGCTAAGTCAAGCGACACGGGTTTGGGGGACTGCGCCGAGAGTTGGGAGGCGAAAAGAGTCGCTCCCGCGACGATAAGTCCTGTCCAGATTTGCTTTACCACGATTTGCTCCTGTTTGGGACGAGATTCTATTCTTCGAGACCGGCTCGACTTCTTTGGCTGAGCCCTTCGAACACACGACACTTGCCTCGATCGTCCCCGGCTGTTGCACAACCTGTGCTTGAAGTCGAAGTTAAATATTCCTAACTAAAAAGGTTAATTAACGTGCGAGCCTATACCGTTACAGCCACTGCCGTTACACTGGGTGTAACTAAAAAGTGGATCGACAACGTCCTGTCTCACCATAGCGTCGAAGGCGTCCTCCATGAGAAACAGGGAATTCAGCGTCAGGTGACACCCATTGGCCTGCTCACCCTTGAGATCGCCATCGGTCTTGGACGCTCGATGAACGTTCCGATTGGTCGAGCACTCGAGATGTCCAATCACTTGATTGCAGCGAAGGGAGGGGAGGTGGCATTCGGGCCATCCCTTAAGCTCCGAGCAGACGTTGAATCCATCTCTCGACAGCTCAACCACCGACTTGAGCGCGCATTGGAGATGACTCCCGCACCAAGGCGGGGACGGCCGAGATCCAAATAAGCAGCGGGACGCCTTGCGACGTCCCGCTGCTTCTGCCGGCAAAGATGCGGAGCGAGCCCGCGTCCTAGCTGCTCTTTGTGACGTTCTCTGCCGCGGGGCCCTTCTGCCCTTCGACGATGTCGAATTCGACAGCATCCCCTTCTGCTAGCGACTTGAATCCATTCCCTGTGATTGCGCTGTAATGGACAAAGCAATCTTTCTGCCCATTGTCAGGGGTGATAAAGCCGAAGCCCTTCGCATCGTTGAACCACTTTACTTTGCCGGTCGTACGCATTCCTGCTCCTGGTAAAGAATGTCCGACACGGCAGAATTGCCGCAGCGGACACAAGCCGGTGGCGAATCCCATTTCCCAAAAAAATTCGCCGAATGAAACGCCCTGACGTTCGGTCTAACTAGACCGACGGGGCGGGTTGCTGGGCGACATTATATCACGGTCTGGCGGAGCGGACAATAGAAAACTGTTCACGGATTTACAAGTCGCACATTTGTGATGTAGTACTCGGTCTCCGCAAAACATGAGGTCGGCACTCCGCGATGTTGATCATACGTGAGTGACACCCTCTTTCCGACATTTTTTTCGAGGATGCGCGCAACCGAATCGTCCCGTACACTAAAACGAAAAATCTCTGGCATTGTCCCAGGAAGATTCGCCATCGCCAGTTCACCTTCCCACGTTTTACATACCCAACCCTTCTTCGAAATCTTCTGCACGTAGCCGGCGCGTTCGCCCTTCGAATATGAGTAGTTGAGAGTAACCCACGACCACGTGCCGAAAACCAGAGAAGGTACGAGTAGGATGAGCAGCAAAGCCAACAATCCCAAACGTCGCGTGCGGTGAGATGTTTCGGGTGTATTGTTTGACATGGAGTTTCAAATCCTGTTTGACGAAAGTGGCCGCTGATAGAGAAGGGAATTCATCTATTACCGCTCCACGGAATTAGCTTTACTCTGCAACTCGACAAGATACCCATGGTGCTCGGCAATCGCAGAAAAACAGTAACGGTTATGGTCGGCGATGTGGCCGTTGGCAGTGGCCAGCCCATCGTCGTTCAGTCGATGACCAACACCGATACCGCTGATCCTGTGTCGACGGCGGCGCAAGTTGCCGATCTCGCAAATGCCGGATCCCAACTCGTTCGCATAACCGTCAACAACGACGAGGCTGCCGTTGCGGTTCCAGAAATCGCGGCTCGAGTCAGCGATCTCGGTGTCGACGTTCCCCTGATAGGAGACTTCCACTACAACGGTCACCTTCTGCTCGCGAAGTACCCTTTGGCAGCCACAGTTCTCGCTAAGTATCGAATCAACCCGGGCAACGTTGGAAGTAAGCGGCGGGACGAGAACTTTCGAACGATAGCAAGAGTGGCTGCGGAAAACGGTAAGGCAATTCGTATCGGAGTGAATTGGGGATCGCTTGATCAGGATCTCCTGACTGAAATGATGGAAGCCAACGCTCGACTGTCCGACCCACGTGAGTCAAACGAGGTCTACATCGAGGCAATGCTCGAAAGTGCTCTTCGTTCGGCGACCCTCGCTGAGGAGAGTGGAGTCCCGCACGACCACATCATTCTTTCTGCAAAGGTTTCTGGCGTTCAGGAGTTGATCCGAGTTTATCGCAGTCTTGCAGACCGCTGTGATTATCCGCTGCACCTCGGACTGACTGAGGCGGGGATGGGAAGCAAAGGCATCATCTCGAGCACTGCCGCCTTATCCATCCTCCTATCGGAAGGCATCGGTGACACAGTCCGCGTGTCACTGACGCCAAAGCCGAATGGCGATCGCACCGAGGAAGTTCAGGTCGCACAGCAGATATTACAGTCACTCGATCTTAGGCGCTTTAACCCGCAGGTGACTGCATGTCCGGGCTGCGGACGCACCACTTCGACTTTCTTCCAGAAAATGGCGGAGGACATTGAGACTTACCTTCGCGATCAGATGCCCGCATGGCGATCAAGATATCCCGCCATATCGGACTTGAGAGTTGCAGTGATGGGCTGCGTGGTCAATGGACCAGGTGAATCCAAGCACGCAAATATCGGAATCTCTCTTCCTGGAACTTTCGAGGAGCCAAAAGCACCGGTCTACGTGGACGGCAAGTTGTTCGTAACACTGAAGGGCGACACGATTGTCGCGGACTTTCTCGAGATCCTCGACGATTACATCGAGCGGCGCTACGGTGAGCCGGTTAGCGCAACGGTGTCTTAGGGCTGCTTCTCGAGCTCGTCGACTGCGACCCCCAACTCTTCCATGATCGGCGCGTTGAATCCGAGAGCCCTCAACCTCTCGTAGACATCGCGATACCAGGCAACCGTAGTCGCTCGGCCACCGCTGAATCGCGACCATATCGTTTGTGAATCCACAGTCCGCTTTAGATCCGAAAGTATTGAGCGAGCGTTGTGCAACTTGTCCGCTGCGCAAACCCATTTAGCCGTCTCGCTCGCTTCAGAGAGCCGTTGGACATAGTCACTCTTTCTATCCGCCGAGGACAATTCCACTCCCTCGTCATCCAAACGCCGGTAAGTGACTTGAAGAATCGTCTCCAGTACCGTCTCGCCAAACTTCTCGCCGATTCTTTGTCCCAGCATCTCTCTCGTGTATCCGTCACGTACGCAGTCTTCAACCACGTCGTGGAGAATCCCTGCTACGACCGTTTCATCGTCGCAGCCATAGCGCGTTAGAATCACGGCGACATTTGCCGGATGGGTGAGGTACGGAAGCTTGGTACCTTTTCTTACCTGCCGATCATGATGCTTCGCGGCAAACGCAAAAGCGTGGTTGATCGCGTCCGAATATCCTCGCGGCAATTTCAGAGCGTCCGCTTGAACCATTTAACGATTCCTTCGAGGCCGGTGCGGTCTTCATCGCTGAACGAGCCTCGCTCCTCGGAATCAACATCGAGTACCGCTATCAGCTCATTTCGCCGATTGAAAACAGGAACCACGATTTCGGACCTCGCCCTCGCGTCACATGTGATGTGACCAGGAAAAAGTTCTACATCCTCTACGATGACAGTTCGGTTTTCCGCGGCCGCGGTGCCGCAAACACCCCTCCCGACCTCGATTTCGAGGCAGCCGAGGCTCCCTTGGTATGGACCTATCCGCATCAGCTTCCCAGGTTCGACTACCCGATAAAATCCAGTCCATAAGAAACCGAGAGAGCTTTGAAGCAATGCCGAGATCGTCGCCATTGCGCTGATCGGATCATCGATGCCGTCGAGAACCAAGTTGACCTGCTCCGTCAGCTCGGCGTACGCGGCAGAGCGGGGAAGTCCCCTCAGGTCTACGATAGTTTCAGCCATGGATTGACTGTGACTCTAATAGGTTCCAACAAGCTGCGACGATTCTTTCTTCGAACCCGACGAGACGTCGCTCCTTTCTGCCCATGATTCGATTTGCGGAGGATCGTCGTCCCAAAGAACAATTCCGTGAACGCGGAGGTCGAGCTTGCGAAGCCGCTCAACTGATTTCCGTAAGTCGGAGATTCGCGTGTGGCCGATTCGCGCGCACACGACAACATCGGGACTTGGAATGACTGCCGTCGATTGCTTCAGCATGTAACCGGTCGGCGCAGCAATGACGATCAAATCGTAGCGACGCTCCAGCCGCGCAAAATCCTCACGAATCCTTTCTGCAATCTCGGGCGAAGCAATGCCTGCTGGACGAGTTCCACTCGGCACAACATCGAGAGGTCGATCCCTCCCGATCGTCGTCGAGACGATTGAATCCGCCCAGTCAGAAACTCCAGCAATGATTCCGACGAAACCCGGCGTGGGACGAACGCGCAATACGCTCGCGACTACGCAGCTCGCCGGATCGACATCAACGAGGAGGGTGCTTCTCGCTTCGTAAGCAGCGGAGGCAGCAAGGTTCGACGCAATGGTTCCGACAATCTCTGCGTCATCACCGACGACGGTGACGATCGGTACGTTCGCTTCTGTAGCAGCCAGATGCAAATAAAGTCGCCGGTAATTCTCCGATACGACGTCGATCAGCGGCGGCGCTTCTGCATCGGCCTGTCGACGGCTGCGCTCTGACCCGGCTTCGGCAGGACGGATTACGGAAAGCACTCGAGCTGCTGTCACTTGCTCCGCTTCCCGCGCATCCGCAATGCGAGGGCTCCGAAGCTCGAGCGCAAATGCCACGGCGAACCCAAGAGTAAGAGCGAGTACGATTGCTGCTCCGAGCATCGCTAACGGAGGAGCACCGACATTGGCCAGATCACGAGCCTTTGATGCTTCGCCATCTATTTTTTCATCCGCTGCTCGTATTTGAGCCAACTGACGCGCTGCTCCGGCGTAGCTCTGCTGAGCCTGTTGACGTTGCGCCAAATACTTCACCGTGTCGATTTGTGTTTGCGGCACCGCAACAGGAGCAGCAGGACGCAGAAGTGCCAGCTGCGACCTGGCGGCGGCTCGTTTCGTCTCGGCAGTTGCCTGGATTTGTCGGCCTAGCGCTGTAGCTCTCGACGTCAGTGCTACGAAAACTGGATCCACTCCACCGACTGCGCCAAAGGCATCCCGCTCCTGTTCGATCGACGCAAGCGAATCAAGAAGCGTCCTCACCGCTTGGTCGTTCGCCATTACTGTAGCAGACCCAAGCGCTTTGTACGACGCCGGAAGGGGCGCATTCTCAGCACGATCGATCAAGCGATTGAGTGTGGAGACAACTGCGGACAATGAGTCACGTTGCGCCACCAGTTGCGGCGGAAACGTATCTATCGGCGCCGCGGCTATCGGAGTGACTGTCCGACGAGCAACGCCCAGCATTGAGTCTGCGTCCGCAATTTGTACAATCGCTCGCACTCGCGTCGCAGCGAGGCCTGATGAATCCGGTTTTTCCTGCAACGAGGCAGCAACTGCGACAGCAGCTCTCGATGCTTGCCTGGGGACGAGAACGAATGCTATCAGCGCGCAGATGAAAACAAGTCCGCCAACGATTCCCATCACGGCAAATCTTCGTGAGGCGTTCAACGCCCGCGCTGAAGTCCACAGATAATTCAAGCTCGTCGAGGCTCTACTCATTCTTCTGAAATATACGCGCCGTCGAAGGAGTCTCTGCCACGGGGGAGTGCAATAAAAAGGGGAGCATCAATCGATGCTCCCTTCAATGTCCGGAACTGGTCGCTATTGAACCGTTATCTCTCCCTTCATGCCAAGCGCCAAATGAGGCGTGCAGTGATAGGGATATTTTCCCGGTTTGATGTTGCCGAAAGAGATCGTCACTGATTCTCCCGGATTTGTTTTCAACGCGCTCGAGAGCTCGCCCATTTTGTCCGAGCCCATGTTTGCATCGAGTTGACTTTTTGAGTCGGCCGGAATGGTCGCGGGATCGAATGCCACGTTGTGAGGACCGCCGGTGACTACCGTGAATTTGATGCCGTCGCCGGTTTTGATGGTGAGGTTTGCCGGCTCGAAGCGATATCCCTTCGCGTCGCCGATCATCTTCACCTCGTGCGTGGCACCCGTAATCGGTGCCATGGTTCCACTGCCGGCTGCTGGAGCCGTGGCGGGAGCGGGTGACGCTGGTGCCGGTGCTGCAGCAGTGCTCGATGTATCAGTCGCTACTCCAACTGTATCTGCAGCGTTGCTCTTGTCCCCGCCTGCACAAGCGCCCAGAAATACTGTACCGGCCGCAAGCGCTAATCCAAAGAACCGCATTCTAAAAAACCTCCGTACTGGTTACATCTGGTTAAGTGTTGCCAGCGACGATAGTCGCAAGATCTTGTGAATTTATTCACAAGAGATGCATAAAGCAACACGGTCGACTCTCCGCTACTGCAGTCGGCAATGTTCGTGCGAGATCAACATTGTTGTTGCGATGGGCCCTTCTCAGTGAGCCTGTCAGAACAGCGAGATGAGATCCCGTTTCAGTTTGGAGGGATCGCCGACGTATGCGAACCGAATCCCTTTCATGTATCTCTGCGCTACTCTCCTCACCGCTTCCGGGGTTACGCTCTTCAACTCGTCCACAAACTTCTCGGCCTCTCGATAATCCCCGCGATACAGCTGAGATCTCGCGAGAAAATCTGCCTGGGCACCGTTGGTTTCATTGTCCAGAAAATATTCAGTCAGGAATTGCTGCTCGAGACGTTCGAGACCGTCTCGATCAAGCAATCCACGCTGGAGCTCTGTCACAGCGCTCCGCATGAGCTTGAGCGTCGTGTCGGGGGAGACAGTCGACACATATAGTCCGCCAGCGCTCGCCGCACGATCAACAAATGGTGCATGGACATCGTACGTCAAATTCTCTCGCGTTCGGATTTCCGCGAATAGCCGACCCGTTAAAACAGAAGTGGCAATTCGAAGAGCTTGATAATCATCGGAGTTGGCAAGCGGTCCGCTGTAGTAGCCGACGAGATAATTGGTAGGTAGCATCCGCGACTCGACAACCAGTGCAGCGGGCCGTTCCGGAAGCCTGGGAGGCGGTGTCCATTTGTAATTGCCCGCTGGAAGCTGCGCGAGAGTACTCCTCACGAGTTTTTCGACGTGAGCGCGATCGACGTTGCCCACGACAACGAGAAGCATTCGCGATTTGACGATTTGACTGTCGTGGTAGGCTTTCAGCGCCTGTGTATCAATAGCTGATATCGAAGCTTCCGTGCCCGAAACGGGAATCCCGTATGGGTGACCACTGAAGGCAATGCTATCCGCCAGAAATTCGGCGAGTGCATCAGGATCATCGCGGCGTTGGTGAATTCCCGAAAGGAATTGCGTTTTAATAAGAGCTACGTCGACGGGATTGAGCGTTGGCTCCATCAACCGATCAGCAAAGATGGCCCAGGTCGAGTCCAATACCTCTGTGGTCGCGCGGATTCCAAACATCGTCCAGTCATCGCTCGGCTCCGTAACTATCTCGCTCCCGAGTGCTGACATTTTACGACGGAGGGTTGCTCTCGGGTACTTCGACGTTCCCCTGTCGGATACCTCGAGCAGGAGTGATTCAATCCCGGCGTTTGATTGGTTTATTTGGCGGGCGCCACCCAGGAGATAAAGATTCGCAGCGACAACATTGTTGGCGGTGCTCTGTCTGAGAATGACCTGAACGCCGGAGACATCGAAGCTGCTGGTCAAAGTGGAAAACGCGACTGCGACGGCAAGTAGCATCAGTTCGGCTCTCCCGCACCGAGCTCCTGAGGCGAAAGCTTGATCGCGCCTCGATCCGACGGAGAAATGAGCACTCCGGTAACACGCGGTTTGCCGATTATATACTTGCGCGCATAAGCGCGGAGATCGGTCGTTTTCTGCTGCGCCATGTTGTCGACATACCCCATGTAGTACTCGAGGCTCGCCACACTCCACCAGAATCCAAGTGTATGAGCAAAGCCTGACGCTCGTTCGCGGTCGAATGCGGAAGTTACGGCCCTGTGCGCCTTGACCGCCTCCAGCTCGACCGCGTCGAAATAATTTGGATCGTCGAATTTAGCGATTTCGGCGTCGAGCGCTGCGATCGCCTTGCGAAGGTTTTCAGGCGACGTCTGACCGCTGATTGTGATTGGTCCAGTGTGATTGAGCGTGTAATAATTGACGCCAAGATTCTGCCAGAGCCCACTATCCACGAGTCGTTGCTGAAAATTTGAGCCTGGATCATTGAGTACATCCGAAAACACATCCGCTGCATAGGTAGACGCCGGATCTTTGCCCACGCTTGGCCCCTGCCACTGGACGAAGACAGAGACGGCACCTACTTCCGCCTCGACGACGACTGCCTCGTTATGAGTCAACGATGGAATTGGTGGGATCGGATCAGCAACAAAAGGATCTGATCCTTTCTGCCAGCCTCCCAGCTCCTTCTCCGCAAGCGAAAACACCGTTGCGGGATTGATGTCTCCAGCGACAATCAGTGCAGTGTTGTTCGGCACATAATACTTTCGCTGGATCGTCCTCATTTTTTCGGGAGTCGTCGTCAGAACCACATCCCGATCACCGATGATGTTCTTCCGGCTGAAATTTCCAGGGTAGAGAAGCTGATCCATCTCTCGATTCAATCGAAAGAAAGGACTCGATTCATTTCGATCGTACTCGCCGATGACAACTTGTCGCTCGCGCTCGAGCTCGTCTTGACGGAATAGCGGACCCTTCAGCGCTGCAGCTAGAAACTGAAGGCCGCCTGCCAGGCTGTCCGCGGACACCGTGAGGTAATAATTCACGCGTTCCTCCGATGTCGTTCCGTTGTAAACCGCACCGAGATCTCCGGCTCGATCAATGAATGATTCCGGCTGCGAATAGGCCGAGTTCGCCCGAAAGAACATGTGCTCGTACATGTGAGCGAGGCCGGCGTATTCCGGCGGCTGTGTGAACGATCCGTTCTTCACATCGGCTTCGATCGTTACCAGCGGTACTCCGTGGTTCTCGACAGCGATGACCTCGAGACCGTTTGAAAGCACTCGGCGTTGGATGATCTTTTCGAGTTCAGCGCGTTGCGCCATTGCGACAGTGGGAGCAACGAAACAGACCAGCGCTGCGATTATGAGAGTGGCGCGCCGGCCACCGGCTCCATTTCTTTGTGACATGTCGGACAACAGAAAGCCTCGATGATTGAAAGCTACAAAAAACTCGCCGCGTGGCTGAATCAATCCCAGCTCAAACGAGACGAGCCACTTGCTCCATACACCACATTCCGCATCGGTGGTCCAGCAGATCTCATGTACAATGCCACGACTGCTGATGATTTAGCAAATGCAGTGCTTGGTGCCCGTAAACTGGACGTCAACTACTTCGTACTCGGGCTGGGCGCGAATATTCTCATCGGTGACAAGGGCTTTCGCGGCTTAGTCATAAGAAACACATCGAGCTCATTCAATTTTTCAGATGACGGAAGACTATCAGTCGAAAGCGGAGCCGTCGTCGGCGAGATTATACCAAAAGCAGTTGAACGCGGTTGGTCGGGCCTCGAGCATTACGTCGGTATTCCAAGCACGATTGGCGGCGCAGTGTGGCAGAATCTGCATTTTCTCGAGCCCGAGCCAGAGCGCAAGCGAACGATGTTCATAGCAGATGTTTTTGAATCTGCGGACATTTTTTCCGAGGAGAGCGAGCGTCGCGTTGTCGATCGTGACTACATGCAATTCGGTTACGACACGAGCATTCTGCATACGCGCAAGGACGTAGTGCTCAGCGCAACCTTCAAGTTGTCTCCCGGAGATACCGCGGTCATGCATCGCATCATGCAGGAGAACTTGAGCTGGCGTGGAAGCAGGCATCCATGGCTTCAGTTCCACCCTAGTGCTGGCTCCATTTTCAAGAAGATCGAGGGTGTCGGCGCGGGCAGGCTTGTTGATCAGTGCGGGCTAAAAGGTTTTCGGCATGGTGACGCGCAGATATCCCATATTCACGCCAACATCATGGTCAACCTTGGAAACGCCACAGCCAAAGACGTTCGCGAACTGATTGCAATCGCACAGCGTGCCGTTGAAGATCGATTCAGCTTGCATCTAGAGCCGGAGATCAGCTTCGTCGGAGAATTCGCTTAGGTCGGAGCGGGCGTCAGTCAATTTTTCAGCGCCCATCGACAGGCATCGAGACAACGCTCGAGCGTTAACGGGGAATGATCTCCCATATGGCCTATTCTGAATGTGCTTGACTTGAGCTTGCCATATCCAGTCGCGACAGTGATTCCCCGCGAGCGGACTTTCCCTAAAAAAGCTTCTGGGTTGATATCCTTAGGCAGCTGAAGAGTAGAGACGGTCGGAGATCTCTGACCTCTCTCAACAATGTTGGTGATGTCGATCCCGTCGGATTGGCATTCGACAAGCCACGCGTCCATGGTCTGCGACATGGCGGCGTGACGTTTCCATCGATTCTCGATACCTTCGGCAATAATGGCTTCGAGTTGTTTGTCGAGAGCATAGAGAAGGGAAAGCGCCGGCGTGCTGGGTACCTGTCCCTCGGTTGCGAAGCGATGCATTTCAACGAGGTCGAAGTAAACGCCACGACCTGGCGCTTTATCTGCGGCTTCGAGAAAGCTTTTCGAGGCAACCCCAAAAGCCAGTCCCGGTGGTATAGCAATAGCTTTCTGCGAACCGGTTAGGATATAATCGAACCCACTCTTGTCTGTTCTCGCTTCGGCTCCGCCAAGCCCGCTGACGCTGTCGACGAGGCACCACACGCCGTGCCTGTGAGCGACATCCGAGATCTGAACAATGGGATTCAGCGCGCCGGTTGATGTCTCGGAATGAACTACCGTAACCCCACAGTAGTCGCTCTTCGTTAGGTAGTTAGCTAGCCTATCCGGCCGATGAGTCTCGCCCCAGGGAACCTCGTAACGATCGACTTCATGCCCGCATTTTTCGGCAATGCTGGCAAAGCGCTCCGAGAAGGCGCCATTAACCAGCGACAAAACCTTGCCCTGCTGCAAGCAACGGATTCCCGCTTCCATCATTCCAGTTGCCGAGGCAGCACTGACAAAAACCGGTCGCGACGTTTGAAACACGCTTTGCAACCCAGCCTGCAAGCGTGCAAACATCTCTTCGAACTCGGTGCTGCGATGAGGTATCATCGGCCTCAACATCGCCTCCAATACCTCGCGCCTTACCTCAGTTGGGCCCGGAAGAAAGAATGTCCCGAACGTTTCCGATTGACGTGTCATTGCTCCATCCATTTCTTCCACGTTTCTTCATCGTCGCCCACAGACAGCTGGGCGGAATTTCTCACCAGCGGCACCCTGAGTAGCATCGGCTCGGTGCTCAGCCTGTCCAACCAACTTTCCTCGGATAGTCGGGCATATCGGAGTCCAAGCTCCTGAAATCGTTTCGACTCCGTATCCAAAATCGCGTTGATCCCGAACTTCTGGATGAAGCGGCGTAACTCTCCCTTTGCAGCCGGACGCTGCATCAGATCGACAAAATGCGTCTTCACACGCCGCTCTGCGAAGAATCGCAGTGCCTTTCGAGTGTCTGCACTTTTCCGCACTCCAAAGATTTGAACTTCCATAGATTTCAAAACACCTCGTTCAGAATACCCTGGCCGATTGAGTTCTCATCTCTTTTGAATTTGGCGCCCGCCCGACGATGACAAGATATAACGCTGCCTGGTGGCTTCCTGGAGCTCACGCGCAAACGCTCTGGGGGAAACTCGCCCGGCGTGAACCGGAACAACCGACGGCCGTCGAGCGCTGGATCACGCCAGACGACGATTTTCTGGACATTCATCGGCTCGTGGGCACTCCGAATAAAGCCCGTCTTCTCATCCTTCACGGACTCGAAGGAACCGTCCGGTCTCAGTATGCACAGAAACTGTTGGGTGAAGCTCGGAGACGAAGCTGGTCGGCAGACATCTTGATTTTTCGCTCGTGCAGCTCTGAAATGAATCTGACAAAGCGATTCTATCACTCTGGCGAGACGTCAGACCTGGGCTTTGTCATTGATCGCATTGTCGAAGAAAACCCTCAGCAGCCGCTCCTTCTAGCAGGCGTTTCGCTAGGCGGCAACGTTCTGCTCAAGTACCTTGGGGAAAGGGGTGTTGCTGTCGCCCCCCAAATCAAAGCTGCTGCGACAGTATCAGTTCCGTTCGACCTCGCGTGTGCCTCGAGGAAGATTAATCAAGGGTTCGCACGCGTTTATCAGAGGCATTTTATCAAGTCGCTAAAACAAAAAGCTCTGAAAAAACTCGAGCGATTCCCCGACCTGATCGCGCCTGAACGAGTAACGCGAATTAGAACCATGTACGAGTTCGATGACGCGGTTACCGCACCAGTACACGGCTTTCGTGACGCGGACCATTATTACTCTTCATCGAGCTCGCTGGCATGGATCGAGAGAATTAGTATCCCGACGTTACTATTAAATGCAAGAGATGATCCGTTCCTTCCCAGAGCTGTGCTCGACGACGTTTGCCAAGTCGCACAAAGGAATTCGCGCCTCGAGTTGGAGTTCCCCCTACATGGAGGTCACGTCGGATTCGTAACAGGATGGAATCCATTTCGTCCGGCGTACTACGCGGAACAGAGGGTTTGTGACTTTCTTGCCAAGCACGTCCATCGAAGCGTAGCATTACCAAACATTGACGCAGACCGAGGTCGACATGTTCCCGCTTAGACTTGATTTCTTCCAAGGTATTGCCGTGACGCTGGGCCTCGTTGCATGTACAACGACTCAGACAGGGAATTCCGCCGGCGGCGGATCGGCTGCCGCATCGAGCAGCTCTACCACAGTTGCCTCACAAACACAAGGCCTTCCACCGGACGCCGACCATGCGCTCGCGCGCTTGAACAGTTCATCACGTCATGGCGAGTGGGTGATGATTTCTGTCCCGCCTTCCGACAGTGTCCGAGCGTGGGTCGTTTACCCAGAGCGTGAGACAAAGGCACCCGTTGTTGTAGTGGTACATGAGATATTCGGACTTTCCGATTGGATTCGTGGAGTCGCGGATCAGCTCGCTGCTGATGGATTTATTGCCGTTGCTCCAGATTTTCTGACGATGAAAAACCTTCCGCGTGGATCCGACAGCGCCGCAACACAAGCGGCAGTAGCGGCCATCAGGACACTCGATGCATCACAAGTTCAACGGATGATTGACGCCGCGGCAAAGTACGGCACATCGCTTCCATCTGCTCTTCCGCGCTATGGCGTTGTCGGCTTTTGCTGGGGCGGAGGCGTCTCATTCGAGCATGCTACTCACTCGCCATTACTTGGAGCCGCGGTCGTTTACTATGGAGTGTCACCGCAAACCGAGAAGCTGTCGATGGTGCGAGCACCAGTGCTCGGCCTCTACGGTGCAAACGACGCGCGTGTGGATGCAACGATACCGCCCGCCGACTCAGCTCTTCGCGCCCAGGGAAAGACCTATTCACATACTCTGTTCGAGGGAGCGGGGCATGGATTTCTTAGACAGCAGACAGGAATGAATGGCGCAAACATGACAGCAACTCAGCAGGCGTGGCCAGCAACTATAGCGTGGTTCAGGCGCTATCTCGGAACCTGATTGGTGATCGCAAAAGTTTGCTTTCTCTCGGCTTTTGTAATCGGGCTTGGCCTTGCCGTTTACTCGATGTTGCACGGAGTAGAATCATCGAAAAACGGGAACACAAAACGCCCTTCCGCAATTTTCAATGCGCCCTCGATGTCTGTGTTCGCCATTGTCCTTGGAGCGATTGGCTATCTCCTCGTGACGCGCACTACAGTTGGACTCGTTCCGATTGTTGCGATCGGAACTGGTGCCGCTTCTATAGCAACAACGATCGCCGCGATGTTGCTCGCCCGATGGGCATTGCCTCATTCCGGAAACGAGCATGAGGCCGACACGCTGCAAGGTCTAGTTGCCCGCGTTACCCGAGCGATTTCCCCGTCTAGCCCCGGCGAGATTGCATTCCTCTCCAACGGAGCGAAACGAACACTCGCTGCCCAAGGCATTGAGGAATCAGAAATCCCGCGCGATACAGAAGTCGTTATCGACAGAGTTGACAATGGCGTCGCGCGCGTTGAGCTGTGGTCTGCTGTTGAACAGCGACTTTGAGATTCTAGCGCCTACGCCGCGTAAATCTCTAACCAATCCGGCCAGTTACCGCTCAATTCAAAAAAGTCGTCAAAATAGGTCAGGCCGGCGTTCTCGAGATACTCGATTATTGGGCCTATCATGTCATCGGCCGCCAACGGCCCGATAACCACAAGAGACCCCTCTGCACGGAATTCTTCATCCGTCAGACCAAAACGAGAATCGAGCTCCGGTCGAGTAAGCCCAGATTTCTCATACACGTCTCTGCGAATACAAATTCCGGGTTGGCCAGAAACAATTTTGAGAGGCACAATCAACTCGTTGTGAATCTGAAGAAACGACTCCGAGGATTCAGCTTAGCTTTCAATCTATGAATGGCGACCCTCTGCCGCAGTCCGCTGAAGCTGATTTCGACGTCCTTGTAGTTGGGGGCGGACACGCAGGAACGGAAGCAGCCGTTGCCGCCGCGCGCACTGGCGCAACTGTCGGCCTTATTACGAGCGCCCTCGAAACGATCGGACAAATGTCGTGCAATCCCGCGATTGGGGGCGTAGCCAAAGGAACCGTAGTCCGTGAGGTTGACGCACTTGGTGGAATCATGGGTCGAGCCACCGATCTGGCGATGCTTCAGTTCCGCATGCTCAATCGAAGCAAGGGTCCGGCGGTATGGGCGCCTAGAGCACAGTGTGACAGAGGACTATACCGACGCGCAGCACGCTCGCTCATAGAGCAGCACTCTCGCGTCTACCCAATTCAGGGAACTGTCGGTCGATTGGTGATGGACACTGCCGCGCCCAGGGTGCGTGGCCTCGTAACTCTTGAAGGACGGTGTTTCTCAGCGCGGGCTGTTGTCATAACAACCGGAACATTCCTCCGCGGAAGAATGCACATCGGAACGACCACGCAGATGTCCGGAGGGAGAGCTGGCGATGCTGCCTCAGTTCACCTCGCTGAGCAGCTCGAGTCGTCCGGTCTTGTCGTCGAACGATTCAAAACCGGTACGCCACCGCGGATCGATGGCAGATTCGTCGACTATGCACAACTGCGACGACAGGAGAGCGAAATCGAAGATTTCGATTATTCGTGGTCCCACTTCTGGGAAGAGCCGAGACGAAACGGGACTGAGACGCGTCACCCCGAGCAGATGCCCTGCTGGATCACGCAGTTGGGCGCCGAGGGAAAAGCCATCATCGAACAGAACATTCAAAGTTCCGCGATGTATGGTGGAGCGATTGCATCTCGCGGTCCGCGTTACTGTCCATCTGTAGAAGACAAGGTCGTAAAATTTCCAAACGCTGAGACACATCAGATCTTTCTAGAGCCAGAAGGAAGCGACACGAGCGAGCTTTACGTCAACGGATTATCAACGTCTCTCCCTGCGCCGATTCAATTGGAGATTTTGAAAACAATCCCCGGACTTGAGTCAGCGAGAATGACACGAGCCGGATATGCAATCGAATATGATTACTATCCTCCGACTCAACTGGATTTGACGCTTCAGGTAAAGTCGATCGAGGGATTGTTTTTTGCCGGCCAGATAAACGGAACGACGGGTTACGAGGAGGCGGCGGGACAGGGCGTCATCGCCGGCATAAACGCCGGAATGTTTTCCGCCGCGCGGACACCACTTGTTCTCGGACGCGAGTCATCATACATCGGCGTTTTGATCGATGATCTAGTCACGAAGGGCGTAGACGAGCCATATCGCCTCTTCACTTCGCGCTCCGAATTCAGATTGACCGTGCGACAGGACAACGCATTACGTCGTCTCGCAACTGTCGGAGAGGAGTTTGGGCTCTACTCCAGCCTGGAGCGATCGATGATTGACGGTCGACTTGAGCAAGAGGATCGTCTCAGATTATTCGTCGACGCAACGAGTATTACTCCGAAACAAGCAGAGGCACACCTTGCGACGAATGCGAGCGCACCGCTCTCACATTCCGTCAAGCTTACCGAACTGACGCGAAGACCTGGTGTAAGCCTTGCCGAATTGTTGGATGCGGTCGGTGCTGACCAGCCATCATCGAAAGAGGTGATCCTCAGCACCGAGCTCGAGATCAAGTATGCTGGATACTTCGACCGCGAGCGCATTCATGCCGACCGAATGAGACAAATGGGAGATTTCCGACTTCCCGGCGATCTCGCTTATGAAAGCATGCAATCGCTTTCGTTCGAAGCGCGTCAAAAACTTTCGTCGATAAGGCCACGCACGCTGGCTCAAGCATCTAGTATTCCCGGTGTCAGTCCAAGCGATTTGCAGAATTTAGTGATTGAAGTCGAACGAAATCGAAACACGTGAGTTCTTCGATTTCCAGCGACGCCTCCTCTCGACGGTCGGTCGTCGACGATCCATCTCGTGATCTCGGATTCGGATCTGAAGTAGGACGAAATGTCTACAAGCGTCTCCTAAACAGGGACGGGACATTCAATGTCGTTCGGTTCGGACTGAATCCACTTTCAGCGCTCAGTCTTTACCACTGGTCGCTTTCAATCTCCTGGCCAGTTTTCCTCGGCTTTCTCTCGCTCAGCTTTCTTGCGATCAACACTATCTTCGCAATCGCATTCCTGGCGTGCGGAGTGGGCGCACTTACCGGTCAGCCTGCGGCGAGCGTGGGTGGAGATTTCTTCAGAGCTTTTTTCTTCAGCGTCGAGACGTTTGCAACCATTGGTTATGGAAACATTGTCCCGACTGGGATCCCAGCAAATCTGCTCGTTACACTCGAAGCTTTGCTCAACATCGTCGGCGTTGCACTTGCAACGGGTGTTGTGTTCGCACGCTTCTCACGCCCAACAGCGCGAATCGCGTATAGCAACAACGCGATCATTGCCCCTTATCGAGACAAAACTGCGTTCGAGTTTAGAATTGCAAATACTCGGAGCAATCAGATCATCGAGCTGAACGCAAAAGTAATTCTCAGTAGGCTCGAATTATCCGCAGAAGGTATGGTCCGTGAGTTCTACGATCTCAGGCTCGAGAGAAGTAGCGTTGTATTCTTTCCGCTGAGCTGGACTCTTGTGCATCCTATAGATGCCGATAGTCCGTTGTCCGGGTGGAGCAGTTCCGATCTTCTTTCGGCAAGTGCCGAGATACTCATTCTTCTCACGGGAATCGATGAGACCTCATCCCAGACTGTTCATTCACGCTCTTCATACAAGGCTGATGAAATAGTATGGAATGCTGTTTTCGGCACTGTTTTCCGTCGCGATGAGCGGGTGGGCATTCTTGGAATGGACATCAAGCGGTTACACGACATCCGGCCAGTGGCTTGATTCAGGACATTTTCACGGAATGTGTGCAAGGATTTAAGGCAAGATTCGTCACCTTTATTCGTTACCAGCAGACTTACTTCGAGGGCTTATGCGAAATCACATCATAGTGGCAGCAGTGGCAGTTTTAGCGCCAATATCAGCGCATACTCAAGCCATTAATGCGCCATTTGAACCCCAAGTTGCAGTCTCGGCACATGGCGAAGTTCATGTCTCGCCAGATCGAGCAACTATTCAAGTCAGCGTACAGACGCGAGCTACGACTGCTGCCACAGCTGCTAGCGAAAACGCGACAAAACAAGCAGCCGTAATCCAGGTTTTACGCAATTTGGGACTAGGCAACGATCAGATCTCTACTATTAACTACAGCGTCTATCCTGAACAGCGTTACGAGCCGAACAAAGAACCGGTAGTCGTCGGCTACAACGTCATGAATACAATCTCCATTGACGTGAAAAAACTCGACCAGGTTGGGACTGTCATCGACGCTTCTCTGAAGAACGGGGCCAATATGATTACGTCGCTTCAATTTTACGCCTCAAGTACAGAGGAGGCCCGTCGCACTGCCATCGCATCCGCAGTGCAGAAGGCTCGCTTGGACGCTGACGCAGCTGCACGAGCGGCGGGCGGCACAATCGGTGGATTATTGGAAGTGAACGTTGGTGCTTACTATGCCCCTCCTCCGCGGCCGATGGCGATGCTCAAGACAACGGCAGCAGCCGATCAGGCGCCGACTCCTATCAACCCTGGCGACCAGACGGTTTCCGTCGACATAACTACGCGATGGAGATTCAACGCCAAATAGAGCGCTTTCGCGATTTTTCACGTGACACATTGGCCAAGCTGAGGCCTGCCAACTGATCGCAACGGGGGCTACATTCTCCGCTTCGCAACTGTTCCGGGTTTGTTGTGGCCAAAATCATTGCTGTCGCAAATCAGAAAGGCGGAGTCGGAAAAACTACTACCGCAGTTAATCTGGCGGCAAGCTTGGCCGCAGCCGAACAACGAGTACTACTGGTAGACGGGGATCCACAGGGAAACGCTACCAGTGGTGTCGGATTGAGAGCCGCTGATTTGTCCCGCACCCTCTACGACGTTTTAATATCGAAGGCCGCAATTGCCGATATTCGCCAGAGAGACGTAGCGCTAAGGCATCTCGATGTAGCGCCTGCAACCCCTGACTTGGCAGGCGCCGAAGTTGAACTGATCGATCTGCCTCACCGAGAGCACGTGATGCGAGACGCATTACGGCCAATATCTAATGAATACGATTTCATTCTGATCGATTGCCCTCCGTCACTAGGACTCTTGACCCTGAACATGCTGACCGCGGCTGATGCCGTTCTTATTCCGCTACAGTGTGAGTATTACGCGCTGGAGGGACTTTCACAGCTTCTCAACAGCGTACATCGAATTCAGCAGGGACCAAACGAGCAGCTATCGATCGCCGGCGTATTGCTCACGATGTACGACTCTCGCTTGAACCTGTCGAGACAAGTTGCAGAAGATGCAAGAGACTACTTTGGAACGAAGGTTTTTTCAAACGTGATTCCGAGAAATGTTCGCTTGGCTGAGGCACCGAGTTTCGGGAAACCAATAATCCTGTATGACATCGGCTCGGTAGGAGCAAAAGCATACATGAGTGTTGCAAAAGAATTGATAGAGCGCTCGAGTTCCAGAGGATCGACAAATGGCATCTGAAAAAACTCCAAGACGACTTGGTCGAGGTCTCGACGCTTTATTCAAGGCAACCCAGGATTCCGAAGAAGACACTGGTGGAGTACTCAAAGAGATTTCTCTGAGGGAGATTCGAAAGAATCCATTTCAGCCGAGGAAGGATTTCAGTCCACAGGCTCTCAAAGAGCTTCAGGATAGCTTGAGCTCATCTGGACTGCTGCAGCCAATAACGGTCAGACGCACACGTAAGGGCAGGGAGCAATACGAGCTGGTCACGGGAGAGAGACGTCTCCGCGCAGCAACCGAACTCGGATGGGCAACAATCAGCGCAGTCGTCAAGGAAATGGACGATCGTGATTTGTTGGCACTCGCCCTGGTGGAGAACCTACAGCGGAGCGACCTGAATCCCATAGAAGAAGCTGAGGGCTACAATCAACTAATCATTGAATTCGGACACACGCAGCAGACGATTGCATCGATGGTAGGACGGGATCGATCTACCGTGGCCAACATGCTTCGAATACTGCAGCTTCCCGACAAAGTCCGTCAAATGATTCGAGACGGATCGCTTTCCACTGGACAGGCGCGGCCGCTTCTGGCATTGGCGGATGAAGCAAGAATCATCGAGCTGGCTCACGAGGTTGTCAGCAAAAGTCTCAGCGCCCGTGAAGTCGAGCAGCGCGTTCGCAGCGCTCCTAAGAAAAGCGCAGGACCCAAGCGTGGCCGCCCGCAGAAAGTCGACTCCAGACCTCCCGAAATTCGAAGCATCGAAGAGCGACTCAGACGCTTCCTGCAAACAGATGTTTTAGTGAGCTTCCAACTCCCAAACAGTGGCACCATCAAAATATCGTTCTACTCCGCAGACGATCTCGAGCGGATCATCGAGCAAATGGGCGCTACTCAAAATCCACAATAATTTCCACAATCGTTAATTCATTGACTGGTAACATCTTATGAGCACGCGTCGACTTGAATGGAAGTGGATTTACACAGCGTCTGTCGATATTACCACCTTCGCCACAACGAAATGAGTCAGCGAAAGAGGGGCGTTGGCAGAACACCACTTTCTAAAATCGTCATGTATCTCGACAAACTCCTCGAGACATCTAGTACGCCCGACTACCCAAATGCATTCAACGGTTTACAGCTTTCGAACAGCGGCCTCGTAACGAAGGTTGCCGCAGCTGTCGATTTCTCTGCAAGAACTATTAGCGCCACGATCTCGGAAAAAGCAAATCTATTAATTGTCCATCACGGAATGTTTTGGGCAGGGCTTCAGCCAATAACACAGAGAGCATACCAGCGTATTCATGATCTCTTTGATGCTGATATCGCTGTTTATTCATCGCATCTGCCGTTGGATCGTCACGCTTGCTTCGGCAATAACGTGTTGTTGGCGAAACAACTCGGCTTGGAGCCATCCCAACCGTTTGCAAGATTCAAGGACATTCACGTTGGCGTCCAGGGTACCTCAGGGCTACTGACATCGACGCTCATTCATCGCGCGAAACAATTCGCGCGCGCGCACGGTGGAGATATTGTCGTTACAGATACATCGGACGCGAGTCGAATGACACGTCGTTGGGCAATCTGCACCGGTGCTGGTGCCTCTGCTGAAACATTGAATGAAGCTGACCACGGCGGGATTGATACGCTGATCGTCGGTGAAGGTCCACACTGGACGGCCATAGATGCGGCCGACCGTGGAATAACAATCATTTACGCAGGACACTACGCGTCCGAAACCCTCGGGGTTTTTGCACTGGCCGACGAGGTTAGTCGGAAATTTCAACTCGAATGCACAAGAATTTCCGCACCTACCGGACTATAAACGAATTCGCAAAATCAGGACCACGCCACTTGTAAGAACGACTGCTGTTGAGTTGAGCCATATCAGCAAAACACTGCATGTTCGTGTCATCGGTGACCATTTCAAGATTGATCATAGTTCAGCAGCCAGTGTACGCACTTTTCCAAATAAGTTGCCAAGAGCTCCCTGAGATTTTTTCCAGCAGTCCGACCTTTCCGCCATCTTCGTAGTCAAACGAAACCACGATAGCCAAATGACCAGTCTTGGCAATTTTTATTGCTGCCAGAAGATCAGTGGTTTCGAGAGATTCCTCCGCGCCAGCAGAAATCATGTGAAACGCGAGCCGATAGCCACCGACTATTGATCGCCGCTCAGCAATAACGAGGACGTGTTCTTCCCTCGGGTTTGCTTCTTCGTTGATCTTCCGAACAACCTCTGCGACGATCACTGGGAATTCCGGAACGACCAGCCGATAAGCGTTTCTCACTGAGAACGGAATTCCCCTGAACGCGGCATCCCCGTCCCGAGGGAGACGCGACGCAACATCCAGCACGTCACCAATCAGTGTGATGGAGTCTCTGCTCTGCATCGCATCGATCGAAACCACCTCGATCGCTTGTGCTCTACCCGCTTTGAGACCAATTCTCCATTGAGTAGGAACGACACCGGCAAGTCGTCCTTCGGGCCAGGTCAGACAACCGGCAGCTTCAGCTGGTTGAGACGAAACGTGCAGTACCGAGCTACCAACGAATCCCCGTAAACTGAAAAGATCGAGAGCTGTATTCTCGAGACCACTTAGCTCGAAATGCTTCGTCGAGCTGAGCAGGCTATCTGTCAGCCCTGGAAGCACGATTGCAGCGTCAATTGAGTCGCTACCTGGTATGACCATAAACGACCCAGCAGCTGAATCCCATCCTGTTGCAGACGTCAAACCCGTTACTGTCTGACGCGCATTCATTACGGATGCAGAATCAGGATTGACGCGTGGCTTCTCACCACGGCATGCAGCAAAAACAACAATGCTCAATATAGAGCGATACAAAACAGCACGGCTCGAGTTCACGAATGATAATTTGTGGGCTTCAATGCGCTGCCGTCGAGCAACGAACCAAGAACATGGACGATCATTATGCCTCATGCCCCTCATCCGAAGCCGATAATCACGACCGAGGGAGAGTTGGTTGCCACAAGAGCGCCAGCAAGGGAGCGATGGAGCTGGGCGTTGTACGACTTCGCAAATACGATCTTTTCAATGAATATCGCGACGTTGTATTTCGCGGTTTGGTTAGTGTCAGATCTCCACGCATCAAACACAATGGTTGCGCTCGGCAATGGTATCTCGTCGGCTTTGATTGCTTTTTCGATTCCAGTTTTTGGAGCTATCTCCGATGCCACTCAACGACGTAAGCCATGGGTCGTTTGGTTCACTGTTCTGGCCTGCGTAGCGACGGCTGCAATGGGCGTCGTCGGCCAGATCTTCGTCCCGCTTATTGGAGATTCAATTCGCGATCCCGCTGCGATCACGACATACACGCTTAATGGAGGTGTCGCAGTTTTGATCGTTGCATCCTTTGTCCTGGCAAACTACGCATACCAGGGAGCGCTTCCATTTTACAATGCCATGATGCCTGAGCTCGTTCCAGTTGAGGAGCAAGGCCGCCTATCAGGAATCGGAACTGCCCTCGGCTACTTTGGCGCCATTGTCGGTGTCCTGCTGGTTACCCCCTTCTTCAGCAGCTCGATGCCATTAGTAGGAAATATTCCATCAAACGTGATGGATTTCCTCAGATTGATACTGCCGTTCACGTCACATGGTGGAAGAGTATCGACGTTTGTTCCAACAGGAGTGCTTTTTCTCGCATTCTCGCTACCCCTTTTCATTTTCTGCAAGGATCACAACGTACGCTCTGGAATAAGGGCGCCCTGGAGAGCCGCATTCGTTGAGGTCGGTCATACCGTGCGCGATGCGAAGCAATATCCGGGATCGCTTCGATTTCTTTTAGCGTCGTTCCTCTATCAAGACGCAATAGGGACAATCATTGCGAACATGGCGCTCTATGCGGTCATGGCGATGGGTTTCAAGAAAGGGCTCGAGACAACTCTATTCGTCGTGCTTACCGTCCCAGCTGTTATTGGGAGCTATGCGATAGGTCGTTTGGTAGACAGGATCGGCCCGAAACGAAGTTTGGTTTTCACGATTGTGGCTTGGGTAATTCTCTTGTTCGCAATGATCATGGTGCCAAATCGAACTGCGTTCTGGATCGTCGGCGCAGCGATTGGATTGATATTCGGCGGAGTGGCAACTGCTGAGCGTCCATTATTACTGACACTCATTCCAGACGTTGAGGCAGGACGATTCTTCAGCCTTATGGTTCTGTCATCGCGCGCTGCTGCGATCCTTGGCCCATTCATATGGGCTTTCACGGTTGACGGACTTCTCCTCTCGTTTGGAACAGCGGTCGCTTATCGTGCTGGAGTTGCAACTGTTGCCGTAGGAATGGTCGCGTCGCTCATTTTGCTGTGGGGCGTTCCGGACAACTGGAAAAGAAAAGAACTATGACTCTTTTGTCTCGACCCAGTTCCTGCCTGTGCCTACATCTACGACGAGAGGCACAGAAAGAGTTGCTGCATTCTCCATCTCGTAACGCACTATTTCTTCGAGCCGAGAAAGCTCATCAGAGGGTGATTCGAACACGAGCTCATCGTGTACCTGAAGAAGCATCTTGGCAGCAAGCTTCTCCTCACGAAGAACCTTCTCAATTCTGATCATCGCAAGCTTGATGAGATCTGCAGCAGAACCTTGAATTGGTGAATTCGCGGCGACGCGCTCTCCGAACGCACGAATATTAGAATTCCGCTCTCTCAGCTCCGGAATGTATCGTCGGCGTCCAAAAATCGTCTCGACGTAACCATTCTCTCGTGCGAACTCGACCATGCTATCCAGATAGCGACGAATACCACTGAAGCGCTCGAAGTAACGAGCGATGAAAGTGCGAGCATCAGCAAAGTCTATTTTAAGCTGACGAGAAAGTGCATGCGCTCCCTGACCATAGATTGTGGCAAAATTGATTGTCTTCGCCCTCGACCGCATTTCTGGAGTCACACTGTCGAGAGAAACGTCAAATACAATCGCTGCAGTTTGCTTGTGAATGTCGCCACCTGCGTTGAAAGCCTCCACAAATGCCGTATCTCCCGACAGATGGGCGAGAAGCCGGAGCTCTATTTGCGAATAGTCGGCAGCCAACAGAGTCCAGCCTGAGCGCGGTACGAATCCTCGGCGGATGTCACGCCCAAGCTCTCTTCTGATAGGAATATTCTGGAGATTTGGATCGCTGGAAGACAGGCGGCCACTTGTCGCTACGGTTTGGTTGAATGAAGTATGCAGTCGCCCCGTAAGCGGGTTCACGAGTTCCGGCAATGCATCGAGGTAGGTGTTCTCCAGCTTCGATAGCTCCCGATACTCCATGAGCAATGACGGCAAGGCATGGCCGGCATTGGCTAACTCCTGCAAAACTGTCACATCAGTTGAAGGCCCCGTGCTGGTCTTCTTCAAAACAGGCAGCTCGAGTCGTGTGAACAGAATCTCTCGTAGCTGAAGATTCGAGTTGATGTTGAACTCAACTCCAGCTGCTTCGTATATCTGCTTTTCCACCGCTTCTCTTTCAGCGCGAAAGCGACGCTTCAGTGACCTGAACCACTCGAGGTCAATTGTGATTCCTGACCACTCCATATCAGCTAGCACACCTACCAACGGCATTTCCACATTGTCGAACAAACTGCGAGCATGCGTCGTTTCCAGCTGTAGCTCAAAGATCGAGCGCAGTTGCAGGGTCATATCAGCATCTTCGCAGGAGTAGTCTCTCGCTCCTTCTATCAAACACTCGTCAAATGGAATTGCCGATCGTCCTTTTCCACAGAGGTCACTATAGGAGACCATTGTATGGTCAAGAAATTCGAGAGCGAGCACATCCAGACCGTGTGACCGTCGGCTCGGATCTAATACATAGCTCGCCACCATTGTATCGAAGTCCAGTCCTCGAAGGTTGACGCCGGCTCTGCGCAAAACGAGCAAATCATATTTCGCATTCTGCGCAGTCTTCCTAACCGAAGGATCCTCAAGAAGAGTCTTCAGTGGTTGCATCTCGGTTGAATTGAGCGGCGGCAGGTTTCGAACTGCGCTTTCCTGGGAGCCCGCACCGTTCGTCAGCGTAGTCGAGAGCTTGGATTTACGTTTTGGCTTGGACGCAATCGGGTCATCTCCTCCACGGATTAAGCCACGCTCAGCTGGCGCATCGGTGGCCGCACGATCACCTGGTGCATCAATTAGCAACTCGCTTTGGATGCCTCTCCGTTGTACATGACCGAAGGGGAGATAGTAGGCCTTTCCCGGAGCGGTGGCGATCGCCAAAGAAACCAACTTCGATCGCAGCGGATCGCCCCTCGGTGGGTTGCCCGTATCAACGAGCGTTTCAGTATCGATCGAGATCATTCCCGTTTGTCTTGCAGCTTCTACCAACCTCAACACATCATCGGCGGTATCGACCGTTTGATATTGAGTTCGAGGCCGAGCAGGCGCTCCCTGTTGGGGGACAGACGGCACAACCACGGCCTTGGCAAGAGAATGAAATTCCAGCTCCACATAAAGATCCCGTAGCCGACTTGTGTCCGGCTCCTGAACTTTCATGACATCGAGCTCGAGGCGAACCGGCAAATCATCACGAATTGTTACTAATTCTTTGGAAAGCCTAGCATTCTCCGCAAATTCAAGAAGGGCTTCACGAGGTCGCTTCTTGGGGATGTCTGCTGCGTGCGCAAGAATCGACTCCAGATGACCGTATTCATTGACCAGCTCGCAAGCTGTCTTGTCTCCAATCCCCCGAACACCAGGCACATTGTCAGAGGAATCGCCAACAAGAGCGAGATAGTCTGTTACGTGATCTGGAGCGACGCCAAGTCGCTCCTTTGCGTTCTCACTGCTTACCCAGTGTTCCTCGACGGCGGCAGAGCCACCGCGTCCTGGATTGAGAAGCCACACGCCGGGCCGGACAAGCTGTTGAAAGTCCTTGTCGCCTGATATGACCACGACATTCAAATTCTGAGCAACACTTTGAGTCACCAGCGTTCCGATTACATCGTCCGCCTCAAACCCTGGTAACGTGATAATTGGAATTCGATAAGCGTCGAGTATCTGACATATCCGATCCATGCCGCGATCAAAATCAGCTTGCAGGTCCTCGGTTAGCTTTTGACGAGTTGCTTTATACGCAGGATATCTCTCGTGACGAAATGAGAGACCGGAATCATGAACCCACGCTAGGTACTCGGGTTTATGATTCGCCAGCAATCGCTGAAGGAAATTCACAATTCCCCACGCTGCTGACGTGTTTTCACCTTTGCTGGTAGTGAGTGGTCGGGAGATGAGAGCGTAAAAGGCGCGATAAATCAGCGCGTACCCATCCACAAGAAACAGACGGGGTGACTCGGGAAGCTTCATCCAGTCAATATACAAAGCGCCCCGACGTCACACTCTACATCGGGGCGTTATTACATCAGCGAATTATGTGTTTCGAAATTTCAGCCGCAGTTAAGTCTGCGCATGCACATTAGTCGCATGTAGTCCCTTGGTTCCTGTCTCGATTTCGAATTCCACTTCTTGCCCTTCTGCAAGAGTTTTGAATCCATCCATCGAGATTGCGGAGAAGTGAACGAAGACGTCCTCACCCCCCTCCTGTTCAATGAAGCCGTAACCCTTTGCATCATTGAACCACTTTACCTTTCCGCGGGCCATATAACCGCCTCCGGCATTTATCCAGTGCGCGCCTATATAGAATCGGCCCGGAATTTTGTCAAGGCAGTCTGAGGAGAGGCAAAAGCAGAGCTAACTGCCTATCTCTCAGTGCACCAGAAGACGTGCGTTTATAGACTGAAAATCAGCTTCACTGGCAGGTGTCAGGCGCCAACGCCCAGTCCCGGATTCATCGTAGAAAAGAAACCGCAGTCGATATTGAGCATACTCCCAGAACTGCACTCGACTCCTCTGCGTCACCGAGGTGCTACTGAGCGGGACATTGGTGTTTTGCTCATATATCTGGTCTGGCTCCCCGAGTGACACGTATACCTTGCCTCGATCCGACAGCCAGCCAGACCGACCACTTGACTCTTCCCGAAACCGTATGTTGGCTTGGAGTATTCGCGTGAAGTACGCTTGCAATCCTTCGTGCTCAGGAGTCCCAGGAACGGGATCTGTTGAACGCAGAAAATCTGCCCAGACTGTTCCGCGACGTTCAGGCGGAGCATCGCGAAGAGCCCGTATTCGATCAGGTGCAGCGTAGTACCTTAACTCAGCAAGCATTTCATCAAAGGACAAGAGAGGAATGTCGTTGCCGAAGCTGACAAATACCGGAGCCCTCACCGTGTCAGTGGCATCACCCCGCGTGAAGGTGATATTCGCGATCCCAATGCCAACCCTCGAGATCGGAACTTTCAACGATCCGCTCAATAAATTACCCTGACGCTGCAGCAGTACAGTGTCCCGCCACAGAACGGCACCACGATCATTCTGCACCACGAAGCCAACTGGAAGTCGCGACTGCATTCCATATCCTTCCAGGTAGACAGTGACTGTGCTGTCTTGCCCAAATACTGCACTCGATCTCGGGCTCGCGAGAATGCGTGGTAATGAATCCAACATTATCCGCTGAGATGCTTCGTAGACGATTACAGGAGTTGACAGCAATCCATTCTTCAACGCCGGAACGGTGATTTGTCCCTCCTGCGAAGTGCTACGAGCGCTTCCAGCGTCACGCACTTGAAATGAGATCGTGTAGTTCCCAGGACTGACCTTGAAGTAATGCTGAAAGATTACGCTTTCATCTGTACGATTGATTTCCTTGAAAGTAGGGACTCTGACAATCTCCATGCTGTTTACTGCTGCCACCTGATTCCCGGACTGAGAAAGGATCAGGTGAACTTCATAAGGCGCTCTATAGGAATCTCCCTCTCGGACGAAGCTGAGTGAACGATTCGGTATCGATACGCTGGCAAGGATCAGTGTCGCGTCGATCGACGGCGTGGCGAAGTATGCGATCTTCCCGACAAACGAGAGAGGACTGCCAGTGGCGATGAGTCCCATCTGGTGATACACGGCAGTCGGATCCTGCGGGGCCTGGCTTTCAACAGATGATCTTGCCGCAACAATTTGCTGGCCACCTTGCGGATGTGCACACGCATTCAGAAGAATCACAATACCAAGGAGGACAGGACATGCGAGTGTCGTTGTCTGCATTCGTCTATGTACCCTATCCGGCTTAGTCAGTTTCTATTACCTTCGGCCGCGTGTCTGAACAGAGCTTGCTCGGCTCAAAGATAGCCGGGTACACCATCGAGAGTGAGGTTGGCGAAGGGGGAACCTCGGCAGTCTATAGGGCCACACACCAAACCCACGGGACGGTGGCTCTAAAGGTACTCCGGGAAAAACTTCGCCTCGATCGAACTGCAGTCGCGCGTTTTGTACGAGAGGCTCAGTATGGTGCCCGTGTCCAACACCCTAACGTTGTCCGCACCATCGAGATCGGCGAGTCAGAGCGTGGGCTTCATTTCCTTGCCATAGAATGGGCAAGCGGTCAGCTCCTCGAGCGGTACGCGCGACAGCATGCACCATTACCGCCAGAAGAAGTCTCTACAATAATCACTCAGATTGGGGCGGCGGTACACGCTGCACATCAAGCAAACATTGTCCATCGAGACCTGAAGCCTGAAAATGTCATGTACGATCCGGAAACACATCAGGTTAAGCTGCTTGATTTCGGAATCGCGACAGACACTCAGACAGGAGCAGACGAACGGCTCACCAGAGCAGGCTTCTTTGTTGGATCATTGATGTACGTAGCCCCAGAAGCTCTCTCTGGAGAACTTGTCACTCCCGCTGCCGACCAATACAGTCTTGCAACCATTGCTTACTATCTGCTGACACGATGTCTTCCCTATACAGCCAAAGCACCACGGGAGATGTTCACGCAGTTGCTTACCCTTCCACCAATTCCACTCAATTCAGCAAAGGAGAGACTCAGATTCAATAGTACGCTGGAGTCAGTTGTGATGCGAGCGTTGTCGAAACAACCAGCAAGCCGATTTCCCGATGTCATGGCATTTACAAAATCTTTCCAGGATGCAGTAACGGGAACTACAGCGGCACCTGCTGCAGCTGGAGAGCCCGAGAGTAATACCAGCGGGATCTTATCCCGGGTTCGAGGCATACTGCGGCGAAACAACTAGGTCGTATTCCTGAATTGGAAGCCACAGAGAGAACGTAGAGCCTCGCCCAAGATCGCTTACAAGCGAAATATCACCACCGAGCAAACGAGCAAGGCGCCGGGAAATTGCGAGACCTAATCCCGTACCACGATTCGGCGAATCTGCACGTGGGCCCGCTCCAACTTGCTCAAACTCTTCGAAAATTCTTTCCTGATCAGTAACTGCAATGCCAATTCCCGGATCCGTAACCTGTACTGACAGCCACATCTCTTCAGCCTGATCCACGCCTGACAAGTTATTTGGCATGCCTAGTGTCAGAGCATCCGAGCGCGGCACCATGCGTGTTCGAACAACAATCGTGCCCTTGTGCGTGTACTTCACGGCGTTTCCAATCAAATTGACTAAAATTTGACGAAGGTGAGTTGGGTCAGTCCGAATCTTCGGCAGGGCAGCTCCCATAGTCAGAGAGAGCGTAAGATTCTTTTCATTCAAAAGCGATTCAACTTCACTGGCGACATCCAGAATAAATGGCCGAATGTCCAGAACCTCGGTATGAACATCCAATCGGCCCGCAGCTATCTTAGCAAGATCCAAGATTTGATCAACAAGGTGCCGAAGGTGATTCGCTGAAGCTTCGATCCGCTCCACTGGTTTCACCTGACGAGGAGCGAGCTCGCCATACACGCCCTCACGAAGCAAGTCGACAAACCCAACAATCGCATTGAGCGGTGTCCGTAACTCATGCGAAACGTTGGCAAGAAATTCATTTTTCATGCGGCTCGCTCTAAGCAGCTCGGCCGATAATCGCTCGAGTTCTTTTGATCGTTCTACAAGCTTTTGAGCTTGTTTGCGTTCGTGCTGCAGGAGAAGCCCTAGGGCAGCAAAAACCAAAATCGCTAAGATTGAGGCTAGCGGCGTCATTGATAGGAGTGGGACAATTACCCCTGACGAGTCAAGCTCGATGATATCTGCAGAGGCTGACAGATGCTATGACTGATTACCAATCTCTTGTACAGCTTCTCGCTCAAAAATCAGTCAGACGCGGGCGATTTACGCTTGCTTCAGGAAAGATGTCAGACATTTACATCGATGTTCGGATGACATCAATGAGTCCAGAGGGATTATCCCAGATTGGACCACTGGCTCTTCAGGCAATCAGATCCACAGGATGGTCAGTCGATTCCATCGGAGGAATGACGCTTGGAGCAGACCCCATAGCATATGCAATTAGCTACGCGAGTAGCCTTAACACTCCTGCTCTTCGTGCATTTACCGTAAGAAAAGACACCAAACTTCACGGAACTGGAAAGCTCATCGAAGGGCCGTTCCGTCAAGGAGACAATGTTGTCATCGTTGAAGATGTCATAACAACGGGTGCTTCAGCTCTTCAGGCAATCGAAACAGTGACAAATGCCGGCGGCTATGTCCAAGGAGTGCTGGCCTTGGTAGATCGCAAGGATGGCGGACGAGAAACCATAGAACACAAAGGCTACACTGTGATCTCGCTTATTCCAGTTGATGAGATCATCGCTGCATTGACTGCCGTAACCGCAACTCGAGCTTCTGCTGCCGAGTAACCCACCCGGGATAGGTTACAGCAGGACGAAACGACCGTAGAGTATGAACGTACGGAAGAATTAGTTGCTCTCGAAAGTAGAGTAACATACCAGCCCCGTCATAAACTTCTCGAAATTGGACTGGGGACATTTTCATCATTGTTCGAATGTGCCGCCCAAAGCTTTGAGGTGATGAGTAGTCCAGATAATTCGCTACGCTTGCAACCGAAAGACCTGGATTCTCAAACAACCTTGCCGCCCTAATCAACCGAGCTAGAGCAAGATACCGTTTGGGTGGGGGCAGCTGAGCCCGAAAGAAGCGGCTCATCAAGGTGCTCGGCAGAATACATAGCTGCCTCGAAAGCTGACGAACGGTGTGTACCTGTGGAGTCTGGCCAAAGAGAACTTCAAAGAATCGCCAGCAGTCGTTTGGCGCACCGGTGAGATCACCGCTCAGATGTCCCAAGGCTGTACGCTGTAGATCGTTCGATCTCTCGGCCGTAAGAATGTCTCGAAGCGTTTGCCAACCTGATGGTTGCCGTGCATCGATAAGTATGCGAACGCCCAATTGACCAAGCGCCAATACCGATTGTGGCGTTGTATACTGTACTTCAGTAAGAAGTGCCATTGCAGGAACTCGTGGGAATTCACGGACCATGGCTGCCATGCGAGCGCTGCTGTGAAGGCCATATCGCGCTATAGATACGAGTACAGCGCCAGCTCTACGCTCACGAAGATCTGCAATAACTTCATCAAGAGATTCTCGGTGAAGAGCAGAGTAAAGTCCCTGAGCAGCAGCGTCGACACGTACGCGCTCGTTCGGAGTAAGAATTGTAGAGACTGGCATTGGAGGAAGGCCCCGCTTACGGAAAGCTGCCATTATAGGCTCCAGAGGTAGACGCCAGCCAGTATAAGACACACGCGTCAGCAGAGCGTCAGCGCCAAGGGATATACATTCAACGATTTCAGCAAAAGCGTCAGTCCGATGTATATATTTCGATTAGAACTGCAATCAGCTGGATGGTCGCGCTTTGGTATCTTAAGGATACTAAATCGAGGAAAGTCCGGGCTCCATGAGCAAGCTGCCAGGTAACGCCTGGGCGTTGTGGCTAATTAGTCACAGCGACGGAAAGTGCCACAGAAAACAGACCGCCATGATCTTCATGGTAAGGGTGAAACGGTGGGGTAAGAGCCCACCGCGGTTATGGTGACATAACCGGCACGGCAAACCCCAGTTGGAGCAAGGCCAAGCAGGCGGCGAGAGAAGCTCAACTCGAAAAAGACGTCGCGGGTAGGCTGCTAGAGGTTGCGAGCAATCGTAGCCCGAGAGAAATGACCGTCACGACGGTTTACACCGTTGGACAGAACCCGGCTTACAGGCTGAGCGCATTCAATGAACGGTCTCTTGCAAAACTTCGCAGGAGGCCGTTTATCATGCAGATCTCATCACCGATACAAATGCTCCTCACACGAACCACACTGCTCGCCACTTCAGTTGCAATTGCCGGATGCAAATCTGCAACAGTACCAAGTTCGGTTTTACAGCCGGTAGCTACAGCCATCAGCAATGACACAGCAACTAAATCAACTGGCCTGTGGGTTTTAACACCAAATCGCCAACCGCATACATATCACTCGGTAAGCCAGACTACAGTCAAGGAACTTTCTAGTTCAACCAACCGACAAAATACAATCGAGACCGGCACGACTTTTACCATTTCGCTCGATCAATCAAGGACACCATTAATCATCTCAGGATATATAGACACGGTAAGATTCCGCCAGCAGAATCAGGCTCTGTCCGAGAATGACTCGTTTGCTCTACCCTTACTTTTTGAGGGACAGCTAACCTCCACAACACTAATAATCAGCGTAAAGAACTCTCAAGTCACAGATGGAGCGTGTAGTCCATCTATAAGTTCTATTCTTGGCGATTTGCGCGCTGTAATAACCGCTTACCCATTACGGTTAACTCCGGGATTTATATGGAGAAATTCAACAGTAGCTACGACATGCACTACAGGTGGAATTCTAACAACAAGAAAAACCGTTCAGTCATTTAGGGTGATTGGGGAAAGAACTTTCAACACAATAAGAGCTCTCCTTCTACAACGGGTGGACTCGACTTACATCGTTGGGGATGGAGCCCAAGGCAACCATCAAATCCATCTAGAGGGGATTGGTAATGGTACAGCTAATATCTACATCAACCCAACTGTAGGGGTCACATTAGGAGTAGAGCTTTCTGAAAAATTAGAAATTACCATCATCAACTCCGGAAAGGCACGACACTTCATCCAGGAAGTAACCCAGAGAGTAGAGGCAAAAAATTAGTCAACAAGGCGGAGTGGCATTACCAAGCATAAATACTCAGCCGAATCAGACCAATTTTCAGGCTCGAGAGTAGCGGCTCTTTCGGGAGCCTTGAAGGTCATCTTCACTTCATCTGTCGGTATGTATCTGAGGATCTCGAGTAGATAGCTGGCATTGAAGCCAATATCGAGCTGGTCACCTGTATAGCGAATTGGTAATTCATCCTGAGCTTCACCTAAATCAGGCGTCTGAACGCTGAATTTAAGCATACCTGTATTGAACGAAAGCCGAATCCGATGAGTTTGATCCGATGCAATCACTGACATTCGCTTCAAAGCACTTATCAAAGCAGCCTTATCTGCAACAGCTACTCGATCATTATCCCGCGGAATTACCAACTCATAATTTGGATAAGGCCCTTCAATAAGCCGAGTAAAGACAGACGTAAAGGGTGACCGAAAACCGATGTGATTCTCCCCACGAGCAATTTCAAGTTCCTCCTCAGCTGGAAAAAGCTTTCGTACCTGCTCCAAAGCTTTCGACGGGACTATTAAATCCTGGGAAGAACCAAGCTTAGATCCTACCGGAATACTCATCTTCGCTAAGCGATGACCGTTCGTTGCTACCATGGACATTTTGTCTGCTCTCAGCTCCCACAAAACTCCATTTAATATCGGACGACTCTCTTCTGTAGAAACAGCAAATGAGGTGTGTGCAATTAACTTCTGCAAATCACTTGATTTAACTTGCCAGCTGTCACTAAAAGATACGTTTGGAAATGTCGGAAACTCATCACGAGGAAGTCCAAGAAGTTTAAACCGAGAACGTCCACATTCAAGCGTTATTCGTTGCTCACCAATAGCACCAATTTTTACAGGTGATGGTGGTAACTCACGAGCAATCTCAGCCAACTTCTTTGCTGGAATTGTTACAGCTCCTGCCATTTCAACATCAGCTTGAACCTCAGTACTAACAGCAATGTCCAAATCTGTTCCTGATAATCGAACCCCCCGCTCAATTGTTTCAACTAAAATATTTGCTAAGACAGGTAAAGTAGTCTTCGTAGGAATACTAGCACTTACTGTACTTAAACCCTCCTGAAGCTTTTCTCGAGATATCGTTAGACGCATTTGATCGAAGGAAGAGTATCGAGGGAAGTGCTTGGAGTACTTTCTTCTTCTTTCTTTGTTAAAGAGAGAATTGCTAGTAGTAGTAGTAGGCAATGTGAAATACGTGTAGAACGTAGTAAAGTATTCGTTTACCTCACGTTGTGCTATTAGATGTCTTGTAGATTAACTGTAGCTGGATGTTGATTTCTATTAGCGAAGTGCTTCAAGTCGGTCTCTTATTTTGAAAATGCGTTGTTTTAATATCGGGTTACTACTTATTTCGGTTCTAGTTTTATCAATACTGTGAATAACTGTTGAATGATCTCGTCCTCCGAATGCGTTTCCAATCTCAATTAATTGAGTTCCTAGAAGATCTCGTGCTAGGAACATTGCAATTTGTCTTGGAATGGTAAGCAATTTGGTTCGCGTCTTGGAGCGAAGTCCTTCTGGTGTTACACCCCATTCCTGAGCTACGTGGTCTTGAATTGTTAAGATAGTTAATCCTGGTTGGGCATTTACATGTTGTCCATTTGTTGGTTTTAGCTTGTCTCTCAGAGCATCTCGAGCAAGATCGATTGAAATGTCACGATGTTTTAGAGAGGCAAACGCTAAGAGCTTTATGATTGATCCTTCAAGTTCTCGTATGTTGGACCTAACATTCTCTGCGATGAGGCGAATTACCTCTTCTGGTATTGAATGTTCGAGATGATCGATTGCTGCTTTTTGACGAAGAATAGCAACTCGGTGCTCAAAATCTGGCAGTTCTATATCAGCCACCATCCCCCACTGAAAGCGGCTTACTAAACGTCCTTCGAGGCCTGGAATTTCTGAAGGAGGTCGATCGCTTGTGAGCACTATTTGTCGTCCTGCTTCGTATAGTGCATTAAATGTGTGGAAAAACTCCTGCTGAGTTGCTTCTTTGCCCTTAAGGAAGTGAACGTCGTCAATTAGCAGTAGATCGGTTTCTCGAAATTGCCGGCGAAAGTTTGGTGTAGTGTGATTCTGTATGGAAGTTATCAGTTCGTTTGTGAACTGCTCTGTACCAATAAATGTGATACGGATATCAGGATGGAGGGCGATTATCTCATGTGCAATAGCCTGCATAAGGTGAGTTTTTCCCAGTCCTGTGTCGCCGTAGATAAAAAGTGGATTGTATACCTTACCAAGAGCCTGTGTTACTGCATGTGCTGCAGCAGCTGCAAGCTCGTTTGACTTTCCGATTACGAATTGATCGAAGGTATAACGTGGGCTAAGTGGTGCTTGGAGTGCAGACGTCTGGGTTCTAGCTGCGGCTGAAGGAGGAGCTACGAAAAAATCCATCTGGGATCGCTTTTTTCGTTCCTCATTTACCTTAAAAATGACCTGGATCGGATGACCAAGAGCTATTGGCCCGTAGGATGTGAATAAGTCTGCATGTTTTGATTCGTTCCAGTCTGCTGCAAATTGGTCTGGAACGCCTACGGATATAATATTTCCGTCGATACTGAGTGCTTCGGTTGGCTCAAGCCATGTGCGGAAAGTTTGCTCGGGGATATCTTGGCGAGCTCTGTCCAGCAGCCTTTTCCAAATTTCCGAAGCGGTAAGTGACATGGGGAGGCAACCGTAGCGAAAGATTGTGGAAAAGTCAATGCACCAACGTGCGAAGTACTTTATGTAGCTTGATGTATGTTATGCTGGCGACTAGTTTTATGTGCTATTCTACCTTGTATATTCGCGCTGGATTTAGGATAAAGTTATGGGCAAGCCCACATATAGACCTCGTAATAAACGCCGTGTTAGGACTCATGGATTCCGGGAGCGAATGGCAACGCGATGGGGGCGTGAAGTATTGAGTCGTCGGCGTAAGAAGGGCCGGAAGCAGCTAGCAATTCGACTGCCGACTAAGTACGCTGGTTCGTAAAAAACAGGGGTACTCCCGCCGATTTCGGCTTAGGGAGAGCGAGTTAGTGACTATCAAGGGAGTAGGGAAGAGGCTGAGAACAGAGCACTTGAGTGCTCGTGCTGCCTCCTCTCTGCTCCCTTATTGTCGGGTTGCAGTGATTGTTGGGAAATATGGTCATTCAGCTGTTGAGCGAAATAAGTTGAGGCGCAGGCTACGAGAATTAGTGCGACTCCATGTTATCCCTGATTTTACTGGGATTGATCTTGTTCTCTACGCCGGATCGAGTGCTTATGGCCTCGAGTTTGAAAAACTTGCTGGCGAAGCAATCAGCATCAAAGCTCAGCTTACTTCCGTAGTGCAGTAGAGAAAATGCGGAAAGCTCTCATTCTTGTCATTCGTGGTTATCAACTTTGGATCTCGCCGTTACTACCTTCGGCATGTCGCTACTACCCGACTTGTTCGGCCTATGCAGTTGAAGCGATCGAGAAACACGGTGCAGTTAGTGGTAGCTGGCTAGCTCTTCGAAGAATTACTCGATGTCATCCTTTCCGCTCTGGCGGATACGATCCAGTCCCATAAATGGAAAAGCGCTTCTTTCTCGCACTACTCCTTGCAGCTGCTGTAGTTGCAATTACACAGATTTTGTTCCCAGTTATACGTCCGGGGCCAGTCACTCGTGGTAAGAATGACAGCCTAAGCACGAGCAAGACTCAGAATCGATCGATTGCAGATGTAGATCGGAGGCCAAGCGTAGCACAACCAGCCGGTGGTTCTACGTCTACCGTGACATCAGCAGCTGCACCGGAACTAACGACTCTGGTAACGCCAAAATCCATCTACCGTTTTAGCAATATTGGAGCTACTCCCGTTTCGGTGGCCTTGCGGGACTACAAAAATCTTGCGCCTGCTGGTGGTGCTGTGGAGCTTGGTGTTCCAGGCCAACCACTCTTGAGTTATGCCCTCGTTGTAAATGGCGATACAACGCGATTTGATGGCATTCCCTTTCGCTCCCGAGCCTCAACCAATCAGGCTGCTTACGATGCAATCGTTGCGAACCATAGTGTTGAGATCTCCTATGAGGTTCTGCCTGACAAGTATGTCGTAAGGGTTGATGGCAAAGTTGAAGGCGCTGACCAGAATACCTATCTACTGATACAGCTACCTACGAGCCTAAAACCGGCGGAATCGGATACGCTCTCTGACCTTCGAAATCTGGCATTCTCATTCAAATCGGAGCGTGAAAATGCACGTATTGTCCGATTTGGAAGTCTTGATCCTGGCGAGCAGCGTCTCGAGACAGGGCCATTGGTTTGGGCTGCCGTTAAAAACAAGTACTTCGTTCTTGGACTTCTAAATCCTCCAGGAGCGACGTTCAATGAAGTTGCCTTGAAGGGAGGTGCCAGAACTTCCAAAGTTGCTACGACCGCTTCAGCGATAATTGTCAAGTCATTGAAGACTGGCTCCTTTACGCTTGACCTCTATGCTGGGCCGCAGCAATCGACAGAGCTTATCGCAATGGGTCGCGATTTCGATCATGTGAATCCGTACGGATGGCGATTTCTACAGGGCGTCGTTCAGCCCATTGCTGCACTTTGCATTCGGCTTCTCCTTTGGATGCACCAAGTACTTAGGCTAAGCTACGGGTGGGTGCTGATCATCTTCGGAATCCTCATTCGAGTTGCTCTCTGGCCGTTGAATCAGAGCGCGATGAGATCAAGCATGAAAATGCAAGAGATCCAACCGAAGCTTGCAGAGGTCCAAAAGAAATACAAAGACAAACCGGAAAAACAGCGAGAGGAAATAATGAAGGTGTATCGGGACGCAGGTGCGAGTCCGTTTACGGCCCTCACGGGATGCCTTCCAGCGTTGATCCCGATGCCTGTTCTCTTCGCGCTATTTTTCGTTTTTCAGAACACAATCGAATTTCGGGGAGTGCCTTTTATGTGGCTCCACGATATTTCCATCAAAGATCCGCTCTATATTCTGCCTGTCTTGATGGGGATATCGATGTATGTGCTGTCATGGATTGGTCTGCGGAACGCGCCACCGAACCCGCAGGCGAAAACTATGAGCTACATGTTCCCGGTTATGATGACCTTTATTCTGGCGAACATGGCATCGGGCTTGAACCTCTACTATACAGCTCAAAACTTGGCGGCCATTCCTCAGCAATGGCTACTGGCACAAGAACGTGCACGAAGGAAACCACCAAGTCGGTAATGAAGTTGCCATGCGGATTACATATATTGGTCACGCAACGCTACTAATTGAACTTGCCGATCGGATTTTTCTTACCGACCCAAACTTTGATTCAAACCTGGGTGGTTTCCTACCAAGAGTAAGCGCGCCTGGTGTATCGATTGGCTCGCTTCCACGGATCGATGCAATCGTATTAACACATGCACACGCCGACCACCTTTCATTTAAATCACTCGATGCGCTCCCGCAGGACGTGCCGATTTATGCGCCGCCCGCGATAGCAAAGTGGCTGAAGAAGCGCGGTTATAGCATGGCGCAAAAAATCGCTCCAGGTGAGTCAGTTCAAAATGGACCGGTTGAAATCAAAGCAGGTACAGCGACTCACCGAGGCAATCGATATGCTGTGGATCGCTGGCGGAGCTCGGCGAATATGTACCTGTTCGATACTAATAACGTGTCCTGTTTTTTTGCAGGCGATACTGGATTGACTCCGGAGAGCACTCATCTAGTTGAACGTCATGTGGGTGCTGCAGGCCGCAGGCTCGATCTTGCTCTACTGCCGATTGGGCACGCGCCCTGGTGGAAGCCAGGATTCAGAAAAGGACATTTGACGAGTGGTGACGCACTCACATTGTTCGATCGGCTCGATGCGAGGTACCTGATTCCGTATCACTGGGGCACGTTCGATCACGTAACGTCGAAAGCTCACGACGCGATTCAACGTCTTCGAGCTCAATTGCCTGCACACCCTCGTAGTGAAACAGTGCAGATCCTCGAGCCTGGCATGAGCTTCGACCTACCAATTCCCGAGCAGTGAATGGGAGTTAGCTGACATTGGGTAACATTGGTGTAAGCTCAAACACTATTGTTGCGCTCAGCACTCCCGCGGGCCGAGGAGCGATAGCAGTTATCCGCGTGAGCGGTGATAATGCGGTTGAGATTGCGCGACGTCACATAAATCCATGGCCCGGTCGCGCGCGTGAGATTTCGCTTTGCATGGTCAGCAGTGGTCTGACGATCCTCGACCAGGCACTCATCACCTTCTACAATGGACCGGAATCGTTCACGGGTGAAGACGTAGTCGAGATCTTCACGCATGGCGGCCATGTAGTGCCACTGTCGATCGTGGCTGCCTTGATAGAATCTGGTGCCAGGCAGGCACTCCCCGGAGAATTCACCCGGCGCGCAGTCCTGAATGCAAAGCTCGATATCGTTCAAGCAGAAGCAATCGGTGATCTGATCGACGCGCGATCCGGTGTAATGCAGCAAGCGGCCCTGTATCAACTTGATGGAGGGCTGTCATCTCGAATAGCGTCGGTGCGAGAAGGAGCACTACGTGTCGAATCGCTAATTGCGTATGACGTCGACTTTCCCGAAGAAGATGATGGGCCGATCTCTAAAAATGAAATTGCTACAGCTACTGATTCTCTTGCCCGTTCGCTCGACCTTCTGCTTTCTACCATCCCTGTTGGGCAGATTGCTCGAGAAGGCGCGATCGTCGTCATTGCCGGCGTTCCGAACGTTGGGAAATCCTCATTGTTCAACGCATTGATTGGTGAAAGTCGAGCTATCGTAGCCGACATTTCCGGCACTACCAGAGATGCAATCGAAGCGATGATTGATGCTGGTTTGTGGCCGATCCGTTTGATCGATACTGCAGGCCTTCGTGACAGCACTGATGTTGTTGAAAGACTTGGCATTGAAGTCAGCGAACAACGACTTGCTGCAGCGCACTTAATAATTGCATGCGGCGATACTGAGCTCTCCCTTGAAAATGCAGCTGCACTGTCATCGTCGCTTTCACGAGCGCCGGTAATTCAGGTACTGACAAAGAGCGATTTACAAAGGAACTCCGATTCAGCGTCTGGAAAACCAAACTCGTCAATCCCAGTGAGAGTAAGCGCAATCACGGGTGATGGGCTTGGTGCTCTTCGAGCTAGAATTGATTCCGTACTGGATGAGAAGTACGGAGCGATAGCTCCGGAAACACCGATCCTAACGCGAGCCCGACATATTCATGGAATCAGCGTTGCTCGAAATGAGATTGAGCAATTCAAGAATGCTTGGGAGAAGGAGTCACTTCCTGCACCGGTGGCGGCTGTACACTTGAGAGCTGCTGTCGTCGCTCTCGAGGAGTTAATTGGAGCGGTAAGCGCAGACGATGTGCTGGAGAGAGTATTCAGCTCTTTTTGTGTGGGGAAATAAGGCTACAGCGAGTAGCTCAGTTCTCGTTATGCGGTTTCGGCAGCTTCGCTGCCAGCGGTGGTGATCTCGAGAGCACTCGCCCGAATCGTCCAGGCGTAACCTCTGGTTGCAATTGCATGCTCGACCATCTTCGCGCCGAGATAGTAGCCACTTCTTTCTGGAAGAACTTGCTCGCCAGCGCGTCGTCGCTCGTCTGTCATTCCGTCTGACAGATATTTCAGGCGTAGCCCCAAACCGGTCTTATCAAGATTTCCAATAAGTGATCGCGAAATGATGGGTTCCATCTCTCGAACCCGTGCATATTCGCGGCGATCATATCCGAAGTATTCCCAGGCAGCATGACCGGGGCTGATTACCCTGGATACCTGGACTGAGATTCCCTCGTTCACGAGCAATTCTCTCAGGTTTACACGTTTCCCCGTCTCCCAATACGAGTAGTAACCTTCCATATCAGCGATTGCCTGTCGCATATCGCTCCGGCTTTCCGGAGAGGTGTAGCGAACAGCGTGAGCGATCTCGTGAGCAAGCCATAAAGGAATAAGCTCAGGATCGAGGCCGAGCCCGTGAGTTTCCGGGTTGGTGATACTGGTGAAATGCTCGAGGCAAACGAAAGCAACACCGCGACCGTTTACTACAAGCTCACCGGCATTGGCTGCTCCGACTCCGACCATTAGCACGACATCGATGTCGGAGTCGACGTCGAGCAACGCTCGGCACTGCTCTTCGGTGTTACGAGCTAAAGAGACTACGTCGATTCTCTCGAGCATTGTGCGGAGATCGCCTCGTCCTGCAAGAGCTGCGGAGCGCGCAACATCAGCGAAGTGAGGACCGTCAGGATCCAGGACGTAATTTGCCCAGTATGCCTGTAGAATATTGCGATGAGTGTCGAAGTAGCGATGGTATGCCGCGATGCGATCGGTGCTGTTAAGAACTGCGAAGAAATCAGGCAGCAGGTTAATCAGCATCAACGACCGGGTCGTGAGTAATGACAGAGCGCGGCGCGCTTTTGGATGCGAGAAAATACGCTGCAGGGAAATTCAGAACAAGAGCGATGTAGCTGGACTCTCGCGAAAAAACTGGCACAGAAATTTCCTCCCATGATTTCATGCATCGCGACGAGGTCTTATGACTACTCTCCGTCAAATCGAACTGAGCTGTCCAATCTGTGGTAACAGCTTTCATTCTCAGGCGGTCGTCTCGACGAATACCTTCAGAGGAAAGCGCACTGATTTTCACGAACATGCTGCTGGGACCCAGCCGCTGGCGTACCTTGTCCATATGTGCAGCGAATGTGGCTACTCTGGAGGAGAACGTGACTTCTCGAGTGTCGCGGAGATCAGCCCGCTCCTGAAAGAACACGTTTTGAACGAACTTGCACCGAAAGCGCCGGTGACAGTAACCGGCTCAGACAAATATGAGACAGCTGCAAAGGTTGCCGAGTGGCAAGGTGGGGAAGCTCGTCAAATAGCAGATCTCCTGCTACGAGCAGCCTGGTGCTGTGTGGATGAGAATGACACTGAGGCAGAGCGCTACTTCCGGCGTCTTGCAGCCTGGGCATTCGAGCAAGCCTTGGGAAGCTACGATGGCGTCGTGACTGAGGAGCGAGCAGTTCTCACATATCTGGTGGGTGAGCTCTGGCGAAGGATTGGAGACGTTCACCAGGCTCGAGAGTGGTTCGATCGAGTCTCTGATGAAATTGTCGATTCGGAGGCGCAGCAGTGGATACTTGCTGTTTCAGAGCAACAGCGGACCGATCCTCAGGAATGGTTTGGCTGAATCATCACCGGGTACCGAACAATCTGTCGCCGGCGTCACCTAGTCCCGGCAGAATATATCCGTGCGAGTTGAGCTCTCGGTCCAGAGCAGCGCAATAGATCTGAACATCAGGATGCTCTGCGCTCAACCGCTCAACGCCTTCTGGAGCAGCGACCAGACAAAGAAATCTTATTCGGGTTGCACCCGCTCTCTTGAGTGATGAGACTGCGGCAGCTGCACTGCCGCCTGTTGCCAGCATTGGATCGAGGACAAAAAAATCACGCTCAGCTACATCACCAGGGATTTTGAAGTAGTAGTCGACCGGTTGGAGGGTGTCGTGATCCCGGTAAAGCCCAATGTGACCGACTCGCGCAGCCGGAACCAGACGAAGAATACCCTCGACCATTCCAAGACCGGCTCGAAGGATCGGAACCAGGGTGAGCTTCTTTCCGCTGATGTGCCAGCCGGAAGTCGTCTCGAGTGGAGTTGTGACTGGTAGTGGTTCGAGCGTCAGATCGATCGTTGCCTCGTATGCCATGAGCATAGCAATTTCATCCACGAGTTCCTTGAAGATCTTTGTTGGCGTTTCACGATTGCGCACGATCGTCAGCTTGTGCTGAACGAGTGGATGCCGGATAATTGTGAGCATTGGAAATTCTTCAGTGCGTTCGATCATCAGTGTTTGATTTGGGCTGCGAAACTTACCTTCTATTCGCGCGTGCATGAAGGAATATCAGGCGGTGGTGGTCAAGCTGACACGACACACACGCGAGGATGAGGATACGCTGACAGATCTTCTGAATGAACGGAGCCGTAGTGGATGGGAGCCGGCTCTCATGTCGCAGGACGATCAACGGTTGATAATTCTGTTCCAGCGTAGTGCGGTAGCAGAGGCGTAATCTTTGGAAATCGAGTTTTATGGCGCAGCCCGTGAGGTTACGGGCTCCTGTCACATTCTGCGTGTAAATGGCAGCACGGTTCTTCTCGACTGCGGAATGTTTCAGGGAAAGAGGAGTGATGCGGAGCAGAAAAACAGAACTCTTCCGGTCCCCATCGCCGATATCGATAGCGTGGTACTATCACATGCTCATATCGATCATTCCGGGCGACTGCCTTACCTCGTAGCCGAAGGATACAGCAAGACAATCTGGGCTACCGCAGCGACGCGCGATCTCTCAGCAGTCATGCTCGCCGATTCTGCCCACATTCAGGAGAAGGACGCTGAATTTCTCGCCAAGCATAAAAAGGATTTCATCCAGCCGTTGTACGCGATGCGTCATACGGTTCGCGCACTGGAGTTAATGGTAGCTGTTCCCTACAACAAACCATTTGACGTCGTTCCAGGTGTGCGGTGCAGCTATGTGGATGCGGGCCACATCCTCGGATCTGCTTCCGTGGTGCTCGATTGTGTCGAGGGAAGTGTCTCAAAAAGACTGGTGTTCTCCGGGGACATAGGTCGCTCCGGGCTTGCGATCATTCGTGATCCTGTTCCGCCTACTGGCGCAGACGAAATCATTATGGAATCGACATATGGCGACCGCGACCATGAGTCGGTGGATGGAGCTCGTGCCCGACTTGCTGAGGTAGTGAGGCAGACTGCTGCGAGGGGCGGGCGCGTTCTGATTCCAGCGTTTGCTGTAGGCCGGACGCAGGAGCTCGTGTACAACCTGCATTCACTTGTTCGCGAGTCTGCAATTCCATCGATTCCGATATTTGTCGACAGCCCACTCGCAGTGGACACAACGACCGTCTTTGAAATGCATCCAGAGACATTCGACGAGTCTGAAGATATGGTAAGAAAGGTCAAAGACCTTTTTGAATTTCCTCTGGTGCATTACACGCGAGACGTAGAGGAATCAAAAGCATTGGCTCACATGAGCGGGCCGATGATCATCATTGCAGCTTCAGGAATGGTTGAAGCGGGACGGATACTTCATCATCTCGCGCAGGGGGCCTCTGATCCAAGGAACACGATCTTGATTGTCGGCTTTCAAGCGGAGCACACGCTTGGTCGCCGCATAGTCGAGAAAGCACCCGTCTTGAAAATCTTCGGCGACGAAATTCCTCTGAGAGCTCATGTTGAAGTGATCAATGGATACAGTGCACATGCTGACCGCACTGAGCTCCGTGCCTGGTTGGACGCTGTCAAGGTCACATCGCCCAAACTCTCGGGCGTACACCTCGTTCATGGTGAGCCCAAGGCTCAGGACGAGCTACAGACTACGCTGGTCGCAAAGAGCTACAGCGTAACCTGCCCCGACCCGCACACGAGGATTGCCTTCTAAGTAGTTTCCTGCGATGGCAAGCGCGGGGCACAGAATCCGTATGCTGTTAACCAGCACCATCGCAACGGTACTGGTGTTTTGGGTCGGCTGGATGATTGCGGTGCTGGTGTGGAGCACGCTCGATCAAGCTCGTCCGGCGGAATCCATTGTCGTGCTCGGCGCGGCCCAATATGACGGTCGCCCGTCACCAGTACTGCGTGCAAGACTGGATCACGCCATCAACCTTTGGAATCGCCACCTGGCACATGTTGTGATTCTGACGGGAGGAAGAGGCTTCGGCGACACGACGAGTGAAGCGGCAGTTGGCCGCGGCTATGTAAAGTGTCGTGGAATTCCAGACGAGGCAATCCTTCTCGAGAGCGAGGGACGAACGACACGAGCCTCGCTTGTCGCAGTCTCACGAATGCTAAGCGAACGCAGAATGAAAACTGCAATCCTCGTGAGTGATCCGTTTCATATGCTTCGGCTCTGGATATTGAGTCGGCGTTTGGGGTTTACGCCGTACACGTCACCAACGCGTACAAGTCCCATCTCACCCAACCGTGAAGAGCGGTGGAAATACATGCTCAGCGAATCGGTCAAGGCACCGATGACTTTCCTGTTCGAGAGTAAGAACGTAAGAGACGATGATCATGCAAATACCAATTGAGACCTTCCGGCTGAATAACGGATTGTTCGTGACTCTTTCTGAAGACCGAACAGCCCCAATCGTTGCCGTGAATCTGTGGTACCACGTTGGTTCTGCTAATGAGAGAGTGGGAAGAACTGGTTTTGCTCACCTGTTCGAGCACATGCTGTTCCAGGGGTCAGAGCACGTGGGATCCAACGAACACTTCGAGTTCATTCAACGTGCCGGCGGCACACTCAATGGATCGACGTGGCTGGAGCGGACTAATTACTACGAAACCGTTCCATCGAACCAACTTGCTCTTGCACTATGGCTGGAAGCGGATCGAATGGGATACCTGCTGCCTGCAATGACGCAAGACAAGCTCGATAATCAGCGCGACGTTGTGAAGAATGAGCGGCGCTGGTCCATAGACAACCAGCCTTATGGGACGTGGATGGAGCGATTATCGGCGCTGACGTTTCCTGGGTCGCACCCGTTTCATCACTCCTTAATCGGGTCGATGGAGGATTTATCGGCCGCATCTCTCGACGACATAAAAGAATTCTTTGCCTCCTTCTATACGCCGGATAATGCGGTGCTGTCGATTGCAGGTGATTTTGACCCTGCTGAGGCGAAGCAACTCGTTGAGCAATACTTCGGTGCAATTCCCCGCGGTAAAAACAGGCCATCACTTGCCAAAATGGATTTACCGGAAACGTTCGGTGAAGCTTTGCGAGTCGTCGTAGAAGACGACGTTGCGTTGCCTCGACTGTACGTTGCGTTCAGGTCGCCAATTTTTGGAAGCGACTCCTACTATGTGGCAAGCGTTGTTGGCGCAATTCTTGGGATGCGTCGCGGAAGCCGGCTTCATCGATCACTGGTTCGAGAGCGTCAGATTGCTGCAGATGCGACCGCGTTCACTTTTGATCTGGCGAAGGGAAGTGATCTCCTCGTCGCTGATGTCGTTGGCCGGCCGGAAACAACGCCTGAGAAACTGGAACAGGAAGTAAATCGCGAGATAGATCTACTGATGACCAACGGCGCGACGCAGGAAGAAGTCGATAGAGCAGTTGCTCTCATCGAAACTGACATGATCACTGCGATGCAGTCCGCGAGTGAACGGGCTGATCGGCTTTCAATGTTCGCGACTTTTTTTGGCGATCCGAAGCTGATAAACGAGCAATCTGACAAATACCGATCAGTGACACTCGCGCAGGTGAATGAGTTTGCGCGAATGAAACTTGGCGTTAACAACAGAGCGAGCCTGCTGTTTGTGCCGAAGGCTGAAAGAGCGGGTGAGGTTGAAAATGTCGAGCCTGCTGCAGCATGACGGTCGCATCTCGTCCATTACCGGCGCAGGCACGGGAATATCATTTTCCTCAGTTTTCGCGCCACACCCTCGAGAACGGCTTACGAATAATCGTCGCTCCGGTTCGAAAACTTCCGGTTGTTACCGTGTTGGCAGTCGTGGACGCAGGTGCGAACAGAGACAAGAACGGAATCGAAGGGCTAGCTCAGCTGACAGCAGAGATGCTGCGAGAAGGCACTGAGAAGCACAACGGGATAGAAATCCTCGAAGGGTTTGAAAGGCTCGGATCGTCAATCGAGACTGGTGCCGATTGGGACAGCACCATGGTAAGCATGACCCTTTTGCGAGATCATCTCATGACGGGGCTTCCTCTGTTCGCTGAGGTTCTCAGGACTCCTTCCTTTCCCTCACACGAAGTCGAGCGACTCAAAGCTGAGCGCCTCGCAGAACGTCTACAGATTCTGTCAGAGCCGAGAGGGTTAGCGGATGAAGCATTCTCGAGATTTCTGTACGCCTCCGGATCGCGCTATGCTGAACCGATCGGTGGAACAGGGAAATCCATCTCGGCGATAACGCGCGATAATGTGATCGAGTTCTTCAGCTCGTTCTACGTCCCGACGTCGGCGACCATCATCATCGTTGGGGACGTAGATGAAGGTGAGGCGTTGGATTTGGTGCGTGATGCTTTAGGGCAGTGGCATGGCGCGGCAGCGCCGGCAGTCGATTCAACTGCTACGGAGCACAGAGCCGGCCGCGCATTGGAAATAGTTGATAAGTCAGATGCAGCCCAGTCAGAGCTGCGTCTTGGACACGCGGGCATTCCCAGGTCGCACCCCGATTACTTCAAGGTTGTGATAATGAATGCGTTGTTGGGCGGGCTTTTTTCCTCCCGAATCAACCTCAACCTCAGGGAACGACACGGCTATACGTATGGAGCGTCGTCGTATTTTGACTGGCGACGCGCGCCGGGACCATTCGTTATCTCCACGGCAGTTCAGAGTGAGGTTTCAGCCGAAGCCATTCGGGAAACGCTCATCGAGATTGACGGGATGAGAAACAAGGAAGTTCCTGCTGATGAGCTCTCTCTAGCGACGAATTATTTGGAGGGAGTTTTTCCAATTCGGTATGAGACAACATCGGCCATCGCGTCGGCACTTGCCAACATCGTGATCTTCAACCTGCGAGAAGATTTCTACGACACGTATCGTGACAATATCCACGCTGTAACTCCAAAAGACGTATTGGTCGCAGCGCAAGTGCACGTCCATCCAGAAAGGCTTTTAGGGGTCGTCGTTGGCGATCCGACTATTGTCAACAATCCCTTGGAATCACTGGGATTTGGCCCGGTTTCTCATCGGTTGCCAGCTGACGCGTGATGGAGGATTCGAGCGAGACATTGTCGGCTCCCGGTAGAATTTCCTCGAGGTGCGTTTACTCCGGTAAAGTCATATCAGTTGATCTCGACGAGGTACGATTTCCCGGCGGTACAACCGGGGAGCTGGAAATAGTCAGGCACTCAGGCGCGAGTGCGGTGGTCCCATTGCTAGACATCGCGAAAGGACCACAGGTAGTTCTCGTGAGACAATATCGATATGCAGCAAGCGGGTACGTCTACGAGGTCCCGGCGGGTCGGCTTGACCCCAATGAGACCCCAGAATCGTGTGCGTCGAGGGAGCTCAAGGAAGAGACAGGATACTCGGCTGCCGTATTACGGAAACTCACGACGATTTATACGACTCCCGGGTTCACCGACGAGAGAATTCACATTTTCCTGGCGGAGCAACTAACTCCCGGAGAGTCGGCGCACGAGCCCGACGAATTCCTGGAGCTGTACCCGGTCTCTCTTTTGGAGGCGGTGGAGATGGTGAGGGCAGGCAAGATCGTCGATGCGAAGACTTGCGTTGCGCTTCTGCTGACGGAGCTAATGCTAAGCTCGAGGTAAACCAAAACGCCAGCACAGGCACACCAATAAACGTATATGTGGTGGGTCGGCTGTCTTGAATTGAGGACAGCGTGCTGGGCCGTATAAGGACAGCGGCCAACGCCTTACCAGCTAAACTGTTGTTAAATCGAGACTTATGAGATGCCTGGGAGCGGGCATATCCTCTGCATTTCAGAGCTACGCAGGACTTCTACACCGAGAGGCGTAGTCAGGTTCTAGTGTGGTCAGAGTCTTATCTTTTTCGGGAAGGATTCATGAGAAGCATTGCTCGTAAACAAGAAGTTCCGAATCAAGGAGCGAGCGTAAGGGAACGACTGCGAGCGATGGACGACTCAGCGGTTGTGACGGCGTTCCTTGGTGGTGAGGAAAGGGCGTTTTCAGAGCTCGTTGAACGATATCAGACGCGCCTGTTGAACTTTATCTATCGTACCATTGGCGACCGTGAGAAAGCTGAAGATCTCGTACAAGAGGTGTTCATCCGCGTGTATCGCCACTTGCATCGCTTTGACCGCTCGAAGAAATTTTCGACCTGGGCATATACTATCGCGTCCAACCTGGCGAAGAACGAGCTACGAAACCGTTCGCGGAACCCGCTAGTGCTGATGCAGGCGGTCCAGAAAAACTGGCAGGATGATGATCGGCCGCTGCAGTTTGAGGACACTACCTCGAGGCCTGACGACATGTACCGGAAGCGACACCTCCGGGAGATTGTCGAGGAATCAGTGGCAAAGCTGCCCGAACATCACAGACACGTCTTTGTGTTGCGGGAGCTGGAGGGGAAATCGTACGAAGAGATCGCAGAGATCACAGACTGCAACCTCGGTACGGTCAAATCGCGGCTGAACAGGGCGAGGAATTCGTTCGCGGAGATTGTTGCGCCCTACATGGAATAAGGGTTATAAAATTCGGGAACCAGTGTCCATCAGGTGGGTACTGGTACCCGGACCCCGAACCCCTCCACATGGATTGCCGCGAGTTTCAGGAAAATCATTTTGCGTTCATTGACGACACACTCTCAGGGATAGAGCTCGTCGGCATGCAGCGCCACATCGCGGAATGTGAGAACTGCGCCAAACATGATGCAACGGTTCGGCGATCCCTCCTGCTATTTCGAAACCTGCCACGGATCGAGCCCTCCGCTCAATTCTCCGAGCGCCTGAACGACCGACTTCGCGCATTGAGAGAAAGCGAGACTTCTTCTGCGTTTCATCATTCCGGAAAATTCGCTGCTGCTGTTGCGGTTGCAAGCGTGGTAATGCTTGGATACATCGGAAGCTCGTTGAGGGAGGTCGATACACCGCGTGACATTGTTTTTCCGCCGGTAGTTGCCAGTGTTCCGGAATCGGAAGCGGTGCCGCTCACTATGCCAGCGCCGGCGCTCGTCGCCTCTGCAGCGGCAGGATTACCCATCTGGACGGCGGCTCTCTATGCCGAGCGACAGCCGCTTCATTTCGCAACGGCTGACCTGCAACTAGCCAGCAGTCACTAAGACCCCGGCAGCCCAGCCCGGGGTTTTTTCTATATTTGCAGGATGCCCGGCGACGCCGCAAAAGCCCTTGTCCAAATTCTCAAGAGAAAATCACTCGATGGGGCTTATTACATCTGTGGTGACGACGAGTTTCAGAAAGAAGGCGCGACAAAAAAGCTGATTGCAGCCGGTCTCGATCCGACTGTACGTGACTTCAATTTGGACATACTTGGCGGCTCCGACGTCGACCCGAAATCATTCGATGGAATTGTGTCGTCGTTGCCGATGATGTCAGATCGCCGTGTGGTCGTGATCAAGGATGTTGGTGGGTTGAGAAAGGAGGCGAGAAAGACGGTGCTGAGCTTTCTTGGAAAACCTTCATCGTCAGTAATGTTGTTGCTCGTAGAATCTGCTGGCGGAAAGAAGGACAACGATTTTGCAAACGCGACAACCCTGCTCGAGTTCATGCCACTAACTCCTGAGGAAGTTCCTGGCTGGATCAGTCACTGGGTTTCACGCGAGCTAAACCTCGAGATCTCAGTTGGTGCTGCTGAGCTACTGCACAGTGCAGTTGGAAACGATCTGCATCAAATGGTGATGGAGCTCGATAAGCTCGCGAGCTTCACGGGAAATCGCATGATCACCGAAGATGCAGTAACCGCTGTGGTGGGAGTACGTCGCGGTGAGACGATGATCGATCTTCTCGACGCAATTGGCCGCCGCGATGTAAAAGGCTCACTGGATTTGCTTGGTCACGTGCTGGCACAGCCCAAGACAACCGGCGTGCAGGTTGTAATGTTACTCGCCACTCAGACGGTTGCTCTTGCGTGGGGAAGAGCGAAGTTGGATGAAGGTGTAGCAGCGGGACGTCTGCAGGGTGAGTACTTCAGCCTGCTGAGACAATCCGGTTCGGCATACACTGGGCGGCCATGGGGAACGGCGGCAGCTGCCTGGGCTTCGGCAACCCATGCGTGGGATCGCGAATCGCTCGAACGTGCGTTCGGTGCACTGCTCACCGCCGATGTAGCGCTCAAGGAAACGAGATTGTCCTCCGAGGAACAGATATTAACCACGCTCATTCTGGCATTATGTGCCGAGGATGAGCACAAGATTGCCGCATAGCAGCAGGGGTGAAGAGATGTTGAGGAAGTGGATGACGGTGGTGTGTCTCGCGATTCCAGCGATCACCAATGCACAGAGCAGCTCCGACAGTGCTGCATTCAAGAGGGCTCAATCGCTCGTCAACGATGGAAATGCTGTAACGGGCAGGGCGATTGTCGACTCTGTGATTGCGCGAAGCACGCCCGGAACGAACGCGCACGCCGAAGGCCTTTACTGGCGAGCAATCCTTTCAGCAACAGCGGCAGATGCCGAGATGGACTACAGGAGAATAATCGTCGACTATCCTCTTTCGCCTCGAGTAGAGGATGTACTCCTACGATTGGCGCAGTTGGAACTTGCGAGAGCGGACTATGACGGAGCGCTGCAGCACCTCAACAGGCTGACGCTTGAACATCCGACTGGGGCGACGAGAGCGCGCGCGGGTTACTGGACCGCGAGAGTTCTATTCGAGAAGAACGATGCCCCCAGAGCCTGCGCAGCGAATGCAGATGCGCTCGCGCGCACAAGCCCGGATGACACCGAGCTGCGAAATCAAATCTCGTATCTGAATCAGCGGTGTGTGGGAGTGGCATTGCCAACAGCTACCGTGACACCGCCTGCGGTGACACCTGTGGCTACGCCGGTGACGACTACGCCAGCGGCAACCACGCCAGTGACGACAACTGTAGCGCCGACAATTTCCGGGAATGATTCGACTCGACGCGCGAATCAGACGACAAAATCGGATACGACTACTGTGAAATCCGCACCAGCTTCGCCGAAACCGCTGATGAAATTGCCGTCGTCGCCGGCAGACGGAAAGCCGACGATGGTGATGGGCGGAATATCAGGAAGCGGTGAGTATTCCGTTCAAATCGCCGCATACAATGTGAAGTCACAAGCCGACGCGATGGCTACAAAGCTCAAAAAGAAGGGCTACGAAGCGCGTGTATCGGGAAGCAGCGCTCCGTTTCGAGTTCGCATTGGGCACTACGCAACGGAAGCGCAAGCAAGTGCTGTGATGCGTTCGCTCAAAGCGAAGCAGATCAGCGGATTCGTAGTGAAGGCTGAATAGCCGTGAGTCGAGCTTCATCGACTCCGTTGATGCAGCAATACCGGGAGATCAAAGCCCGGCACCAGGACGCAATTCTTTTTTTTCGGATGGGTGAGTTCTACGAGATGTTCTACGAGGATGCAGAAGTAGCATCTCGTGCGCTCGGGCTGACTCTCACTTCAAGAAACAATGGTGGGTCCGCGGATGTACCGCTCGCAGGGGTGCCGGTAAAAGCAGCGGGTGAGTACTTGCGCCGGTTGATACAGCAAGGGTTCAAAGTCTCGATTTGCGAGCAGACAGAAGATCCGCGATTTGCCAAGGGAGTCGTTCGCAGAGAAGTCATCGAGACCGTTACTCCAGGCGCCGCGTATGCGGACGACATGCTCGACGGCTCACGAAATAATTTTCTGTGCGCGGTCAATTCCTCAGGCGCGATAGTTGGCATTGCTGCGGCAGATGTCTCGACAGGTGAATTCAGGCTGATCATCGCTCCTCGAGACGATCTCGATGCAGTGCTGTCGCGACTGACTCCTCGGGAAATACTTGTTCCGCGCGAGACGAATCCAGAATCGCTCAGTTATCGCGGCAACGGCGGCGGTGCTCTTGTAACAGAGCGCGAATCATGGGAGTTCGACGCGAATCTCGCAGCGACAGAGTTGGCGCGTCACTTCGGAATAACATCAATAGAAGGAATGGGGATCGGTGATGCCGATGCACCGGCACTCGCTGCTGCCGGAGCGCTCATGCGGTACCTGCATGAGCTGCAGCCTGGTGGAATTCCGCATCTGACGAGACCCAAAGTCGAGCGGCCAGGTGGAACAATGCCGCTCGATGAGATGACCCGCCGAAATCTCGAGCTCGTCGAGTCTTTGCGTGGAAGCGAAGAGGGTGGAACTCTCATTGGAGTTCTGGATCGAACGCTTACGCCCATGGGCGCGCGGCTTCTTCGACAGTGGCTTCTCGCGCCCCTGACGGAGAAAATCGAGATAGAGAAACGGCTCGACGTGGTAGCGGCGTTTGCCGCAAGCGCGATTGGACGAGAAGCCTTGAGGAGCGCGCTTGACGGAGTGCGAGATATCGAACGCCTCTCGAGCAAAAGCGCATCAGGCCGAGCAAACCCCAGAGAATTGAAAGCCCTTGGTGATTCGATCGCGCGATTGCCGAATGTAAAAGACGCAGTGATGCAAGTCGTCGCTGGAAAGAACGGCGCAAAATCAAATCCGTTATCAGCGCTGCTCGATCGATGGGATAATTGTGAAGATCTCGGGGATGACGTTGCGCGGACCCTCGTCGAGCGACCTCCCGTCACGCCCGGTGATGAACCGAGCATTCGCACTGGCGTCGACAACGAGCTGGACGAGTGGCGCACGCTGCGAGATGGCGGCAAGGACGCAATCGCGCGAATCCAAATGGACGAGAGAGCGCGCACCGGAATCAATTCGCTCAAGGTTGGCTACAATCGCGTGTTCGGGTACTTCATCGAGATCACTCGCAGTCATGTGCACCTCGTTCCTGCCGATTATCAGCGACGTCAGACGCTGACAGGTGCAGAGCGTTATGTGACACCGGCGCTCAAGGAATTCGAGGAGAAAGTCCTCACAGCTGCAGAACGCATTGAAGATCGTGAGAGAGACCTGTTCGAGGCACTTCGCCGACGAATTGGTGGTGAGATCGTGCGCCTCCAATGCGTTGGCCGATTAACGGCAGAACTGGATGTGCTGTCAGCGCTGGCAGAAGTCGCTGAGCGCGAGGGCTACGTACGACCTGAGATCACTGACGATTTCAGTCTCGAGATCACTGCGGGACGACATCCCGTGGTAGAGCGAATGATGCAGCGAGAGAAGTTCATCCCGAATGATGTCAGGCTGACGGAAGATTCGAGGATGATCATCCTCACTGGTCCGAACATGGCTGGGAAATCGACGATTCTGCGACAGATAGGATTGATTGTGCTGATGGCCCAGATTGGGAGTTTTGTTCCGGCAGCTCGAGCCAAAATCGGGATAGTGGACAGGCTGTTCACTCGTGTAGGTGCGAGCGACAATCTGGTGCGGGGTCAGTCGACTTTTATGGTGGAAATGTCGGAGACAAGTGCGATCCTCCATACGGCGACCAGAAAAAGTCTTGTGTTACTGGATGAGATTGGTCGTGGGACATCAACGTACGATGGTGTCTCGATCGCGTGGTCGGTCAGCGAGCATCTGCACGACAAGGTAGGGTGCAAGACCGTGTTTGCGACGCACTACCATGAGCTCACGCAATTGCCAGATGAATTAGTATCAGCTTGCAACTATAGCGTTGAGGTTCGAGAGGTCGATGGCCGGGTCTTATTCCTGCACCGGCTGGTTCCGGGCGGTGCCGACCGGTCATATGGCATCGAGGTTGGTCGGCTCGCGGGATTGCCAGAGGACGTATTGCAACGCGCGCGATCTCTTCTCGCTCTTTTCGAAGGTGAGCAGATCGTATCTGCGCTAAGTCGGAGAGGCGAGAGAAACCCTGATGGAGCGAACACAAAAAAAAGGGAACAGGCAACGAGTGTCGATCAACTCGCTTTGTTCGGGCCAATGCTTCATCCGATAATCGACGAGCTCAAACATCTCGACCCCAACGAAATGACGCCGATGGACGCGCTGAAGCTTTTGAATCGCCTCGTTGACCGCGTAAAGCAGGGCTAGATTAACGCGATGTTGACGAAAGGCACGAGGTGGATAGCGGTGATTGTCGCGGGTCTTGTTTCAGTCGGCTGCAGCAAGAGTGGTGGAGGGGATCAGCAGTTCTCCGGCGTCGGTGCCAGACCCGACATACTTCCCGTGATGTTGAACAAGGACCTGCCTTTCAGATACCCGACGTCGCTGTACGCGAAGAAAGTGCAGGCAAACGTGACCTTGCGCGTGTTCATCGACAAGGAAGGTGAAGTAGTCAGCGAGTCAACGCATGTTGCCGAAAGCTCGGGCATTCCTTCACTCGATTCTGCCGCTGTAAAAGGATCGGGCGAGCTCAGATTTATCCCTGCTAAAACGCGTGGTGAGCCAGTTCCGGTTTCGATTCTATTTCCGGTCTATTTCAGGCATCCGGAAGCGCCTCCTCTGCCCGGTGACACAATTTTGCGGAAGACGGGAGCAGCAACTGTTCTAAATCCGCCCCCGGTTGTGAAAGATTCCACAAAGCCGAAAACGCCCGCGACAAAGCCATCATCGACCAAGAAACGGTGATGACAAAAGCGGAACGGAACCGGCATCCCTTCGAGAGCGTCCTCGAAACGATCGGGTGGACACCGCTCATTAGACTGAATTCTGTAACACGCGGAATTCGCACACCGGTTTATGCGAAGGCGGAGTTCTTCAATCCTGGTGGATCTGTAAAAGACAGAATTGCAATTCCGATTATTGAAAAAGCGGAACGAGAAGGAACACTTCGCCCTGGCGGAACGATCGTCGAAGGAACCAGCGGCAACACCGGAGTCGCGCTTGCCATCGCAGCGGCGCTTCGCGGGTATAAATGCATCTTCACGATGCCCGACAAAATGTCGCAGGAAAAAGTGCGACTGCTCAAAGCATTCGGGGCCGAGGTCATCATCACGCCGACGGCAGTTCCACCTGATCACCCAGACAGCTACGTGATGATGGCGAGGAGAATTGCGGCGGAAACACCGAATGCAATTCTTGCAGACCAGTTTTACAACCAAGCGAATCCGGATGCGCACTACGCGCTAACGGGTCCAGAGCTTTGGGAGCAGACAGAGGGACGAATAACTCATTTTGTCGCAGGCGCTGGAACCGGTGGAACGATTACGGGCGTCGGGCGCTTTCTCAAGGAAAAGAATCCGAACATCAAAGTCATAGCCGGCGATCCCTTGGGGTCGATACTGGCGGATTACTGGCGCACAAACGGCGCCGAGATAAAGGAAGGTGTTCCATATAAAGTGGAAGGAATTGGTCAGGACAAAATTCCGGGGACGCTCGACATGAGCGTGATAGATGATTTCCAAACGGTGAGCGACAAAGACTCATTCGCGATGGCGAGGCGGCTCACGCGGGAAGAAGGGCTCTTTGCCGGAGGGTCGTCAGGGCTGACCACCCACGTTGCGATTCAGGTCGCGCGTAAAGTGAACAATCCCGATGCATTCGTGGTGACGGTGCTGAGTGATACCGGTGAGCGATACCTCTCGAAGGTGTACAACGACGAGTGGATGCGCGAGAACCAGCTGCTCGATTCACCGCGGGTCACACTGCGCCACGTGCTTGGTGGAAAAGAAGCTGACGGAAGTCCGCCGGTAGTAAGCGTTGCGCCCGGTGCAAGTGTGCGACAAGCACTCGGCTTGATGGCATTGCATGACGTGTCACAGCTCCCGGTGATGGAAGGTTCAAACTGCATTGGATCGGTGAGCGATTGGTCGCTGTCGCAGAAGAGTCTCGAGAATCCAAAGCTTCTCGATTCGGCGGTGAGCGATATCATGGAATCGCCGTTCCCAGTCATTGCAGGCGATCAGCCCGTCGATAGTGTCGTCAAGCTTCTCTCGAAGTCGAACCCGGCAGTTCTCGTCCGCGAGAATGGAAAAGTGCAAGGGATCGTGACACGATCTGACATGCTGCGATTCATGATGTCACGATAGAATCCGATTACAGATGAAGATCACTGTACTCATGGGTGGCGCGTCGGCTGAGAGGAATGTGTCGCTTGCGTCGGGGCTGAGAATTGTGAATGCGCTGCGATCACGCGGGCATGAGGTGACGGCGTTCGATCCATCGCGTGGGCTGATCGATGCTGATGCAGAGCGGGAGCTTGAAGAAAAAGGAGTCGGGACGGAGCCGCCCTCACTTGAAGCGCTCGCCAATGCAACAGGCGGATCATTTCTTCCAGCGCTCGAGAGATATCCGGAATTAGCAGGGGCTGACGTCGTTTTCCTGGGATTGCATGGTGGACAGGGAGAGGATGGAACGCTCCAGGCGCTGCTGGACATGGCGCACATCGTCTACACGGGGAGCGGGGTTCTGGCCAGCGCGCTCGCGATGGACAAGGACCTATCGAAGAAATTGTTTCGTGCGGCGGGAGTGCAAACTGCGGATTGGCTAATGGCGCCAGCTTCGATAGAAGAGGTTGAGAAGAAGCTCGGGCTGCCGGTGGTGGTGAAACCGTCGAAACAGGGATCCACGGTGGGGCTCACGGTGGTGAAGCGACGGGAGCAATTCGACGCCGCGGTGGAAGAGGCTCTTCGCTACGATGATGAAGTGATGATCGAGGCCTTCATCGCGGGACGCGAAATCACGGTTGGAGTACTTGGCGATCGCGTGTTACCGGTAGGCGAGATTAAGCCGAAGCATGAGATTTACGATTACGAATGCAAGTACACGGCAGGAATGGCTGAAGAGGACTTTCCGGCCAAGCTTTCGGCTGCAGAAACGGCCGCGGTACAGGCTCAGGCGCTGGCTGCATTCAGGTCGTTGAAGTTAGGGGGATGCGCGCGCATTGATTTTCGACTCGCTTCTACCGATGATGGAGGCGCGCAAACCGGACAATTTTATTGTCTCGAGGCAAACACGTTGCCGGGTATGACTGAGCTCAGTCTAATACCGCAAGGCGCTGCAGCGCTGGGAATGTCATTTGCCGATTTGTGTGAAGAGATAGTCAGGCTGGCGACGGTCAGGAACAGACCACCTCAAGCTGTGTTATAGAACTAGTGCTCCATTTCAGTCGCAAAGGTTCAGAGATGCCCGATACGCTATTCGATTCGCCGCAACGACCCAGAATGACACCGGTAGTGCAGTGGCTGCTGGCTGCGAATATCGGCGTCTATTTTCTGCAGTTGACGCTCATCGGGCCCGAACAAGTTTACCGCGCGCTCGGACTTTCTGTTGGAGATCTCGCATCAGGGTGGTGGACGCCATTCACCTACATGTTCGTGCATGCCGGATTGTGGCATCTGGCGTTCAACATGTTTGCGCTTTGGATGTTCGGGCCACGCGTTGAAGAAAGCTGGAGCACTCGCGGATTCCTCTACTTCTATCTGTGGTGCGGCTTGGGTGGAGCAGTCGCGCATCTGCTCTTGCAGCGAAATGCGGGATTGATTGGAGCCTCAGCTGCAGTGAGCGGTGTGATGCTCGCCTATGCATTGAGATGGCCGGACGAAGAGGTCTATCTGTTCGGTGTCATTCCGATGAAAACGCGCTGGCTCGTAGTGTGGATGGTGGTGATCAATCTCGCGATGGGAATGGCGGCAACTCCCGGTGGCTCGGGAATCGGATGGTTCTCGCATCTTGGCGGACTCGCGTTCGGCTGGATATATCTGCGAATGTCTTCGTTCGGCGGACTGGATAATTTCCGTCGATGGGTATCACCGGTGCCTGATGAGCCGGAAGATGCGTTTCGTGCGGTGCCTAAGATTCGACCGCGAAATCGGCAGCGGTCAAATCAGGGCGAGGTGGACGAAGTCGTTGCGAAGAGCAATGCAATCGTGACGCGTCCCGCCAGAGCTGCGTTGATGCCCCGTCCGGCAGACACTGTCGAGCGTTCTGCCGAGCGTCTCAACCTTGTATTGGATAAGATCTCCAAGCATGGAATCGAGAGTCTCAGCAGCGAAGAAGTGAGATTGCTCGAGGACATGTCACGCAAGCTCCGAGACTCGTAACAAGCGACTGATTGATCCCGATGCTCGAGCGGTGCATTCTACGGAATGCCCAAGCCCGAGCTGCTGGAGACGTTCGCGAATCCTTATGCGAACAGGGATTACGAAATCCATATGGACTGCGACGAGTTCACATCACTGTGCCCGGTTGGCGGAATAGAAAGTGATGCGTCGGATCTCGAGTTGTTGAAGGGTGGCGCGCCGGATTTCGGTGTGATTCACATCACGTACATCCCGCGTGATCTCTGTGTCGAGCTGAAGAGTCTCAAGTTCTATCTATGGAGCTTCAGGAACGAAGGGACGTTTTATGAACGTGCTGTGAACCGTATTCTCGACGATCTTGTGGGGGTGGCGAAGCCCAAGTGGATGAAAGTGGTTGGAGATTTCAACGTGAGGGGCGGGATCAAGTCGGTAATTACGGCGACGCATGGCGAGCGAAGTTGATAAGGGGCTCTCAGACCAATTAGTTTGCGCGACGTAGCGGCCAGGTAGCTCAGTTGGTAGAGCAGCGGACTGAAAATCCGCGTGTCGGCAGTTCGATTCTGCCCCTGGCCATTCCTTTCTAGCTGGTTGTCGCTTCTGTGGCCTGAGCCCATGCTTCGAGCGCTTTGTCGAGCTGCCTCTTTAGACGCTCGAGGTCCCTTCCCAGATTTGCTGATCGAATCGCGCCGTCGCGCGTGAGATAAAGTCCAGGATCAGCGAGCGCATCCGATATTTTTGCGATTTCGGATTCCAGCGACAACACGGTTTTTTCTGCATCTGCAGCACGTACCCGAGCATCGCGTTGAGCTTGCCTGTTTCCTTCCTTTTGTTTTTGTGCGCGTCTGATTTTCTGCTTCTCGTGCATTCGGCGCAGTGAAACTTCTTCCGAGGCGTTGACTGCGGCTGCTTGAGAGCGGGCTTCACTCACCTGCTCCCACTCGCTGAAGCTTCCCGCAAAATCAACGATGTGCGTATTGTGAAGCACCCACACTCTGGTCGTCAGTGAACGAAGCAGCTCGCGATCGTGGCTAACCAGTATCACCGTTCCGTCAAATTCCTCGATCGCGTCTTCCAGCGCTTCGATCGATTCTACGTCGAGATGATTCGTCGGCTCATCGAGGATGAGCAGATTGGCGCCCGACAGCACGATCATCGCAAGGGCGACACGAGCTCTTTCTCCACCAGAAAGATTAAGCGCGGTTCTTTGTGCCTCGTCTCCGGAAAATCCAAAACGTCCGAGATGTCCCTGTACCTGCCTGCGTTCCCATGTCGGCTTGAGCTCGGAGATTATGTCATAGAGCGAGCGATCGAGCGGGACCTGACTCAAATCCTGCCTGTAATAGCCGGGAACGATGGAGTCTCCGAGGCGAATTTCTCCTGAACTTGGATTTCTCTCTCCCATCAGTGTTTTAAGAAGCGTTGATTTTCCGGCTCCATTCGGGCCAAGAAATCCAAGTCTTTCACCGCGGCGCAGAGTATTCGAGAACCCATCGATCAAGGTCCGATCGCCAATTCTTATCGTGAGATCTTTCGCTGCGAGAACCTGATCTCCACCTCGGCTTCGTGATTCAAGGCTGAGCGCCATCGTGCCCTCTGAGCCGATGGGCGCGCTGAGGCGCGGCAATCGCTCGAGAAGCTTTCTGCGGCCCTTTGCCTGCTTTGAGTTTTGTCCAGCAATGTTACGGCGGATGTAGTCTTCGCGATCCACGATCATCGCGCGCTGTTTCTCGAATGCGTGCAGCTGAGCATCGCGACGTTGCTGTCTTTGCTCAACGAAACTCTCGTAGGAACCGCTATATGCGAATGCGGCTTCGCCCTCGAGATGAAGCACGTGATCGACAGTCTCGGACAGGAATGACCTGTCGTGACTGATGATCAGAAAGGTTTTGTCGCTCTCCTTGATAAAGCTCTCGAGCCATCGGGCGGTATCGAGATCTAGATGATTCGTCGGCTCATCGAGCAACAGAATATCGGCAGCGCTGACGAGCTGGCGAGCGAGGCCGAGCCGGCCTCGCTCGCCTCCGCTCAATTCAGATATCTGTCGAATGCGCGCCGCATCAGGATCAAATCCAAGTCCGTGAAGAACAGCATCCACCCGAGGCGCAAACTCGTAACCTCCCTCTCTCTCGAACCTCTCGAGGTCGCGGTCGTACTTCGAGAGCATTGCTGGTGTCGACCGTTCGCCGAGCTCACCGATACGTGTGCTTTGGTCGCTCAGCGACTTCTCGAGCTCGAGCAAATCGGAACGGCCTCCTGCTGCAGCTTCCCAGATCGAACGAGAGTCCGAGAAGTCCCGATTCTGCTCCATCATCGAGAGTCGAATCCCGGGCTGTCGTGCGATGCTTCCTGAAGTTGGCTCGGAGAGCCCGGCGAGGAGATTGAACAGCGTCGTTTTCCCGGATCCATTCCGGCCGATTAGACCCCATCGCTCTCCCTTGGCGATGGTGAATGTGACATCGGTGAAGAGGGTGGTCGCGCCGAACCGCATGCTCAGGCTCGACGTAGAAATCTGGGTCAACCTTTACCTACGCGATCGCCTGTTTCACGATCGAAGAGATGAGCTTTCGTGAGATCGAATGCGAGCGTGATCGGATCTCTGAGCTTCGGCAGGGGTCGTGGAGCGATGCGAGCCGTAATCACGTAAGGTCCTACGCTCGCGTAAATGAAAACTTCATTGCCAAGTGCTTCGACCAGATCGAGACGCGCCGGCGCCGTTATGGGTGGATGGACAATCGCCGATTCACCGGCGAAGAGCGTTGGACCACCTTCGATTGCGACCGAAACATCCTCGGGACGAATGCCGAGTGTAAGAGGACGATTCTCGAGACCTTTAATTCGCTCTGCCAGCGCGGGCGGGACATCGAACGTGAAGGCATCGCCTTCGGCAACGAAGTGAAGTGAATCGCCGGCGACAATGCGACCATCGACAAAATTCATCGCTGGACTTCCGATGAATCCTGCGACGAATCGATTTCGCGGATGATCGTACAAGTTCATCGGTGTATCGATCTGCTGCACGAAGCCCTTGTTCATCACGACGATGCGATCGCCTAGCGTCATCGCCTCGACCTGATCGTGCGTGACGTAGATCATCGTCGCGCTCAACTCCTGATGCAGATGTGCGATCTCACGCCGCATTTGCACGCGAAGCTGAGCATCGAGATTTGACAACGGCTCGTCGAACAGGAATACCTGTGGCTGTCGGACAATCGCGCGACCGAGAGCGACACGTTGTCGTTGTCCGCCTGAGAGCTGTCGAGGAGTTCTGTCGAGAAATTCACTGATGCCCAGAATTCCAGCTGCCTGTTGAACGCGGCTCTCGATTTCGTTTTTGGGAGTTCCGCGAAGCTTGAGCGCAAAGGCAAGATTTTCGCGGACTGTCATGTGCGGATAAAGAGCGTAGCTCTGAAAAACCATGGCGATGTCGCGATTCTTCGGCGGAACATCGTTCACAAAGCGATCGCCGATGTAAAGCTTGCCAGCAGTTATCGATTCGAGTCCAGCGATCATTCGAAGAGTGGTGCTCTTACCGCATCCTGACGGTCCGACGAGAACGACGAACTCACCATCGGCAACATCGAGGTCGACTCCGTGAACGGCAACTACGTTGTCCTGATAAATTTTACGAATGCCTTCGAGTTTTACGCGTGCCATCTCGCCTCAGCCTCTCGATGAGTAATTCGTTTTTGTTTCCAAATGATTTTGTCTGGGGCGCAGCGACGTCGGCGTACCAAATCGAAGGCTATCCACTTGCTGATGGCGCGGGGCCGAGTATCTGGCATCGATTCTCGCATACACCCGGGCTGACTGAGAACGGAGACACCGGAGACATTGCATGCGAGCACTATCGGCGATACACGTCCGACGTCGCGCTGATGAGTGAGCTTGGTCTCAAGTCGTACAGGTTCAGCATTGCGTGGGGGCGGATTCTTCCAGATGGAATTGGTCGCGTCAACGCAAAGGGTGTCGATTTCTATTCGCGACTCGTCGATGAGCTTCTCGAACATGGGATTGTACCAAACGCGACGCTCTACCATTGGGATCTTCCCGCCGCTCTCGATGATCGAGGTGGCTGGCTCAATCGAGACATTGCTCAATGGTTCGCTGAATATGCGAGCGTCGTGTTCGACGCGTTGGGCGATCGCGTACCGATGTGGTCTACGATCAACGAGCCATGGGTTGTGAGCGATGGCGGATATCTTTACGGAAAACTCGCCCCGGGTCATCGCATTTTGTTCGAAGCGCCGATTGCGTCGCACAATCTTCTGAGAGCGCACGGCAGAGCAATCGAAGTATTTCGAGCGTCGAATGCGGCGGGATACGGTCGAATTGGAATTGTCGTGAATCTCGAGCCGAAGTATCCTGCGTCTGAGTCTCAAGAAGATATTGCGGCGACCGCGCGAGCTGACGCATACATGAACCGGCAGTACCTCGATCCATTGTTCCTGGGCCGGTATCCCGATGAGATGAAGGAAATCTTCGGTGAAGCGTGGCCCGAATGGCCGGCCGATGACATGAACACCATCGCGCAACCGTTCGATTTCCTCGGTATCAACTATTACACGCGAAGCGTTACGCAGCATGACGCCGAGAGGGTGCCGATACGCGTGGGCGGAATTCATCAGGAAGAAAGCGTCCACACCGAAACAGGATGGGAAGTTTATCCGGCAGCGTTGACGCGAGTGCTTCTCTGGGCGAAGGAGCGTTACGGAGAAATTCCGCTTTACATCACGGAGAATGGAGCTGCCTTCTATGATCCGCCTGTTGCAACAGAGGGACAAATCGACGACCCCCTTCGCGTCGATTACTTGCGCGGACACCTGAGCGCAGCTGCCGAAGCGATGCGACAAGGCGTGAACCTGAAAGGCTACTACGTGTGGTCGCTTCTCGACAATTTCGAGTGGAGTCACGGATACTCGAGGCGCTTTGGAATCATTCACGTGAACTACGAGACACAAGAGCGCACGATCAAATCGAGCGGCAAGTACTACTCGAACGTGATCAAAACCAATGGAGCCGCCATCGATGGATGACATGGGCGGCTCAGCAGCGGACCGAATCATCCCTTCACACTCCCAGCCATCACTCCCTGGATGTAGTAGCGCTGCAGGAACAAAAAGACGACCATCACCGGGATTACAGTAAGGACCGATCCCGCCATCATGAGCTCCGTATCCTGCACGTGCTCACCGGACAAATTCGCGAGGGCAACGGGAAGC
>JBGQKT010000002.1:0-64687 GCA_041499635.1 Gemmatimonadaceae bacterium
CGGAGTCGTCCCTCGTATCGCTCGATTTCTTCGCGCACGCGCGCCAGCTCGCGTTCAACAGAGAGTACGTCCTGGAGTTTTCCGGTTCTCGTCGCGAGCAGTGCGATCAACCGATCTTCCAGACGGTGCCCGTTGCTCACGCGCGCCGTGATATCGACGTACTCCTCACCAACATCCTCGGCCGTCGAGTTCACGGATTCAACTTTTCCGAGTGTGCCGAGTCCGTTGATTGCCTGATCGAAGCGCTGTGCGGGGATCTTGAGCTCGAGTGTCGCGCTTTTGACTTGCTCACGTCCGCCGCTCATCGAGGAATTACCGATGTATCCGCCGAGCTGCGCTGCGAGCTGGCGAAGTTTTACGATGGCTGGGTCGAGCTTATCTACTTCGACCGATGCCTGGCCGTTGTGAATGACCATCGTCGGGGCGATCTGAACTGTCGATGGATCACTTGACGGTGACGGCGTCGCTTGAGCCGCGTCCGCGCTCACTTCATCCATCGCTGGAGCAGCGGCGTCACGCCGGCCCATCACTCCACCGACGAATCCCGCTCCGCCTACTGCCTTTGCGGATGCGACCGATGATGCCACTCCGACGTCGGTTTGAACCGATGCGGGATTCTCAGATTCTTTACTGCAGGCGAACAGCAGCATTGACGCTGCTGTGAGTGCCGTTATTTGCAACCGCCTCATTTTTTTCTCGCAGGATTATTCCTGCTATGAGACGCTGCGCCGGCTAATTATTGCACAACTAGTCCGGGTTGCTCGAGTACACCCTTAAAGTGTGCGCTTTCCTCAATCGATTCACCGTGTGTTGTCACTTCATCCCGAATCCTTTGCCCCTCGAGGAGCACCATCATTGCGCTTACGAGATAGAAACAGCCTCCAACGACGTAAGTCTCAACGATTCCCAGCTCCATCGAGAGAGCCACTCCCAACACCGACGCAAACACCGATGTAATTCCGTTCGCGCTCCAAAAAAATGGCAGCAGCTCGGTGTGGCGGCGCCATATGCCAAGCCCCAAAGGAAACATCATCCCCATAAAGAATGCCGGCGGACCGAGAAGCAACACGGATAGCAGAATCCGTATACCGGTGCCCTCTGAGCGCGCCCAATCGGTGGCAAGCGGAGTGAACACCCCAGTAGCGACGAGCGCGATTAGCAGTCCGGAAAATCGCCACATGATTTCCCGCGATGACCGAGATTCGCGACCGACCGTGGTGCTGCCCAATCCGCTGAACAGAAGCAGCGTGAACAGCACTACGCCCAATCCATAAACCGGATGTCCGAGGAACACCATCAAGCGCTGCATCTGGGATATCTCGATCAGCATGAAACCCATACCGATCGCGCTGAAATAAACGACCGGTTGGGCCACCATTGAGACCGGCATCCGCCTTCCCAGGCGAACGACTGGAATCACGATGTAGAAAATGCATGCAAGGAATACAGCGACGACCAGGAACAGAGTCGTAGCCACAGCGGCGTTCATGCTGGCCAACGCGGGGAATCCTCTCGTCGGCAAATCGCCGAGCCGCGATGTATAGAAAAAAAACGGCTTGTTGTCGGTTGGAGGCGCAATGTTCTCCGGTAGCGAACTGAAGTACGCCGCACTCGCCTTACCTGAGAGAATCGTCGACGTGACTGAATCGAACATGACGTCAGGGCCGATGAGTATTTTGAATCCCTGATCACGAAATGCCGCGCTTGCACCGCGCCACTGCTCATCTGTGAATGCGTCAGGTCGCGTTATCACTGTTACGATTTCACCGGCGTTGAGCGCAATGACGTGGCGATTCAGCTCTGCGGCCGGTACGCCACGGCGCATGAGCGCGTCAGCCGCGATCGCTACCAGACGGTAAAACTCACTGCGGTAGTTAGTTGGATTGTACCAACGCGACACCGAGAGCAAACCTCCTGGCTTGAGCGCTCGGTAGAAATCATTCCACGCGTCGACTGTATAAAGACGGTTTTCAGTTAGAGTGAGCCCGCCCGCAGCGGTGGCCGCCCAGGTATCAATGAGTGAAATCTGGACCAGGTCGTATCGCTGTGAGGAACGGTTGATATAGCTACGGGCTTCGGCATTGATGAGCGAGACACCCGGTCGGCGATCGAGATGACCGGAGAAGTCGGCAAACTTGTCTTCGAGCACTTCGAAAATCGCGGGGTTTATCTCGACTGCAGTGATGTGCCTGGCACCGAATAACATCGCGGAAAGGATGTCGCGGCCTCCGCCTACGCCAACGACCGCCACGGCGTCGAGCGGCTGCACCAGGTAAGCACTGTTCACGACGTCGGTCTTCAGATACGACAGCTTGCTTAGATCGTTATCCCACCGCGTGATGACTGTCGATGCGCCGGCGTCGATGTCGAGGTATTTCTGATCGATCTTGCTTTGCGGTCTGGACACCATACCCCAGCCGAACGGAGCGCTCACTCCGAGCGCGATCACGCGCACACGAGAAAATGTGTTCCAACGCTCGAAGAGCGTGCCGGTTTGTTTTTCACCCTTTGCCCAGAAGACGCCGAGATGAGGTCTGCCGGACGAATAGAGGAGGGTATGCGCGAGAGCTGCGGTAAACAAAGTCAACGTGACAATGCGACTCACGTGCGCCGCGCGGCGATTGCCGCTCCCGCGCACAATGATCCACCCAGCGCCGGCAGCGAACGCACTGATCCAGAACGTGGCGCTCACTGGATCGATTAGGAACAATGCAAAGATGATCCCAAGGCAGCCGAGCGCCGCGCCGGAGAGATCGGCGGCATACACTCGCCCGCCTCCATATGGCAACCGAGTTAGGAGCAGAGTAATGCAAACTCCGCTATCGGTGAACGGCAGGATAAACGTGAGCATCCCCAACGAGAGAAAGATCAGCAAATACTTTTCGGGGATCAGAAGCGGCGCGCAGAGAAAGGCGATCATCACACCTATCGCCCCGAGCGCAAAGCGTGATGCGTGGCGCGCGAATTCAAGGTCCAATCGTTCCGGGGCAAAACGCATCGGATTCTTGTAGACAAGCATTGCGCCGCGCGTGAGACCAAACATGGCGAGCGAAACCGCGGCGAACGCAAAATGATAATAGAGAACAACGCTGAAGAAGCGCGTTATCAGTATCTGATAAGACAATGTCGCGAATGCCAACACGAAAATCGCGAAATAATGTCTTGCTTGAACTTTCATGTAAGAGGAGGCAACGCCTCGTTAAACAGTAGCTGGCTCGCGCGAACCGCCAATCCGCGCAGGAGCCGGAACAGATAGCGATGGCTGCCTCCGCTCGCCCACCTGTTGTCTCCACATCGCGAAGTACAATCCCTTTCGATCGAGCAGCTCGTCGTGCTTGCCGGCTTCGACGATGCGACCGCGCTCAAGAACGTAGATGCAATCGGCGTGCATCACCGTCGACAGCCGGTGGGCGATGAGGATAGTCATGATCGCGCGATCGCCCGCAACGTCGCGCATTGTGCGACTGATCTCTTCTTCAGTCAGCGAATCGAGTGATGATGTCGCTTCGTCGAATACTATGAGATGCGGACGTCGAAGAAGTGCGCGCGCAATCGAGAGTCGCTGCTTTTCACCACCAGAGACTTTTACTCCGCCCTCCCCAATCACCGTGTCGAGTCCTCGATCAGCGCGCGCAAGCAAAGAATCCGCAGCTGCCTTGTGCATAACGTCGAGGCATTCTATGTCCGTCGCACCCGGACTCACGAAGAGGAGATTCTCGCGAATCGTTCCCGAGAACAGCTGCGTATCCTGAGTGACGAATCCGATTCGCTCACGCAAACGATCGAGGTCAATCACGTTGCTCGAGTATCCGTTGTAAAGAATCTCGCCCTGCTTCGGCGGATACAATCCAACGAGCAACTTCACTAGCGTAGTCTTGCCTGCCCCCGATGGACCAACGAACGCAATCGTGTCGCCTCGCTCGACCGTGAACGAGATGTCGCTTAGCGCGGGCGTGCTCGCTGTCTGATGCGTGAAGCTCACATTTCGAAACTCGAGCGTCGTAAGGTCGGCGAGAGGAACCGGATTATCCGGCTTCGGATCTTTTGGAATGTTCAGTATCGCCCTGAAATTGTTGAGCGACACCTCGGTCTCACGATAAGTGTTTATGATGTTGCCGAGGTCCTGAAGCGGTCCGAAGATGAAGAAGGAGTAGATGAGCAGGGAGAAGAACTGCCCGACCGTGATCTTCTGCGTGAAGATCAGATAAAGCATCAGGAACAAGATGCTCGTGCGCAGAAGATTCACGAACGTTCCCTGGATGAAGCTGAGGCTTCTCAGATAACGAACCTTCTTTAACTCGAGCTTGAGAATCTTTTCCGTCGTCGCGTTGAGCCGGCGCACTTCCTGATCAGCGAGACCGAGACTCTTCACGAGCTCGATGTTGCGCAACGATTCAGTCGTCGATCCCGCAAGCGCCGTCGTCTCCGCGACAATCTCTTTCTGAATGACCTTGATTCGCTTGCTGAGCACGGAGCTCATGGTTCCGATCAGCGGTACCGTCAGGAGAAACGCGGGCGCGATCACCCAATGCACGGATAGAGCGTAGATCATTACGAACACCACGCCAACCAACGTCGTGAACAACAAGTTGACGGTCAGCGAGATGAACTTCTCAACGTCGCTGCGAACTTTCTGGAGCTTGCCGAGTGTCTCGCCGCTTCGTTGATCCTCGAATACTGAGTACGGCAGCTCGAGCGAGTGACGAATTCCGTCGGAGTACATCTGAGCGCCAAGTCGCTGCGTGATGACGTTGACGAAATAATCCTGAAAATTCTTTGCGACACGCGAGATGAACGCAACGCTTATTGCAAGGAAAAGCAGAAACGAGACTCCGCGGACGAATTGTCCCGTCGTGTAGTCCTTGAAGCGCGTCGCGTACTGATCGATGATGTGACGGAAAATCAGCGGATCGAGCAGCGAGAAAACCTGATTCGTCGCCGCGAGCACGAGCGCCAGGAGAATCAGCTTCCAGTACTGCCGCAAATAGCCTTTCAGAATATCCATCAGTCTCGCTCGGCGATGAAAATCATCTCGGGTGAAATGTCGGTAAGCGGGGAGCGATTGAAATCGCCAAAGGCCGCTCTCACGCGGAAACCACAGCGCGTGAGAAGATGCTCGACTTCGAACAGCCAGTACCACCGCATAAGAAAGCCGTGCACAAGACGGCGGGTCGTTCCGTCCGCTTCTCGAACATAATAGATGAGCTCGGCTTCACTGTACTGTTCGACGATGTGAACGGCGGGCACACGCACTGTTCTTCGAAAGCTGCGGCCGTCGCCAAGCTCGACTTCTGCAGTGTCTTCGCGCTCGGCAGTCCGGTCTTCCAGCAAGTACTCGAGTTTGGGATTGAAGACGTCGAAGACGAGACGACCCCCAGGCTCGAGATGCCGATGAATAGCCTGTAGCGTGGCGACTTGATCGGAGACTGCAACAAGATGCTGGATCGGTCGAAATGGTATCATTACGAGACTAAATCGGCGTCCCAGATCCAGATCACGCATGTCAGCCTGAACGAGTGTCGCGTTGCGGCGGACTTCGGGAGGCTCCGACTCGAGTTGTCTTTGGCAAATGGCAAGCATCCGCGGCGAGTTGTCGACTCCGGTAACCTCTTTGCCGAGTCGTGCTACAGGAATGAGAACTCGTCCCGTTCCGCAGCCGAGCTCCAGGACGTTCCCTTCGATCGCTTGTGCTTCCTCGACATAGAAATCGACGTCGGGACGTGATCGATAGAGAGTGACGTCATCGTAGAGCTCGGCGACTCCTTCGACGTCGTATCCGTTGTGCGCGGGCTGGGTCATCCCGCAACATAATTCCGCCTAAATCAGCAAGCTATGATTGACGGAGCCGTGCCGAAGTCGGCCGCAAAGCTTGCGTCAGGCATGGATCCGTCGAGCAGCACGCGCGTGAAGGTTATGTGAGTTCCAACGATCCGGCCGAAGTAGCGCGCGGGATGCGCCGAATGGTCGGAATTCACAGCGTTGCCACCGCCGGTGAAGGTTCCGGTCGCGTCGAATTTTCCATCCGCTGCCAAAGGAATCTTGTTATCGACCTCTCCGGCAGCACAGTCGAACAGAAAGATGACGCGCGTCTCCTCCACGCTTAGTCCAACCCTTGGGCCGCCCCACATTCCGGTCCGAAGATCGGACCCGGGTGAATTGGAATTGCTGCACGCGAGTACGGTCGCAATTGCCAAATACAAGAATGGACGAGTGAGTGTCATGACGTGCCCCCCAATGCTTTTAGCGCGCCCCACGCGTACGACGTGAGGCTATTTCAGAAATAAGCGCGGTCGCAAGCAAAATGAATAGCCATACCATCCAATGTGATCTCGAAGTGCCGAGGTTCGCGCCAATGTTTTCTTCGCTGCGTGGTCCAATTGCAGCGACTAACGAGGCCGTCGGAGCCTCGTCTTGCTGAGTATCCACCGTGCGCGGAACTCGCGGCGCATAGGCGACACTGCTCAGTAATCCACTCCACCACTTTCGGTGATCGCGAATGGCGCCTTCGCTGCCGCCCATTCGCCAGCGCCAAGTGTCTTCGTAACCGAGCTGAAGAATTCTCCCGGCACCGATTCGTCGCGCGGCAACCGCCGTCGCGCTCCCACGCTTCTCGAGTGAAACAGCATCAGCTCTTAATGAAGTGATCGGCGCGAGCGAGAGGGTCGCAAGACTCACTGTACCACTAGCCTGAATCGCACGCGCATCAGATGGTGGCTGTCCCACGCCACCCACTCTCAAAGACGACATCGCATCAGCTGCTGCCGCCTGCGGCGCAAGTACGACACCGCCGCCACTTTGCGTATAATCCATAATTCGGTTCGCGTACGGTGACGCCGATCCATCCAGTGCAACAACCGCCGAGTAACGCGAGGTGTCTATCGCTGCTGTCGAGCCCTGCGTGACATCGACGCTTGGCGCAACTCGAATCAGAGCGTCAACCTTCCACCCGGCTTCTTCGAGCGCCGCAACAACGAACTTCGATTCCCAGTTCGCATCGCCAATCACAAGAACTTTGTGAAGCACGACGGAATCGCGCGGAATCGTCGACGCAGTTGCACCGGCCATTCGACCAGTCAGCCCACCGACAGACGAATTCAATGTGAGCGCCGCACCGGAATTCACGGCGCGCAAAGTATCCAACACACCGACTTCATCACCGATCACAACAGTCGACCCGCTCGGTGCAGCAACTCTCGTCTTCACCCCGCCGGTCGGCGATGCAACAGGCTGAGCTTCGATCATGAGCGGCGGAAGATCGCCGTTCCACGTCACACGACTACCGGCGCCGGAGAGTGCGCGAAGCCACGCGCGCTCGACAGGCGACGGTACGCTGTCGAGCTGCACATGAATTCTTCCGGGAGCTGTCGGCATTTTGCTCAAGCTCGACAGTGCCTCAATCGACGGACGACCGCCAACGCTATCCTGCTCAGCATATGGCACCCTGTAGAAGATCACCTTCCACAAAAGAAACGCGAGAATCGCGATGACGACCACACGCGACACACGCTCGGCGAGAACTCTCATCTCAGCGCGTGAGAGCATACACGATGATGTTCACGCCGAAGCGCGTGTTGTCGACGGTAGAAAATCGTTTGCTGTCGGGATGATAATTCCACTCGGAGCTGTAGTCCTTACTGCTATACAAAACGGCGATGCGATCTCCCTGCATTACCGCCTGAAGATTTTTGTGGACGAGATTGTCGCCCCAGCCATTGAGCTCATGACTCGTTGTCGGAGGACCGTCGTCGAACTTGAAGAAGCAGCGATAGATCTGATGATCGTTCGGCAAGTCCTTAGGCTGCGAGAACGTGCGCGTGATTTCCTCCATCGCCGTTTTGTGAAACACGCCGCCGATGTCGTGGTTGTGATCGTCGATGAAAAGCATTCCACCGCGTTCGACAAGTCGTCGAGCATTTCGACGCTCAGCTTCGCTGAAACGGAATGGGAGGTGACCGGTCAGATACACGAGCGGATACTCGAGGATCGCATCAGACGCGAGCGGCACGATTGCGCCGGAAGGTGCAACCGCAATCGATGTGTACCGCGCAATCGAGTCGACGAGATTCGCCGGCAAGCTCGGCGCACTGTCCCAGTCGCCGGATTCGTAACGTCCGGTGCAGAAGATGAAGTCGCTCATCAGCCGCCCGACCATAATGGAAGTCCGGGAGTGGACTCAGGTGGACCCTCGAGCGCGCGACGCGCGCGAAGCAATGGCAAAGTCGCATCGCGTCCAGTACGAATCGCGTCGGTTGCTTGTCCTAGCGCAGATGCAAAATCCGGAAGCGAAGACAAAGCGTCCACGCGCATCAGCGCAAGCTCACTCAACGCGCGTCCATCTTGTCGCTTCTGAATCAAATCGAGTGCGTCGTCGAATCGCGCCGACAATCGAACACGCGTTGAATCGGCAAACGATCTCGGTGTTCGAACGTTGGAGATTCCCTTCTCTCTCCCAGTGAGGCGCACTCGTTGGAGATCGACAATGATTTTCGGCGGCGTTCCTCGCAGGTAAAGACGTTGCACAAGTCGCGCACGATCGAGGGCCGCAAGTGCAATTTTCATCGGCGGCAGTGCAGGTTTCGGCTCAGCGATTTGAAGTGAGCGAACCGCATCCCACAACGCGTCGTACGCTTCCTTCAAATCCTTGTTCAATACTGCGTGCGTTTCGGATTCGACTTCTTCGGTGTCGGCCGGCGCATCTTGGGACTCAACCTGGTAAAGAATGTCGTAGACACGTTTTCTGATTCGATCTTCCATCGAGCCGATGTCTGTCGCCTGTTTCACCCAATCCTGACGCGAGAGCGTTTTGTCTTTCTTAATCAGCGCTTCGGTCATGAGGATGAGCATGCGCTGACTCATCGCCGAGCTGTCTACGGGAGGCGGTGCTGCTGCTTCGATCGAAACAGAATCGTATTCGTCAGCACGAGCGATTCGGATTGTCCGCGTATCGGACGTTCCGATAGACGGACCACTCAGCGTGTTGGCGTCCCGAACGATCGCGCGAATGGACACAATGTCGCCTTGTCCAAGCTTGAGCGATTTGAGATCGAGTGTCGCATCGAGAGCGCCAGTCCGTGCGTGGCCGAAGTCCACGAGCGGTGTGTTGATCGTTCGACCAGTGAATATCTCACCCGACCCTGATGTAATCAGATACTCGTAATAGCCCGAGACGAGAGCGACATCGTCGGTCGTCTCTGCGTGCAGCTTTACAACTAGCTGCGGTGTGCGAAGCGTCGTGTCCCTTACGGGTGCGGTGAGAACGACCTTCGGCGGCTCATCGATCTGTGGATCGAGAACGATTACGCGCTCGTAGTTTCGATCTGTCAGACGAAGAGCGGCCGGTTTTTCCGGCATGACGAGCTGCGTTCGCCAGCCCGACGGCGATCCGCTGACATTTTCCGTCGCGTCACCAAGTCGGGCCGCAATGCCCGAATTCGATCCAGCACCAATTACGACAAGCCTGCTTCCAACCAGAGCGCGAACCGATTCCGGATCATCGAGTGTCTGTCGCGCCTGGCCGGAATACGCAGGAGGGGTGACTTCGACCTTCAAATCATTGAGTCGACTTCCTGCCGGAACGGCATTTGAGCTCGCGTTCCCGGAAAGGCGGCCGAGGAGCGAAGTGCGGCCCAGTGCGGGTGCCGGCAATACATATAGTAGTGAGGCCCCGATAAGCAGCGCCGCCAAGGCCGGCACAACCGAGCGACGGACGGCGGTTGTCGTGACCCCGGAGATGTTCTCTCGAGCTACCAAAGACTCGAGCGCGGGCGCGTCGATCGGAAGGTCCGGCTCGATCGCTGTGATCACCGCGTAGTGCAATCGAGGAATCCGCTCCTCGATCCACAGCGCCACTCGGCTCTCTGATGTGACTCGGCGTCCGCGCCAGAGCACAACGAAAAGTGCAATCGCGGCAAGCGACAACGAAATCGGCAGGACCAATCTCTCTGCCAATGTCGAATTGTGCGCGAGTGAAGCAATTGTTGTGATGATCGCGAGAAACGCGAGATAAACACCGGCTCCCCATGCCAGCGCCGATATGATTACACCGACTACGAGCCAGCGCTGGGTTCGAGTGACGCGCTCGCGAACTGTCATGATCGCGCCGCCGTTGGAATCGATGAGCCCCTTCGCAAAAACAATTCGGCGAGAGCCGCGGCGAGCGCAATTCCGAGGAGCCACGGGGCAAGCGGAGACGTGATGTCATTCCGCGCGGTGAAGGCGTCACTTGGCGCGAGCTTGCCGCTTCCACTCAATGAAGCAATCGCTGCGGCGCTGACAGGTTTGGATGAATGTCGCTCGCCGCAAGGAGCCGCAATTTCTTTTGTCAGCGCGACGAACTCGGGGCGAATCACGAGATCGCCAACGTTCGCCACAGGAATGTCCACCGATCTTATGCATCCCTGCCCTGATTTCTTCTCGACCGCTGCGGGCTGTCCATCTGCCCAACGAGCGACAACTCGCGCGCCGTGAAGTGAATCCGCCGGATAAGTCCATCGACGCTCAAACGCAGCGACGACACGAGCGCCGTCAGCCACGATTCCACCGGATTGATCGACAGGCGAACGCACGACGGCAAGCGGTGGCCTCTCATTGATTGGCCATACGACGAGAACATGATTCTCGGCCGCAGCCCACGCCGTATCGTCGGCAGTGAGCGCGGACCGCACGATACGCACCGACGCATTACTCGTCGATTTCGATGCAAGCGATATCGCAACGGTAAGACCGTCGCCGGCCGTAGATCGAATATCCATCGAGCTTTTGGCAGCGATCGCCGAATCTGACCGAGCTGCAATTCGCACAAATCGCGCGCGACCCTGCCACAGTTTTCGAATCGAGTCGGTCGCGGCATCGCGCTCTTCATCGAGGAGCGGCGAAACGATCACCAGTTCTACCGAATCGACTTTATTGCGAATCGCGCTTGCCTCACGCAGCGATGCGATGAGGGCCGCAGAAAGATTTCCGCGCGCGTCTATGTTTGCTTCGCTACGAAGTGAATCGAGAGGCTTTGCACCAAGCGAGTGTGCAGTTGAATCGAACATGATTACCGCATCACCCATTCGATAGAGTCGCCTCACGCTGTCGGCTGCCTCGCTGACATTTGCAACCGCGCGCGAGTCGTCCACCAGGAACACTCTTCCCGAAGCTTGCCGACTCGGTTTAACAACCGGACGAGCGAGTGCTGCGCCAGCTGCGAGAACGACTAATACTCTGAGCAACATCAACAACAAATCGGATGGTCGAGTATCCCGCAGTGTTGCAGTTGCGGCAGAATCGGGCACGAAGCGCGCGGTGGGAAGCACCGTCGCTCGCGGTTGCCGCGTGACGATGAAATGCAACGCGACAATTCCGGCAGCCACCGCAATCGCGCCCCAAAGAAAACCGGGAGCCAGGAATGTCATACGATTGCCCCGCCTGATCGAATCGCAGCGATTCTTCGAATCAGGTGATCCACAGTTTCCGCGCCGGTTACCGCGAGCGTGTACGAGATTCCGGCATCGCTCCACTCATGTGCGATCTCATCACGCCAGGTCGCGAACGTCTCGACATATCGATCACGCGCTTCACCGATCATCGGTCGCCTGATCTCAACGGCCTCAGGATCCGACACCATTGTGCTCTCATGCGAAGGATTCAGCTCTTCCTGCGCGACCACATGGATTGCATGGATTTCGCGGCCCGCAGCGACCCAGCTGCTCGCAGTCGCCAGAACTCCGGCAGCATCACCGAGAAAATCGGTGACGATCACGAGTCGTCCGCCCGACTGCGCAGCGATCGACACCGATGGCGCAAGAGGAGTATTTCCACTGGGCCGAGTTGTCGACACCGCACGAATAATTTCCTGCGTAACGCTTCGACGCATTCGCGGAGAGAGCATGATTGGCTCATCTCCACCCGCTATCACCAGTCCAACTGGATCGCCGCTGTTACGAGCAACGGCCCCGAGGCCGACTCCGAGCTGCGCTGCGAGCTTCCACTTCGCGTTGGTCGCAACTGGAAAAGCCATCGATGCACTAGCATCGACTACGATCATTGTCGGCAGAATCGCGCGATCGTTGGAGAGACGGATATACGCGCGATCGCTGCGCGCGAAAAGCTTCCAGTCTATACGCCGCGGATCGTCGCCTTGCCGATACGGTCGGTACTCGGTGAACTCGGCTGAGATTCCTCTGAGTCGCGACGTATGCGCTCCGGGAATTCCTCCGCGAACCGCTGACCGTGCAGGCCATCGGATTCCGCGCACTGCGTCGAGAATATGCGCGTAGTCGTCGTATGATTCAGCGGCGTCAGGGCTTTCATCTGGCGAAAATTTGCCGAGCCATTGTGTCAGCCGGGTGCGAGCCATCCCGATACTCCTCGAGCTCGCTAAACCTTGATGTCGCTCTTCGGCGGCTTCACATCCTCGAGAAGGCGATCGATGATCTGCTCGGCACTGATGCCCTTTGCTTCCGCGGCGAAATTCGGAAGTATGCGATGACGCAGCACTGGTCGCGCGACCCGAAGAATGTCCGTCGGCGCGACTGCAAATCTTCCGGCTAGAAGCGCGTGTGCTTTTGCGCCGAGTATGAGTGCTTGTCCCGCGCGGGGGCCTGCTCCCCATCGAACGTATTTCTTCACCATTTCGCCGGCATCGCTCTCTGATGGCCGCGTCGCGCGAACGAGATGCGCCGCGAATCGAAGGGCAGGCTCGGCAGCTGGAATGTCGCGGACCATTCGTTGAAGCGCGCGTGTTTCTTCGCCACTGATCACAGGAGTGAGTGGATCAGGATCGGCGCCCGTGGTTGTACGGAGTATTCCAACCTCGGCGTTCTCGTCGGGATAGCCGATGCGGATGTCGAACAGGAATCGATCGAGCTGCGCTTCAGGAAGCGGATACGTTCCTTCCTGCTCGATGGGATTCTGCGTCGCGAGAACGAAGAACGGCTCGGGCAGATTCATTGTATCGCCCGCGGCAGTTACGCGATGTTCCTGCATCGCTTCGAGGAGGGCGGCCTGAGTGCGTGGCGGCGCGCGGTTGATTTCGTCGGCGAGAAGAATGTTCGCGAACACCGGCCCGCGAACGAATCGAAACGATCGCGATCCCGTCGCCGTATCTTCTTCCATGATCTCTGTTCCGGTGATGTCGCTGGGAACGAGATCGGGAGTGAATTGAATTCGCTTGAACTCGAGGTCCATTGCTTCGGATACGCTGCGAATCATCAAGGTCTTGGCGAGTCCGGGCACTCCAACGAGTAGTGCGTGGCCTCCGGCGAGAAGTGCCATGAGGATCTCGTCGATTACCGCTTCCTGGCCAACGATGCGTTTGCCGACTTCGGCGCGCAGCCTCGAAGCCGCAGCGAGAAGATCCTCGCGCGAGGAGGAATGTGCCTTCGCCGTAACGGATTGTAGAGCCATTTGAAACCGGTTCGCGTGTCTGAAGTGACGAAATGGAAAGCTATCTGGCGCTCATCTCAAATGTAGCGGCAGCAAACTGTAATTCTTTTGTAAGACCCTCGTTCTAACCCGCGTTTTCCGCCTTGCCGGATTGCAATGGGCCGGACGGCTCCTGATAATAGGTCGGCTAACTCCAGCGAGAACCCTCATGAAAAAATCACGTCGTGATTTTCTGAAGCAGACCGGAATGGCTGCTGCCGCCATCGCCACTACAAGTGCTCTGTCGCCGGCTGATTCATTTGCCGGTCTCATTCGCGGGAAAGCGGTTGAAATGCCGCCCGACGACGTCATTCGCGAGCTCCTGATGACGGCGATCAACACCGCGAAATCCCTCGGCGCAACTTATTCCGACGTTCGCATCGGTCGGTACCGCAACAGCATTGTCTTTACCCGCGAGCAGCAAATAGTTCAAACCGCCGATGTCGATAACGTCGGCGCGGGTGTTCGCGCGCTCGTCGATGGAACATGGGGCTTTGGCGCGTCGAAGACGCTCACGAAGGACGGAGTTGCTGCGGCAGCGAGAGAAGCCGTTGCGATTGCGAAGGCGAACCGCATCGCTCGCGACCAACCAGTTCAGCTCTCTCCCGTGCAATCGTATCCAAACGCCACGTGGAAGAGCTCGTTCAAGATCGATCCATTCACGATTCCGATCGAGCAGCGCGCTGACCTTCTAATGAAGGCGAACGCAGAAGCGTTGAAAGTTAAAGGCGTGCGGTTCGTGAATTCCGGACTGCTGTTCGTTAAGGAGGATCGAAACTTCGCGTCGACAGAAGGCTCGGTGATCTCGCAGACGATCGTGCGTGTTGCCGTGCCGTTTGCGATCACTGCGGTCGCGCCAGACAATTCGGATTTCCAGACTCGGACCAACGTCGTCGCTCCCGCCGGCCGAGGCTGGGAGTATGTCCTCGAGCAGGATCTCGTTGGCAATGCAGGTAAGTGGGCGGAGGACGCAGTTCAGAAGCTGAGTGCGAAATCAGTCGACGTTGGACGGTACGATCTCGTGCTCCATCCAACGCATCTCTGGCTCACCATTCACGAATCAATCGCACACCCAACGGAGCTCGACCGGGCACTCGGCTACGAAGCGAACTATGCAGGTACGAGCTTTGTGTCGCCGCCTGAAAAGATGTTGGGAAAATTCCGTTACGGTCCCGACTTCATGAACATCCAAGGAGATCGCTCGCAGGAAGGTGGCTGCGGAACGATCGGTTACGACGACGAAGGTGTGAAGCCTGAGGACTTCCTGATAATCAAGAACGGAATCGTCAACGATTATCAGACGACTCGCGAGCAGGCGAACTGGCTCAAATGGTGGTACGACTCGCAGAAAAAGCCGACGCGGTCGCACGGCTGCTCCAACGCCGACTCGTGGGGAACCGTTCAGTTCCAGCGAATGCCGAATGTCTCACTTCTTCCCGGAATAAAAGACATCGGGTGGGACGACATTATTGCAGCGACTGATAAAGGAATTGGAATTGTCGGGGACGGATCGTTCTCCATCGACCAGCAACGCTACAATGCGCAGTTCGGCGGGCAGGTGTTCTACGAGATCAAGGGCGGAAAGATCGTGGGCATGCTGAAAGACGTCGCATACCAGATGCGCACCCCTGATTTCTGGAATTCGATGGACATGATCGGTGGAAAGAAGAGCTACTTCATGGGCGGAGCGTTCAACGACGGCAAAGGGCAGCCGCCGCAAGTCAATGCGATCAGTCATGGCTGTGTACCCGCGCGGTTCCGCAACATCAACGTGATCAACACCGGGAGGAAAGCATGAGCGAGCCGAAACGACTCCTGGAGATGGCTGCGTCGGCGATGCCGGATGGCGCGGTGATGGGTCGCGAGCAGGCGCAGGCGCTGATCGAAAAAGTCGTGAGGATGTCGAAGGCGGATGAGATCGGCGTAAACGTGAACAGCGGATATCAAGCAGATGTTCGCTTCGCGGCAAATCAGATGTCGACAGCCGGCGGTGTGGTCAATTCAACGATCGGCGTGCAGAGTACGTTCGGAAAGAAACACGCTGCTGCGGTGACGAACGATCTTTCGGATGAATCGCTGCGACGGACGGTCGAGCAATCGGAAGCGTTGGCGAAGTTGTCTCCGGACGATCCTGAGACAATGCCGTCGCTGGGCCCACAGACATATGTGCCGGTGAACGGCTATTTCGATTCGACAGCCAATCTCACGCCGGCAGACCGTGCACGCGCTGCGCTCACCGCACTCGAGCCTGCTCGAAAAGCAGGAGATCTCAAAGCTGCCGGCTTCATTGTAGTCAACGCCGGTGCGAATGCGATTGGCAACGGCAAGGGACTTTTTGCGTACAACCGCTCGACGACAGCCAACTACACACTTACCGTGCGGACGGACGATGGCACGGGATCGGGTTGGTCGGGTGCCGAGCATCCGGATTGGAAACAGATCGATTTTCCGGGACTCGCTTCACACGCGATCGAAAGAGCGAGGTTGTCGCGGAATCCAGTGGCGATCGAGCCCGGACGATACACTGTCATACTCGAGCCGCAGGCGGTGGGCGATCTCGTTCAGCTGATGGGATTCGCACTCGCTGCCCGAGGGGCAGACGAAGGACGCAGCGCATTTTCGAAGCAGGGCGGCGGAAACAAGATCGGCGAACAGATCGTCGACAAGCGCGTTACGATTTTTTCCGATCCGCAGGATCCACAGCTTCTCGCGCAGCCCTACGATGGCCAGGGACTTCCAATCACGCGACAGGTTTGGATAGAGAATGGAGTACTCAAACAACTTTTCTATTCACGCTTCTGGGCGCAGAAGCAGGGAAAACAGCCGACGGGCTTTCCGACGTCGATCAAGCTGGAGGGCGGCACGACATCGATGGATGACATGATCAAGTCGACGCCGCGTGGAATTCTCGTCACCCGGCTGTGGTATTTGAGGCAGGTCGATCCGCGGACGATTCTGTTCACGGGACTCACACGTGATGGGACGTTCCTCATCGAAGACGGGAAGATCTCGAAGGCGGTGAAGAATTTCCGGTTCAATGAGTCGCCGCTGTTCCTGTTGAACAACCTCGAGGCGCTCGGTCCTGCCGTGCGCATCGGTGGAACCGAGGCAGGTGGCCCGATCGTGATGCCGGCGATCAAAGCAAAGGACTTCAACTTTACAAGTCTGTCGGACGCCGTTTGAGCGATTGAGCGATAGAGCGACAGGGCGATAGAGCGATAGAGCGATAGAGCGATAGAGCGACAGAGCGATAGTGAGATAGAGCGATAGTGAGATAGAGCGATCGATCGCCCAATCGCCCAATCGCCCAATCGCCCAATCGCCCAATCGCCCAATCGCCCAATCGCTCAATCGCTCAATCTCTAAATCTCTCTATCTGTTTTAACTACCTTTACGCATGCGTACTTCTATATGCGTAGCAATTCTGTTTCTCACGTCAGCTGGACCCGCATTCGCGCAGGACGGTCTACACCTCATCCCCCAGCCTCGCGAGATTCGAAGTGAGGGCGCGACGCCGCTCAGCCATGGCATACGCGTCGGGATGCCGCGCGACTCGGATGATCGTCACACCGCAAACGATCTCATCGATGCTCTAAGGAACCGCCATATCGTCGTGCGAGAATCCGCTCCGGTTAGGATCGCATTCATTAGAAGCGACCGTCCTCAGGCGAAGCTGCTGCTTAAAAAAAGCTCGATTCAAATCAGCCCGGCGATGCAGGACGAAGGTTACGTCATCATTTCTGACGCGCATGGAGTTGTCGTTATCGCGCCGACAGCGGCCGGAATCTTCTACGGCGCGCAAACGGTGAAGCAGCTCATCAGAGGATCCGGCCCATCAGCTCGGCTCGAGCGCGCGACGATCAGAGACTGGCCCGCAATGCGCTATCGCGGATTCCACGACGATCTCTCGCGCGGACCGGTACCGACTCTCGATTTTCAAAAGAAGCAGATGCGGACTCTCGCCGCATTCAAGATCAACGTTTATTCGCCGTACTTCGAGCACACGCTCGCCTATCCATCGAATCCACTCATCGCTCCGCCAGGCGGCGCGATAACACCGGATCAGGTTCGCGAGCTCGTCGCGTATGCAGCCCGCTACCATATAGATGTAATCCCTGAGCAGGAAGCCTTCGGACATCTACATCACGTTCTCAAGTACGAGCTGTACTCGCAGCTCGGCGAAACTGAGCACGGCCACGTGCTCGCCCCGGGACAAGCCGGTTCCCTTCCCCTCATTCGTCAAATGTTCGCGCATATTGACTCGCTCTTTCCGAGTCGCTTCATCCACATCGGCGCCGACGAAACGTTCGAGCTCGGGCGAGGGCAAACCGCAGAGCGCGTACGTACCGAGGGAATCGGAACGGTTTACCTGGATTTTCTGAAGCAGATCGAAGTGATGCTGCGCCCGACCGGAAAGCGCTTTCTATTCTGGGGCGACGTCGCAATGAATCATCCCGATCTCGTGAAAACGCTGCCGAAATCGCTCGTGCCCGTCGCGTGGACGTATGGCGTCGACACTTCATACGTGAGATTCATCGCTCCCTTTCGCGACGCCGGAATGGAAACCTGGGTTGCACCCGGTGTTAGCAGCTGGAATCGTGTTTATCCCGACAACGCAGTCGCGCTCATCAACATCCAGCGATTCGTGCGCGACGGACAGCGACTCGGCGCCACGGGATTGCTGAACACCTCATGGGATGACGACGGTGAGGCGCTGTTCAATCAGGTGTGGTATGGGACGTTATTCGGCGCAGCGGCCGGATGGCAAAGCGGAGAAAGCAGAATCGATCAATTCGAAGACAGCTTCGGCGAGATTTTTCACGACGATACGACCGGTTACATCGAGAAGGCGCAAAAGAAGCTCAGCGCCGCTCATGCGTTGTTGAGTCGGGCGGGCGTAGGGGACGCAAGTGATTATCTCTTCTGGCTCGATCCGTGGAGCGACGAAGGAAAACTCACCGCACAAAAGATTCGGCCGGCGACACACGACCTTCGCATCCTGGCGGAATCGGCGATGGTTTACGTGGCCGAGGCGGACCGTGCGCCGCTGATGGAACACGATGCGATCGATGCTCTCGTGCTTGGTGCGCGAAAAATCGATTTCATCGGGATGAAATTTCAGTTCGCCGATGAAGTCGTGCAGATGTATGCGCGCGCAAATGACACGACCAACAAATCGATCAGTCGAGATCTTGCCGACATCAGTGGAGCCAACGGGCGGCTTCAGGATCTTCGAGACGGGTATTCTCTGATTCGCGACGAATACGAGAAGGCGTGGCTGAAAGAGAACAGGCCGTACTGGCTTCACAACGTTCTCGCGCGTTACGACCTCGCGACTCAGCTATGGATAAACCGCGCGGATCGAATCAACCTCTCCCGCCAGGAATGGTTTCGCACTCGGCGACTGAAATCGGCGGTAGATGTCGGAATTCCCGATAACATGCCGGGTCTTTCACCATTGCCGCCTGCCTGAACGACGCTACGGAACTACTCGACGCACCTTCCAGCGTCCACTCGCGGGGATGTGAGACATTTCCGACCCGACCGAATTGAATGTTCCTTCGATAGTACTTGCATCGGTGAATTCACCGTGGAAGGTCGTGGTCAGCTGACAGCCGCAATCAGGGTCACGATAGGGATCGAGAGTGCCGACAACGTGACTCCCTTCCATTCTTACGAACCGAATCGTGATCAGCTCGCCGGGACTCTGCGCTGCCATGCCTTTCACAATCGGACGATCAGAGGGCACGACCCCGGACGCAGTCACGCCCTCCTGCGTTCGCGGCACCATGATCACACTGCCGAACGCAGTGTCTTTCCCCGCCTGCAACTTGAACGAGATACTACCGCTTCTTCCTGTTTCCGTGCTGCTGTATTCGCCGCTCCAATCTCCAACCAGCGCACTGAGATCCGATCGCGGCGAAATGACGGGAACCGGTGTCGGATGGAGCGCGCAGGCCGACAGCAGAGCGATGGATGCGAGCACGATTAACGTTTTTGAGGCTTTCATTGTGACTCCTGCAATTTGGGATTTCATACAGGGACGAAAACTTTGCGCGGCTGCCTCATCTTGCGGTCGATGCGCCATTCCTTCACTGCGTCACTCGCTGCGCCGCCTAGACTCCACAGAATCCCACCGAGACTGGCTGCCCAACCGACTGCGATCATGAAGAAGAACTTCGCAATCAGATCCTGATCTTTCGACGCACTGAAGAAATACGCGAGTACGGGACTCAGAACGGCGGCGCCAAGCACGACACTGACGACGGCACGCGGCCAGGTGAACAGATTGCCCGCGAATGTGAAGAAGAGCCACCCGACTGCAACCGCAAGAACACCAGCGGGACCGATGTACAACACGAGATCTACAAATCCGTTGGGTGTTGTCAGGGCAACCAGAACCCACACGGCGGCAAGAGCAGCCAGCATTCCGCCTCTGAGAAGTCGTTTTTCGCTGAACATCGTTCCCTCCCGAAAATGCGAATCCTGCACACGGAGAATACCGGCGTGTTCGCAGCGATTCTATCAGGGGGAACATGAATGCTGGTGCGAGAAAACCTTACGCTTATCAATGCTCTCCCGACTGATTTCAGAGGGATTTTCCGCGAGTTTGCTCCCGTTGGTTCGCAGCGTGAAAGGACATGGAACAAACCCAGGGAGGTCTTATGCTGTTACCAAATGCGTTACAAAACCGGTTCGTCGATTTCTCGGCGGCGCGCGCGGGGTTGGCGGCTGGAGCAATTGCTGCACTCGTGGTACTCGGTGCGTGTGCGGAGAACGGGAGCTCGATCACCGCGCCCACACGTCAGCGGGAAGCGACGATAACTACCGATTACTATGGCAGTGGAAAGCACGTCGATCTTTGCGTCGACGCGAGCAGTCCCCCGGGCAACTACATCTTCTACAATTCCCACGAAAATGATGGACTAGCACTGCCGGGGTACGGAGTTGAATGGCCGGTGGGAAGTGGAATCTGGTCTGACCAGGGCGACGGAGGTGATGACAACAACACTGTCTTCAACGCTCCTAGCGGAAGCCCCACAACGAACACCTATGTGGTCGCAGCAGGAACTTGCGTGAGGTTGCTAGAGCGCACGCAACCAGATGCGGATTTCGCTGCAGGCACTCACGCGCTCGACGGCTGGTCTGCGGTGACTACAACCTACGTCTCCAATAATGCCGGAGCTGTCCATACCAACACGAACTGCGTGAATGACCTCGGAGTCATACCCGCGCAGCCCGTGCCCTGCGGTGCTACAACGACGACCGTCAGAGCTTTTGCAAACTGGAACCACGGTACTGACATAACCTTTTTCTTCACCCCTCCGCAGGAGATTATCCCGCTCTTCGTCATTGGTGACATTGAGCCTCACGCAATCAATGACGTCGTGAACTTCTGGGGAGCTCAGTGGTGGAAGAACAATCCAATGAGCCAGTTCCATAACAACGGCTGGCTGTCGTTCAAGGGTTTCGCGTCGAGCGTGGATCTCACTCCGAGCAACGGCAATCCTTGCGGCACGTGGACGAGCAGAGTGGGCAACAGCCCGCCGCCTCCGCAGACGATTCCTGAATTTGTTGGAATCATCGTGACCAACAACGTGATAAAGTCGGGGCCTGATCTTACAGGTGGCATTCAGCAGATCATCATCGTCCACTCCGATGGCGGGTATGGCCCGAACCCAGGGCACGATGGAAATGGTCCGGTAACATCGATCAGTTGTCCCGCTACCTGAGGTGATGGTTGTAGACTTCACGGAGCTGAGCGGGAACTGAAGCAATTACGGCGGCGCCCCGCATAACGCGGGGCGCTCTTCATTTTCACTTACGTCGCCGTCGCCAAAGTCTTCCTCCGATACGCGCCGTCAAGCAGGGTCATTACTTCGTGGTCGGTAGTTTGCGAAAAATCATCGTACCATTTGCCGACACCGTAGAATGGCTCGGGACTCGCTACACAGACACAGTCATCAGCTACCTCGCGAAGAGCTGCGCAAGCTGAGGTAGATGCCACAGGCGCAGCCACAATGACTCGCGCCGGATGTCGCACGCGAACTGCCTCGACCGCAGCGTGCATCGTCGCGCCCGTCGCGAGTCCGTCATCAACGATGACAACAACTTGTCCGGCAAGATCCGGAAACGGGCGGTATGCGCGATACAGTTTGTCGCGACGTTCAAGCTCCATAGTCTCGCGCTTGATGATGCTCGCGATCTGACTCTCGGTTATGCCGAGGTAGGCGATCACTTCACGGTCAAGAACACAGATGCCGTCGCTGGCGATGGCGCCGATCGCGAGCTCTTCCTGGTACGGGGCGCCGAGCTTCCGTACAACAAAGACATCGAGCGGAACGTGCAACGCGGTCGCGACTTCATACGCGACTGGTACTCCGCCGCGCGGCAAGCCGAGAACGATGACGTCACCACCACGAGTGTAGTCCGCGAGCTTTCGGGCGAGACGCATTCCCGCATCGCGCCGATTCTTGAAAAGTCTCATGAGACCTCCATCGCCTGTGCTCTACTTCACCGTTAACATCGAGCTTCAACGGGTCGCTCGAGAAATGCTTCGATGTTTGCCGCAGACGCCTCGGCGTCAGTCTCTCCTAATTCAATCAGCTGGCGAACGTAGTCAGTCTGAAAAAGAATCAGGCTGAGAAAATCAGGATTCCTTGTTTGGCGCGTCCCCAACCCGCGCGTCAGATAGCGAAAGACTCTCGGAAGCCGTGGCTCGAGATCACGAGCGAGCGTACCCAGATCGCGCGATGGTCGGATCACCATGATGTCGACCACACGCATGCCGACGCGCTTCTCCGGCGAGAGATTGGAGAGTAGCCTGTTCACTCGCCTGAGACGCAAAATGTCTTCATCGATCAAATCGAGGAAAACCGAGTTGTACAACACTCCGAGAACTTGCGCTGGTGGAGGATATCCGCTCGATGATCTCAAGTCAGTCGGCAGGCGTAATGGGCGGTGCTTCGTCGAAATCGTCAGAATTCGCGATGCGCCGAGGTGCAACGCCGGCGAGAGTGGTGCGGTTAGCCGGATTCCTCCGTCCCCGAACCACTCGTCACCGACGCGCACTGCGGGAAAAAGCATTGGTAATGCACTCGACGCCATCACGTGGTCGATGGTGAGTCGCGTTGATTCACTGTGTCGTTGCGGGCGCTGCCAAAGCTTGATGTCTCGACCTTCCACCCACGTCATTGATTGGCCGGTGGCATAGCTCGTCGCTGAGAGCGCAACGGCATTCAGGGATCCGCTAGCGATGTTGCGTCCGATTCCAACGAGAGAGCCATCAGGTGCGGTCTCGAAACTACGAGAGAGCATCTGACGCAGAGGCTGCGAATCGAGCATGCCGCGCATCGGCTCGGGCCCCGTACCAATTCCTCCTGAGACCAGCCGAGTGCCCCACCTGGCAACGTTTCGAACGAGTGGCAAAGCGCGAACATCATACACTCGCTCGGGCGTGAGGCGAAGCCAGAGCGAGATCAAATCATCGGTTGCCTCGGAGATCGAGGCATTCTGCGCCGCGAGATAAACGGTGTTGACCGCACCTGCTGAAATCCCTGTCAGGATCGGAAACCGCAGATCCGGGAATCGCCGTGCGATACCACGCAGTACTCCAGCCTGATAGGCACCGCGTGCGCCGCCCCCACCGAGCATCAATGCGAGCTGCTCTGGGTGGTCCCCGTCCGCCACAGGTTTGATCTCAGCACGGTCAATCGGAAGTGGCCACTTCCGAACAACTATCGGCGCTGAGTCGGTACTGGAGAGCCAGGTCGTTGTCACCGCACGTTACGCGAAATCATGCGTGAGCCAGCGCCGGCAATTGCTCCGTTATGCTTTCCAACACGACGAAATCGGATTCGACACTCGAGCTCACCGGTCGTCGCAGAAGGATCGGCAATCCACTAGAGCGAAGGACTTTGTCGGCAACGCTTCCGACGAGCAAGCGCGACGCGCCACGACCTTGCGTGGACATTGCGATCGCATCCACTCCGTGGTCACGAGCGTAATCGATTATCGCTGGCGCAATGTGCCTCGCAACGATGACATGCGATTCGATATCGGTGAGTCCTTCCTTCTCGAGTGTACGTTTGACTTCACCCAATTCCTTGATTGCATCGTCCTTGAGGGAAGTGGTAGCGACTTCGTCTTCCATCGCAGACGAGTAGACGAACGGTGCACCGGTATTCGGCATCGCGAGTGGAACAGGTTGAACTACGCGAAGAAGCACAACCCGGGACTTGCCGCAGTTTGCGAGATCCGAGGCGCTGGAAAGAATTCCCGTAGCCAACGCCGAACCATCGAGCGGAACGAGAATCCGTTGAAAGAGATGATGCGCCTCGAGTCGATCTATTTTTGTCTCGACGGGTCGGAGCATCAGCACAGGAATCGTCGATCGTCGTAACACGGCATCCGCAACGCTGCCGAGCCACGCACGACTGAATCCTGTTCGACCGTGCGACGTCATCACGATGAGATCCGCACCGACGTCGTGCGCGCGCTCGTTGATCATCTCGAGCACGTTCCCATGTAGCAGGGCGTGCGTCGCCGAGATGGATGCGCCGCTCGCCAGCTCTCCGGCAATCGATTCGAGGTAATACTCTTCGGCAATTGCCTGCTTAGAACTCCATGGAGCATCGGCGAATCCTGCGAACGGCGTTGGCTGATGCACCATCACAAGATCGATCTCGGCGTGCGATGCCCGGGCAATCTCTGCTGCCGGACCAAGAGCCTGCTCAGCGAGAGGTGAATGGTCGAGTGGAACCAGCAGCATTTTGAACATGGAATTCTCCATTTATTCGTTTAGAGTGTCGTAACGAGAGGCAGTCGATAGCGAAGCCTTGCCGCAATTCCGCCGTGGCTGTCGAGAGCGCGAGCGGCATCGCGCGAAACTTCTTCTGCGACTGCGCCCTGGGACATCGCCTGACGCACCGCGTCCTCGGCGTCAGCGGCGTGTTCTTCGATAAATGTCTGCGTCAGATACAGCTCGCGAACCCGCGACTGCTCGAGCGCATCGCGAGTTGCGGCAGCTCCGAGAGCGACGAGACCGCTCGCGTTCGCTTCTCCCGCGATGTCTTCGATCACGTGGAGATCGTAGGCGTCTCGTAGTTTCGACGCGGCGCTCTCCGCAGCCGCTTTTATTTCTGCGTCAGACGCATGGACATCGAGCGCGTCGATATTCAACACGCGGTCGGGAGCGGATTGCGCAATGAATCCAGCGAGCTCAGTTGCAACGCGAGGAATACCACCGGTGATGATCCAACCTTCCCTGCCCGCAAGCAGCAATGCCTTGTCGCAAGCTTCCTTGAGCATCCGCGTCGTGCCTTTTTCCAAAGCGCGTTGCGTTGTGTCTCGCCCGGTTCCACCTCGTACTCCGGGGTGGAATCCGACACGGGGTGAGTCGCCCATGTGTAACGGCGGCTCGAGCGTTGCGTGCGCGCGAACTGTTTTTTCTTTCGCGAGAGATCCGCGGTCATAACGAAAGAGTGTTGCTTTCCGCCCGTCGGCAAGCACCAGCACAACGGGACGCATTTGTTTGAGAGCGCGTATGTACGGCGCTACGGCAGGGCCGGTGCTCCACACCGCCATTGTCGGCATCGGCACGGGAAGATTCTCGGAGTGACGCACTCCATCGGAAGTAATGAACGCTGCCCAGCCGCGCGCACCGACACCTCGCGACAACGGAGCCAGCTGCTCCTCGAGAAATGCAACACATTGCTCGAATTCCTTGCGCTCGTCGTGCGATGAATCCGCAAGCCAGTCTCGTAGATCTTTGAGGGAGTGGTCGAGCTTGAGACGCCAGTTGTGCTGCGCGGCAAAATCCTCCGCCGTCCCATCAAGATAGACAGTCAGGACGTGAGCCCCATGCAACGATCGCTCGAGCGTTACCAACTCTGTGTAAGTCAGCATCTTGTTCTCCCTCGAGCAGGTGGGGCGGCGCGCCGGTTTTTTCTGCCAACCGATTACACCGCCCTCGCCAGAGTCTTGACCGGTTACTTCGCCGTGATCGGAATCGGACGGTGGGTCGTCTTCGTCTCTTCCGCTTTCGGCATGTGCACGGTCAGCACACCCTCCTTGAACTCAGCAGCGATCTTGTTCTCGGCGATTCCGCCGGGAAATGGAAGTGCGCGCTGGAACGAGCCAAACCTTCGCTCCCACATGTAATACTTGCGGTTGTCCTCTTCCTTCGTCTCCTCGCGCTCTTTCTCTCCGCGGATCGTGAGCACGCCGTCAGAGAAATCGACGGTAACGTCCTTCGCCGTCATTCCCGGAAGCTCGGCGGTGACAGTGAAATCGTCTTTTCCTTCGCTCACATTGAGCGCCGGAAATCCGTCTCCCGCAGAGAATTCAGGAAATCCCGCAAGCGCGGATTTCATCATTTCATTGGCGCGTGCGCTGAACTCCTCGGCGGACTCCGTCAGCGATGGAAACGCTGTACCGGAGAAAAACGGTGCGGGAAAAAACGGCGCGCGGAAGAACGGAACGGAAACGTTTGGTCGGCGCCGGGTGATTTTGGTGTGAGGCATTGTGTCTCCCTCGACAGATGTTGTTGATGTCGTGATGCACTCCGCGACATCGAAAAGTGCGAGAGAAATGAGTGAAAATCTGTCGGGCCGACGTGGGTATGCTGTACGGGTAGAGCCGACTACGCTCGAAGGTTCACCTGACAGACGCAGACGATCGAGTGTTAGAGATTAGTCCAACCATATGCCATCGCTAACGGGGTGAGCTGCCGGAAACGTATCCCACTGCGCTTTGATCACACCGGAGTATTCATGGACTACTTCTCGAGTTCCCCCGTAAATGAGCGCGAAATCCGCCTGGAGCTTGATCACGGACGAATTCTCGTCGGCGATCTCGGAATCCCCGATGACGCGCAGGGGTTGGTAATTTTCGCGCACGGCAGCGGCAGCAGCCGAATGAGTCCACGGAATCGTGCGGTCGCAGCCGCGCTGTGGACTGGTGGACTTGCGACGCTGCTCCTCGATCTTCTCACGCGCGACGAAGAGCTGATCGACGAGAGGACACGCCAACATCGGTTTGATATTGACCTGCTGGCTCAGCGTCTCGTTGCTGCGATAGACTGGGCGTCACGCGAGGACGAATTGAAGCTGTTGCCGATTGGGCTATTCGGAGCGAGCACCGGCGCGGCGGCAGCGCTGGTCGCGGCGGCACAACGGCCCACGCTGATCAAAGCTGTCGTCTCTCGGGGCGGACGTCCCGATCTGGCGGGTGCGGCGCTCGAGGAAGTGCGCGCACCGACGCTTTTGATTGTCGGTGGTCACGATGTTCCGGTTATCGATCTCAACCGTGACGCCCTGCGTCGGCTGCGTTGCAAGAAACAGCTCGAGATCGTGCGGCATGCAACGCATCTCTTCGGGGAGCCTGGCGCGCTCAACCAAGTCGCCGTTCTGGCGCGGCAGTGGTTCGTCAGTTGCATCACTCATGTCGCATCGCGGAGCCCGGCGAGCGCAACCTCATCAACCAACTAATCGGGAAATCTCAATGTCATCCATTGCGAAGGTCATCGAAGTCATTGCCGAGTCAGATGTGAGCTGGGACGACGCGGTGCAAAATGCGCTCACCGAAGCGTCCAAGACCGTCGAGAACATCAAGGAGATCTGGGTGAGCAGCATGAAGGCCATAGTCGAAAACAACAAAGTCGTCAGGTATCGACTAACAGCAAGGATCACATTCGTCCTAAAAGGACACGCTTAGGTTCTCGATCATCGCTCGTTGCGGCCTTTCGCGCGAGCGTCACGAACGCCACAACCGCCACAACCGCCACCGAGAGTGCCAGTGAAAAGTCTTCGGGCACTCCGAGCTGAAGCGCACCCACTGTTCCGATCAGCGACCATAGAACAGGAATAACGAATACGCGTCGCGGTGCGGTATCAATCGCCCACACCAAGATGCCGAGCGTGAATATCGTTGTCGGACACGGGAGGCCGAATGTCGGTTGTGCAGGATACTCGTGCCCTGCGGCGATGCTCATCATCGGATAGACGAGGAGGCCGAGAATTACGAGACTGGCCCCGGCCCAACCGGCGGCGGCGTTGTGCGGAGCGATCACAACGTTCTTCTGTGTCGCGAGATAGAACAACAACAGCGCTTGCACCAGGAAAACTGCGCTAAAGCCAATCGCGGCCGGATTCACCTCCGCAAAAAAACCGGCGTGATACACCACGCCCATCCAGAGCCAGAGCAAAGCGAGAATCACGAAGGCAGCGCGACTCGCTCCGCTCGACCGGCGCAACGCGAGAATCACTGCAGCAATCGCAAGAGCGTAAAGAGCAAACTGCGCCGGCCACACGGCGTCGTTGTAACGAGCGAACACCGCGAAGAACTCGGCCCGCGAGAACGGGAATGCCATCGCACTCTACTCGTCAGGCCGGCTGGATAATCAATCCATGAGGCACTGGTACGCTGCGGTTTTTCGTCCGCGTCCGATATACGAGCGCGCCGGCACCGAGCTGACTACTTACGAGCACGGCGACCCCGCCGATTCCCGGAACTACTAGCACCAGCTGCAGTATGAGAATTCCAAGAGCGATCGCCGTGAACATTCGCGATGCATCATCGCGCTCAGCTCCGAGCAGTGCTCTTCCAATCGAGGTCGCTACGATGACGTAACCAACCAGGGACAGGAACGGAATCATCACGAACATGATGAAGAACCCGAGCACGAATCCTATCCCGGTGATGAAGCTGAGCACGGCCGCGGCAGGCAGTCCGAAAAGGAGGACAAGAGCGGTCACGACTGTTCCGCGCCATTCAGATCTCAATCCATCCGCAACTCGCCCAAGAGAATCCTTCGCGAAATATCCGAGAGCGAGACCGCCGGCGATCATCGCGATCGTGACGCTCAGCCAAAGCAGCCACAATGCGCGAGCGCCGAGCGACACACCCATCTCATTGTGAACTGTTCCGCCGATACGAGAACCTGTAGCTGAATTCAATGTGCTGCGATATAACAACACGTCCTTCCCGATGCGCGCCGAGGAGCCTAGATCAGCGCTTCCGTTGAGAACAGTCATGTTGTTCAGAACGGTTCCTTCAATTCGGGCACTGCCGTTGATCACGATGAGCTCTCGCACCGTTCCGAGAACGTCGACGTTATTGCCGATGATCACCAGCGTCCCGATAGAATCGGTGGGACCAACTTTCATTGGCCCTTCAACACGAATGAGCACGTCGGACTTTACGGCCGGTTGCTCTTGACTGCGAACGCTCGCCGGCGCGAGCGCACAGGTCGCGGCGATAGCAGCGACCGCAAGGAGATTGAGACTCCGCATCACTCCGACCCGCGTGGTACGATCAGCAGTGACCGGGCCGAATGACGCATCAACCGAGTCGCCACACTTCCGACAAGTAAGCGCTGCATGAATCCGGCGCCCTGCGTGCCAGCAACGATGAGATCCGCGCGAATCTTCTCGGCGACATCGAGAAGCGCCGCCGCCGGATTTCCGCGCAAGAACATTTTCTGCACCTGCACTTCCGCACCTGCATTCAAAGCTTCCGCAAATTTCGCGAGCTCTTTCTTCGCGGCTTCTTCGTATTCGATTTCCCACATTCCCATGCCATCGTAGACCGTGGGCATCGGGCGTACATGGGCGAGGACAACAGTGGCATTATCACCCAGCAGGCGAAGCCCCTCGCGCGCGGCTTGCATGCTTTGACGACTGAAGTCGACCGCGAACACAGCGTGCTTCGGAAGCGACTTCCAGTTGGACGAAGCCAGCAGCACCGGCGTGTGAGAGTGTCGCACAACCTCGAGCGCCGTGTCACCGTCGAGAATTCTGTCCAACACGCCGTGATGCACCAGTCCGATGACGATGAGCTGCGCTTTTCGTTTGCGCGCCTGGTCCGCAATCTCAGAGCTGGGACGTCCGTACTCTACGTCGACGCGCCACTCGAGTCCGGGCGGAGCGATCTCGCGCAGTTGACCGAGGATGCCCTCACGATAAGCTTCGAGAACCGCTGGTGAGGCGACTAGCGGCTGCATAACAACCGAGGGATCGGGCACGAGCACTGGTAACGGCTCGACAACGATCAACACCTCGACGCCGGTCGATGACTTCGTGGCAATAGTGGCCGCCGCGCGGAATGCAGCTTCGCCCGCGGATGATCCGTCAGTGGCGACAAGGAGCGGACCAGAAACAGCCTTTGCCTCGGGAGGATACCAGCTACCGACGGTTTCGGTATTCTGGGGGACATTACTGGTGAGAGTGGCCATGGTCATCTCCTGTAATTAGCCGTCATGCGCATCCGGTGCGCACTGTCGTGTGAAACGTATTTGCCGTAAACGCAAACTCTGTCGGGGCCACGTAGCGGCGAGCGTAAGGGAATTCCTGAAGTTGACCCACGGTGTTTCGGTCGGCGTGCGTCGACTTTAGCTGATCGATTGAAATTCGAACGTGGTCTGTCCGTGCGCGGCGCACGAACCGTCGAAGTGTTATCCGATCGATTCGACTTGTGTCATATGCTGCATCCGCGAGAGCGCGGAGCGCCGTTTCGTTGAGATCTTCTCTGCTGAGACGATAGACATCCGGGTGCAACAAGAGAGTGTCGCCCCGGAGCTCAACAAGGTGATACTCGATAGTAACAGGCACAGCAACGGGAAGATTCAGCTCTCGCGTCTCGTTCCACTTCCCAAGCAGCGAATCCAGCGACGTTTCTTGAATCGCTGCTCCAGTCGTACGTTGCACCAATCTCGCGAGAGCGACAGCATCGTCCGTGCGCATGCGAACGCAGCCGTGCGATGCGGCGCGACCCATTGATGACACAAACGGCGTCGCGTGCAAATAGACGCTCCCGCCCACAAGCATCTTGACCTTCCCCATTGGATTCGTCGGACCGGGAGGCGTGATCTTTTCATGTCGCGCCCAATAGGTCTTCGGCGGGTTCCACCACGGATTCCACGTAATCTGAGTGAGTGCGAAATCGCCGAGCGGCGTAGCGTATCGCGGAAGACCGACAGCAACGGAATAGGACGCGAGCCGATCTTTTCCGCCTATGACATCGAGTCTGTATGCAGGCACGTTCACCTCGATCGATAAGTTGACCACGGCGTTTGACTGTGACTGCGCAGACGCTGCGCTCATCGCGAGAGCTAACGCAAAGATTGCCCATGCAGCAGTTCCCGCTGAGAAAACCCGGCGTCGCACTGATTCATTTGTCACCGCACTCTCGACCCAGCGTCCACTTTGTCCGACGGAAAGAGAATGATGCGCTCTCCTGCATTCAGCCCATCGACAACCTCAACGAACGCACTGGCTCGATGGCCGATGCTGACTTTTCGCAATGCGGCACGCCCGTTCTCGACCACGAAGACCGCCCACGCTCCATCGCGCTGAAACAAAGCGCTCGCCGGAACTTTCAAAATATCATCGGACTCCCAGACAGTCGCTCTGATTTCGACCCTGAATCCGTCGCCGAGCGCTGGCGGTGGATCGAGTAGATCGACGAGTACATTCACACGCTGTTCGTCGACACCAAGCGCGGATACCCGCGTGAAGGCGGAGGGCTCGATGGAACGAACCCGTCCAGACAGCGCGTGATCACCGCCCCACTCGACGATCTCGACCGCGTCGCCCGGCTGAATACGAACAGCATCTGAGGAGAGAACATCCGAAATCACCTCGAGTGCAGCTGCATCGCCAAGCTCGAGTATCGGTGCGCTCGCCGCAATCACTCGCTCACTTGGCTCGGGCACGCGCAAGACGCGTCCCTTCACCGGCGAGCGAACGGGCACAGCATGAGGTGCATCGGTCCCTGTCGGCAACAACGCAGCGCGTGCAGCGTCGACATCTGCATTCGCGGCCCTCGCGCGCGACGATGCAGCAGCAAGCTCCTTCTCGCTCGAGCGCACGTCTGCGGCTGACTGCTCGCGCTGCTCCGGAGAGACCGCGCCGGCGGAAAGCAGTGCAGCTCGGCGGCGATCGCTGTTTCGTGCCTGGTCGAGAGCAACACGCGCCTGGTCTATTCGCGATGCTGCCTCATTCCGCAGCGCCTCCGCAGACCGCAGGCGCGCACTGGCGATGTGATACGACGATGAATCGAGCGGAAGCGGTGCGATCCACGCAACGGTTTGCCCGCGCGAAACGACGTCACCCTCTCGCAGAGTAATTCGCTCGAGGCGGCCGGCTACCGGTGCGGCTATGACAAAGCGATTTCGCACACGAGTTCGTCCATCTTCGTCGATCGTCACCCGTAGCGGACCGCGCTTCACAACGGCGGTCTCCACCGCGATCACTTCTGGTCGCATCGCGTATCCGGCGATCGCGATCACCAAAACGAAGGCGACGACAATCGTTGCAATGCGTCTAGTCCCACGTGGAAGGCTCATTGTCACTCCCTCGTCTTCAACACCGAGACGAGATCGAGGTTGTATATGCGGCGGCGCATCATGGCGGCAGCGAGAATACCGGCGACAAGGATCACGACGGCCGCGAACAGATAAGTGTGCGGGAGAACAACCACCGGAAAGCGATACAGCTCCGTTTTGAATCCCGTAGCAATCCAGAACGCGAGCCCGAATCCCATCACCATTCCGAGAGGAGTGCCAAGGATATTGATCACTCCCTGTTCGCCAAAGAGCAGCGAAGCAATTTCACGCCTGGTGAAACCAAGTACTCGAAGACTCGCCAGCTCGCGCGATCTCTCCGACAGCGCGATGCGAATTCCATTGTAGATCACACCGAGCGCGACGACGCAGGCGAGACTGACGACTATCATCACTGTCAATCTCAGACTTTCCGCAATTTGCTCATCGAAGCTCTTGAGCATCGCCTGGCGGGTCGCGGTGCCACTGACTCCGGGTAGCTCGCCGAGCCGCTGCTGAACTGACGCTGCCGCACCCGGTGCAATCGAGAGGTACGCTCCGCTGACTACGGAACCTTCGTCAATCGTTCTATTGAGCTCGCCGATTTCCATGTAGCCGGAGAGACCGATGAGCTCATCCGCTAGCGCTGAGACCACTACAGGTCTCACCTTGCTTCCCTTTTCCAACAGCTCGAGCAATACCGTATCGCCGGGCCGTACATGCAGTATCTGGCCAAGAGCCGTCGTAAGAACGAGACCTGATCGCGGAAGTGTGTAACGTCTCGAGTTACGATCAACGATGCGTCGCAGCTGAGCGTCTGCCTCGAGTCCCGTGACCAGTATCTGCCTTGAACGATGTCCGGCACGAATGCGCACCGGCGTGGCACGGTAGGATTCGACACGCGTGACACCAGCGATATGCGCGAGCTCGCGCGATGCGCGTGCAGGACGCGGTTGCGTAAACGAGACCGTGAGATCCTCACGCTCAACGTTTCTGAATTGAACGTCGGCCATGTATCCGGCTGAGTCGAACGCAAAAGTCCCGACGACGAGAATTGCTGCGGCGAGTGCTACACCGACGACCGATGCCAATGTGCGAAGCGGTCGCCGCTCGAGATTTCGCATTATCATCCTGACCGCTGGAGAAAAAATCCCTTCGATTCCCAGCCGTTCGGCCCAGAGTCGCTTGAATACTGCCGGCGACGGAGGTCGCATTCCCTCTGCGGGTGGAAGCGAAACTGCTGCACGAACTCCGGCGAGCGCGCCCACCACCGCTGCCGCACCGCTTATGAGTACGGCGACAAGTACGAGCGGGACGCTCGTATGATGGTCGAGAGCGGGAAAACGGAAATAGTGCGTGTAAAGCATCGTGTACTTCGATCCGACCCAGACACCGAGCGCTATTCCTCCAATCGATCCAATGATCGCTGCACTTACCGGATAGCCAAGGAAGTGCGCTGCGATGCTGGAATTCCCGTAGCCAAATGCTTTGAGCGCGGCGATTTCCTCGCGCTGCGTGGCGACGAGCCGCGAAAGTACTACGTTGAGCAGAAAGGCAGCGACCGAAAGAAAGATTACGGGCATCGCTGTTCCGAAGACGCGAAGCTGCTCGATCTCGCCGGAAACGATGTTGTTGGAAAGCTGATCCTTTCGCCCGTAAGCGTGACCGCCTCCGTATGGCTCGAGCAGGCGATCCAGCTCCGCGATCACATGCTGCTCGTTTGCGCGGGACGACAACAACAGCGTGACGTCGTTGAACGCGCCGTCCATGTCGTACAGCGGCCCCAGTGCATTCCTTCGCATCCAGAGGATTCCGACGTGCCTGCTGTCCCCGAACATTCCAAGACCGGCTGAAGGGACTGCGTCGTGAACGAATTCGGGGGAAAGCGCTACGCCGACGATGAACAGCTCGCGCCATTTTCCGTTGATCACCGCACTCAACGTGTCGCCTGGGCCGAGACTGTTTGCGTCGGCAAAGTGCTCGTTGATCAGCACCTCGTCATCAGAGCGCGGCGTGAGGTATCGCCCTCGACGGATATACAGCGTGCTGAGCAGTGGCTGACCATCGTCAGGCACGGAGACGAAATGTCCGGTAGCGGTTTCAGGGAGACCCGGAACACGAAGCAATGCGTCAGCGGCAACACGTGTCTCCGTCGCGGCGACGCCGTCAATCTCAGCGATTCGCATTGCAACACGGTTTGGCGCTCTTTTCAGCGACGCGAAGACATTCGGGAAGCGCGATGCCGTGTAATATTCGTCTCGCGCTCGCTGCATTGAGTCGAGCGTGCTGCGCATCGCGATAACGGATGCGACTCCGCATGCCACGACTGCGGCGATTGAAAGTATCTGCGCCTTCGAGCGCGCCAGATCGCGCAAGAGTTTTCGGTTGAGGGCTTTCACCAGCTCAACTCCTCGGGCGCTGCCCTCCGCGCGTTGCGATGATCCTCGGTGATTTGCCCGCTCGTGATGCGGATCACGCGATCGGCCATTGCCGCGATCGCCGCGTTGTGAGTTATGACTGCAGTTGTCGTGTGCAGCTCACGATTCGCTTTGTCAATCGCGCGTAGAACGAGCTTGCCGGTCTCATAATCGAGTGCGCCGGTTGGCTCGTCGCAGAGTAGAACGTCGGGGCGCTTGGCGACTGCGCGTGCTATCGCGACACGTTGTTGTTCGCCCCCCGATAACTGCGCCGGAAAATGATTCGAGCGATTCTCTAGCCCCACCAGCGCGAGTGCCTCGGCCGGCTCCATTGGATTCTTCGCGATGTCGGTCACCAGCGCGACATTCTCGAGCGCAGTCAGACTTGGAATGAGATTGTAGAACTGAAACACAAAGCCGACGTGATCTCTTCGAAATTCAGTCAACGCAGCGTCGCCGGCATTCGTCAGATCATGATCGAGAAAACGAACTGTGCCGCTCGTCGGCACATCGAGTCCGCCGATGATGTTGAGAAGCGTGGATTTACCCGACCCGGATGCGCCGAGCAGCACGAGAAACTCGCCGGCATAGAGATCGAGATTCACTTCACGCAATGCCTTCACCTCGACTTCACCCATCGTGTAGGTCTTGGTGAGCGCGCGTACCTCGAACACCGCCTCGGTTTTCTGAGGCTCTGCACGCGGCTTCGTCAAGGCTCGGGGGGCCGGGGGAGCGAGGATGGTCACGATGCGAAGAATCCATCAGAGAGTCAGTCTTTAAAATCGGGGACGATACTCACTAACTGTCGTCCAAACCCTCACTCGTGCAAAAAATTGTGAGGAGATCGCTGACTCAGATTCGATGTTACGCCGACAGATATTGATCCCATTGCCCGTCATCTTGCGACGGTTCGGATGAGATCAATCACGGCCTGTTGGCCAAGGAGGCATTAGATGAAATCCGACATGCAACTCCAGAAAGACGTGATGGACGAGCTGCGATGGGAACCGACCGTCTCGGAAAAAGAGATCGCAGTTGCGGTAAAGGATGGTGTAGTGACGTTGGGCGGCTATGTGCAGAGCTACGCGCAAAAGCGCGCGGCTGAGCATGCTGTCGCAAGAGTCGCTGGCGTGCGCGCGGTTGCCGAGGACATTCAGGTGAAGCTTCCGACCTCGCGACAGCGCTCTGACACCGAGGTCGCGCATGCTGTGATCAATGCGCTCAAGTGGGACACTGAAGTTCCCGACGAGCTGATCAAAGCCAAAATCCAAAACGGCTGGGTCACGCTCGAAGGTGGCGTCGAGTTCTTCTACCAGAAGAGCGCTGCCGAGCGATGCGTCAGGTTCCTCAACGGAGTGAAAGGCGTAAGCAACGTCATTTCCGTGAAACCGGGCGTGACGACGACAAAAGTCACGCAGAACATCGAGGCTGCCCTGAAGCGTCGCGCCGAGGTGGACGCCGACAAGATCAAAGTCGATACGCTCGACGGTAAGGTCACGCTGCGCGGATCCGTCCACTCGTGGTTGGAGATGAAGGAAGCGGAGAACGCGGCGTGGGCAACTCCGGGAGTGTGGTCGGTCGACGACAAGCTCATGGTAACGCTGTAATGGTTGGATTCATCGGCGAATCCCCGACACACAAACAGGGTTTCGCCGATGATTTCAGCGCCGATGACTCGTCATATTTCCCCTCGCATTCACGGGACGGAAAACCGTGAATGAGCTCTTCACAGGGACGCCGAAGAAGAGCAGTACGATGGAGGTTCGAATCCGTCGTGCAGATTGTGAGGTAGCTGGCCACAATTGAAAATCCGGAATCTCCGGAAAACCCGAGTCGGCCGTCAGACAGAGGTGAGGACACCAGTCGCCTGTGTGAGATTCACAGAACACGAACCGGCGGGTATCCGCCAGCAAACGGAGCCTTCGCAGAGTGGGAAACCACAATGCGAGGGCTCTCGTTGTTTGCACCGTGTTGGGATTTCACTGATGCTTTTTCCAGCTTTTTCCTGACAGCGTTTAGTGATCCACACGCCAGATTAGTGCGCGACCATTACCCGAGGACGCGCGCGCCATGACGACGATATCCTATTCCAGACCAATCGATCGCCCCGTACGAATTCAAATTGACGGCGGGTCGATCGAAGCTGACTGGACAATGCCCATGGACCCGCAGGGTGTTGTGATATTCGCACACGGAAGCGGCAGCAGCCGGTTCAGTCGGCGAAATCGGATCGTCACGAGAGAGCTTTACGACCAGAAGTTCGGTTCGCTGCTCGTAGATCTCCTCACCGCCGATGAAGAGCGTGAGGATATGCTCACCGCCGCCTTGCGATTCGACGTCAATCTCTTGTCAGAGAGATTGATTGCCGCAGCAACCTGGGTAAAGGGAGAAGGCGACTCGGCATTTCTGCCAGTCGGATTCTTTGCTACGGGTGTCGGCGCAGCAGCGGCATTGCATGCTGCCGCCTACAGACCAAATCTCGTCGACGCAATCGTGTCACGAGGCGGTAGACCTGACCTCGCCGGCGTTGCGCTGCACAAGGTAAAAGCGCCGACGCTACTCATCGTCGGCGGCGACGACGTTCAGACACTGGCACTGAATCGCTGGGCGTACTGGCGCCTCGATTGCGAGCGAAAGCTCGAAGTGATACGAGGGGCAACACATCGCTTCGAAGAGCGTGGCGCGATGGAGACCGCAACAGCCCTGGCCATGGAATGGTTCGACGTGCACCTCCCATCCCGGCCCACTCACTTCTTTCTACCGAGAACGACTTCGACGAGCGCGCTCCACGCGTGAGTCCTCCTCACCTTCGAAGAACATAGTCGGAGGAGCATCGAGAATTCCCGCTGCTCCGAGCCACGCAGTCATTCCGCTCGCGAGCGCCTGCTGATCCGCCGGCGAAAGTTTGTGTAGCGCCGAGACAAGCCTCTCCTGACCCGATGCTTTTTCGGTCGGAGAAAACTGGAACTTTACCGGACTATTCGGAGGGGCTTTGTAGGGAGAATCCCAGCGTCAGAATTATTAGGGTTTCACGACCAGAAACCCAATTCCGCCCTTTTGCCCGTGGCCGAAGCCGTGGTTTACGAACGGAAACTCACCGGGAATGTCGCACATGAGCTCAAAGCACATGCCGCCGCCCGGAGCGACAGCCCACGTCTGAACACCGCGGATTGCGTTTGTCGGCGGTGCACCCAGATACACGGTATCGAACTGGTCGCCGACCACGTGGAAATTGCACGGATGCGTCGGCCCCGCATTGACAACCCAGAAGCGGACTTTGTCACCAACCTTCACCACGATTGGATCTTTGACGTACTGATTGGGACGGCCGTTGAAGGACACGAAATCAGGTATTGTCGAAAGCATTTTCTGATAGTCGAATGCAGCCACACCGCCCGCTGCCTCCGCGAGATAGAACTCACTCTGCACGAGCACGAATTCCCTGGCTGGGGGTAACGGCTCGCGCGGCGAGACAATGATCGCGCCGTGCATCCCCGAGCCGAGGTGCATCAAGACCGGTGCAGTACCGCAGTGGTACACGAACGCACCAGCCCATTTCGGCCTGAATCGATACGTGATGGACTGTCCCTTCGGGACGGAACGAAAGGCCACCTTGGGATCTATCTGCGCTGCGTGAAAATCCATCGAGTGCGGTACGGCCGCGTCGTTGGTCAGCGTGAACTCCACTGTGTCGCCAACTCGACAATGGACGACCGGACCGGGGATGCTGCCCTCGAACGTCCAACCTGCAACGACAGTATCGTCACTGATTCGGATCGAGGCTTCACGCGCATGCCAGTGAAGACTGAGGTTGCCAGTAACGAGTGGTGGCAAGACAGGGTCGTAGCGATGATACGACACATCGGATCGCACGGCGCCTGCGTGTCTCGCCGAAAGGTCAGTGTGTGGCGCGCCTTTCAACAGCGAGGAATCGAGCCTGCTGTCGGAGTTGCGATGTCGCAGAGAGTCCTGCTCTCGACCAGGTGTGAGGCCGCTCTCCGGTCCAGACCCTGCGCTCGTGTCCGACAGGTTTGCTTTGTCGGGGGCGGAGCAGGCGGCGAGTGCAGCGCCGACTCCCGGAATTGCGAGCGAGAGCGTAGATGCTTGAGCGAGGAACCGTCGTCTCGATGTCAGCGCCGGGGCCAAACCCGCAATTTCTGGAGAATGAGGCGGAAGCGGTGTGGACATTTGTCACTCCTCGGAAACAATTGCTTTGCTGACACGACGCTGAATTCTCGACGCGCGCTGGCAGCCTCTATGCAATTCGGGCGCCGACTCAATCTTCGGATTTCTCATCGGCAAAAACCGGAAGATCATCAGACGATTCCGGCTGACTGTGGCGGAAATCCCTGATGTGTCTTATCGGTGTATGCTCAGCTTACGTCTCTGCCTTCCGCGAATCCGCGCGCAGAAACAGAGCGCCGAACGCAAGCCACAGAAATGCGCCCACCCAGTGATGCGACCAGATCGCGTCGAGTAACGAGATCCCGAAGAAGATCAGAAACACCGTTACATTCGCGCCAAGCTTGAGATTGCCCATAACTCCTCTCGAGGCGATGTCAAAATCGCCGGTGAAGGTTTTGTCTCGCTATAGGACTCACGTTCGCCAATAAACGATGGTGTCGTTATCGGGCAAAACCGGAAACGAAGGTCGGCGTTTCCCCACTCCGATTTCAAGTTTCCCCTGATAAGTCGTCGCTCTTGAACCCGGTATTGTCTCCTTGCAGATCAAATCCCTCTCAGGACGGCAGCCATGCTCAGATTACGCGATATCATGACACGGGAAGTAGTGACTCTCGAACCGCAGATGACGCTTCGGGAAGCCATGGAGATCCTAAGCTCGCGGCATGTGAGCGGTGCACCCGTCATCTCAGGAAAGAAGGTCGTCGGCGTAATCTCAGCAGGCGATCTCCTTTCATTCGCAGCTGCACCGCCTCGCGACGATGAGCGGCAAGCGCAGCAGAGCCTCCCTGACGAATGGCAGGAGTCCGAAGAATGGGATGACGACGAGGAGTCGGAGTCTGCTTCGTTTTTCACCGACATGTGGGACGAGCATAGCGAGGACACGACCGATGTGATCGATACTCAGGGCGAGTCTTCGTCAGACGTCATGTCGAATCACGTCGTCGAAGAAGCCATGACGAAGACGATCCGCTGGCTGTCGCCGAACGCAGACGCGATAAGCGCAGCAGACATGATGCGCCAGTACGGAGTCCATCGCGTACTCGTTGTCGCTCGCGGCAAGCTCGTAGGCATCGTTTCGGCAATGGACATTGCAAAAGCCGTCGCCAACCGTAAGCTGACAACCCGTACCTACGTGTTCGAGAAGAACCCGTGATTGGCAGGTTGCCCGCCGAGCTCGACGCCGCGGTACGGCTGGCAATCGCTGGGCTGGTTGGACTTGGAGTAGGGCTCGAGCGCGAATGGTCGGGACACACAACTGGACCCAACGCGCGATTCGCCGGCCTGAGAACTTTTCTTCTGCTTGGGCTGATTGGCGGTGTAGCTGGCTTGCTGCTCAGTGAGTCACACGAAGGTCCTGCATCAGTCGCTATTGCCGGTGGCGCCGCAATCAGCATCGCTGCTTACATCATGGCAGTCCGCAGACCAAACGTAGACATTGACGGGACGACTGAAGCGGCAGCGCTGATAGTCGTGCTACTCGGTGTACTCGCGGGCGAGAGGTATCTGGCATTATCAGCCGGCGCAGCATCGATCGTCGTGCTCGCCCTCAGCGAGAAAACTCGCCTGCATTGGATCGTGCGCCGTGTGAATGAGCAGGAGCTTCGCGCGGCGTTGCAGTTCGCCGTCCTTGCACTCGTTGTTTTGCCGCTCCTGCCGACTGGTCCCTTCTGGGGAGCAATCGATTTCAGACCGCGCGCGCTGTGGATGATCGTACTTCTGTTCTCGGGGCTCAACTTCATGGGATTTCTTGCGCGCAGAGCGCTTGGTCCGTCTTCCGGATATACGCTCACGGGCCTCGCCGGCGGACTCATTTCGTCCACCGCCGTCACTCTCGATTTTTCGCGAAAGAGCCGGCAGGAAGCAAGCATCGCGCGCGGACTAGCATACGGCGTACTCGGCGCATGCACGATTCTCATTCCGCGAGTTCTGATCGTAAGCGCCGTCCTCAATACTGATGTTGCGATTCGACTCGCCTGGTTCCTGCTTCCTCCGGCAGCGCTGGGTGTAGCGATGCTCCTGTGGTCGAGACGCGGTCACGCCGATTCGGAGCAAGGCGTGAGTCTCGATGTCGCGAATCCATTGCGGCTTGGAAACGCAATTCAAATGGCAATGGCATTTCAGGTCGCGATGGTGCTTCTCTCGTTTGTTCGGGGCATGTGGGGCTCGACCGCTCTATATCCCGCTGCGGCGGTCCTCGGTCTCACTGACGTCGATGCATTGACGGTTTCGATGAGCAGGATCGATGGATCGGTTGTGCCGGGAATCGCCGCGCGCGCGATTGCTATTGGCATTCTCGCTAACACGCTGCTCAAGCTCGGATTGACTGTCGCGATGGGAAACAATCGCTTTCGCCGCGTCGCTTCGGCCGGATTGGGTGGCTTGGCTGCAGCGAGCGTTGTTGGATTACTTATCGCGTAACGGTCAGGCGTTGCTCGGCACGAGAAGCACTGAGCACTCGGCCGCGCGCACAACTTTCATCGCGATTCCCCCGCCCGGCGTAATCGAAAAAGCCCCACGTCGCTTGACGCCGAGCACGATCAGCTCCGCTTTCACGCTTTGCGCGAATTGATTGATTTCGCGAGCTGCATCTCCGTGCATTACAACTAAATCGGACTGCATGTGAGGGAGCGTGGCAAGCTGTTCATTCAACTTACGGAACGCGCTCTCGACTTCGGCGCGATATTCATGGTCGTACTCCGCCCAATCGACGCCGAGCGCTTCCGAGCGAGGCTCCACGTGCAACACCGATACGCTGTGAGGAGAGCCAACCATCTCGAGCACAGTTACAAAACTCGAGCGGTCTGCAGGAGACAGATCGAGAGCGATGACGGCGCGTTTCGGTAGTCTGGCAATCAAGGGCGCGGCGACGAGAAGGGGTCGCTCGATTCGCCTGGCCAGCTGCGTCGCAGTCTCCTCCCCGAACAGGCGATCCACAACTCCGTGGCGGCTCGCTCCGACAATGACGAGATCCACGTTGCGTTCGTTTGCGACTTCGGCGATGACTGACGGTGGTTTGCCGATACGAATCTCAGTGCTCCATTTCGCCAATTTGCCGAGCTTCAGCAGCTGCTCCACCATGTCGATGCGTAGCGCGTCTTCTCTCGATTTGTCGATTCCCGTTGCAAGGATCGGCGTGCCTGGGGGCGGCATTATCGTCGGGAGCGGCTCGAGCACCGAGAGTACGTGCACTCGCGCGTGAAGCTCGGCCGCGATGAGCTCGGCAGCAGTGTACGCGGCGAGAGATGTCTCCGACCCATCGGTCGCGATGAGGATGACGGGAGAACGTGTGCGCGAGCTGCGTTTCTCGGTAAGCTCGCGGACAATCGGGGTTTTCGCCGTAGCGGTCATGATCGTCTTCTCCCGTTCAATATTCAGGTGGCGCTCCCGGAACCTTTGCCTGTGTCATCGATTCGTGCTGCGCGGAAGCAAGAGCTTGTGGACTCACGTAGATCTCAAATTGAACTCGCACTTCGTTAGCGGTGCGCAGGACGCCGAACCACGGGCGCGGTGGAGTGATTCCAAAATCGGTCATTCGAATTGGCACTGTACCGCGAGCTCTGCGCGTGCCATCAGCAAGGCGTTCCGTTTTGACCGTCATGTTTACCGGACGCTCTACGCCTGCGACTGACATTTTTCCGGTCGCCTGGACGGAGAGGCCATCGTCGCTCAACACGGGTGTGATTTCGAAGTCGGCGATGATGTAGCTCATCTCCGGCAGCTTCGGCGCTTTGAGGGCGGTGTACATGTTCGCTTCCATGTGACGGTCACCGCATTTGAGCATTCGAACCGGCACGATCACGTCAACGCCCCGAAGAGATCTTGAGACTGCAGCATCATCGCGACTGTCAACCGAATTCGCAGCGATTGCAATCAGCGCTTCCATTGCCGTCGCCTTGCACGTCCAGTCGCGAATGTTCGAGCTTCCCTCGAGCCAGAGCTTGCTGTCCGCGCGCACAGGAAGACGCAGTGTCCCGGATTTATCTTGCGCAGAAGCGGCGCTGCCCATCAGGATCAGCGCGCCGAGGACGATCAATAGAGTTGTGAGAAGTCTCATGCTCTCAGAGTACGATTTCGAGAGCGTTTTGAGAGTCGGGCGATGTTTGTGATTCTTGTAAGGGAAACCTTCGGGACGCGAGTAGCGGATTAGCAGGCGCCGCGGACACGACGACTTGTGGGCGCAATCCACCGCCTGAGAACCAGATGTGACGCGGCGAGCACCATATGATCTTTCCCGCCGAACTTCCATCCATCTGTGTTCACGCCTCCGTGAAATTCCGATCCCGTCCAGTTCAACGGCATCTTTACTTCGCCACGTGTGATTTTCTCAGAGGCAATGATCGGCCCGTCGAGTTTTCCGACGATTAAGTAATCGGTTTTGAAGTTCAGCATTCGTCCGACGGCGCCACGATTCAGCTCGAGACGTCCCGCTACGAGCCGCGCATCACCGACCTGCCCGGTGATTTCTCCGGAGGGAGGAATCAACAGTCGAACACCAAGATTTCGCTGGGCAGTCCAAGTCACGACGATCTGCGCCGAGCCGCACCACACACCGGTCATCGAATCGCGAGTTGCCTTAGTCTGCGACGATGCTTGAGCGGCGAGCACGCTCATGAGCATGACCACCACCGTGAGCCGCATCGTCGGTCGCATTGTCCCGACTATGTGGTGAACGTAAGCAGCGTCTGGCCATCCCCGTACGAGATACAAAGAACATCGTCCTTCATATCCGACCCTCTTAGAACTGAAACCGAATCGGGACTCGGAATGCTCCTGGAAAAATGACGGTCACTGCCGATGAAATCGCCGAGCAGAATTTCGACGCGCCCGTCGCGGTGGTCGTAGTCGGCGCCGATGAATGGAAGCTCTGCAACTTCGACGAATGCTCCAATGTCCGGGCCATTCACCTCGAGGGTCGCACGGCGACCGGCGTTTCTCTCGGTGAATTGTTTGAGCTGCGACGGCCACATGTCCGGGACATATGACGTCAGCGTCGTGTCTTTCCCCCTGCTGATTGCATCGCCGCTGGGCGCAAGCGGTGCACTCTCCGGAACGATCAGAACCGAGCAGGTCGCGCCGCGAAGAACGTTCAGCGCAACTCCACCGCCGAGCAGACGACGCAGCCCGTAGTGCCGTCTTAGACCAAGCACCAGGAGCTCCGCCTTTGCGAAGTCACAGTAACGCAGCAGCTCGGTCGCCGGGTCGCCGTGCAGCCGAATCAGGTCAGCACGCATTCCCGGCACGCCTGAGATTTCTTCCTTCACGACGTCGAAGGCTTCGGTTACGGCGCTCTCATATGCCCTCGCAAATGCCGGTGAATCCGAACCGGGGAAATCCTCCCGCCGCTGAACATGCACGCACGTGACACTCGCCGCGGGCCCGAACATCGAAAGCACAGAGCGCAAATCACCGAGCTGCGAGGGATCCAGATCCATCGCTATTACAACTCGATGAGGAAGCCGCTCCAGTCCCGTCGCAGCGACAAGCAGTGGAGTATCTCCGAGCTGCGCAACACGAGCGGCGGTCTCTTCACCAATCAATCTCTCGAAAAGGCCATGACGACTGGCTCCTACGATGACGAGTCCGGCACTGTGCTCTCGTGCGGCTTGCGAGATTTCCGCAGCCGGAATTCCAACTCGCGGTTCGATGACCCACTCTGCGCTCTGCGATTTGCATTTCTCTATCTGCGACTGGACGTCAGCGACGAATTGTTTGATCCGCGTTGAGTCGGAGCCCTCGAAATTGAGAATCGCGTGCGGTATCGCCGCAGGAATCTGAAGCGGCTCGAGCACTGCGACGACCCTGATATTGAGATCATTGATCCCGGCGATCAGGCTCGCGGCTTTGAATGCAGCGGCGGACGCTGCGCTGCCATCGGTAGCTACGACGATGGTCGGCTTGACAGTCCCGTGCTCCACCTTGGAAAGAGAGCTCTCGGAAGGAGTAGTTTCGATGGCGGTCATAATGTCACCACTTCAGCATGAGTGAGCAGAACGGCGAGAATAATCGCAATGTTGACCGGAATCCCGATCTTCGACTGGGGCAGATTCAGGATGCAGAGAATGAGCGACGCGACAGCCGCGCCGAATGTGAACGATGGCCACCAGGACGCGTGACGCAGGACGCCAACCGCTGCGAGCGTGAACGCAAGCGAGCCTCCCAGCCAAAGAGCGCCAATGACACGCATGACGGTCGTGCCCGTGGAAACTCGCCCCGCGAGCAACGTGGATTGTCCAGGAATGCCGTTGGCAAGTCCCCACGGACCGGCGAATCCAACGAGATGTGCAAAGCCGTGCATTAGCAGCAGAAGCGCGAAGATGATGTACATGTTCAATCCCTGAGCGTCACTCTTTTGCGGGAGCGACGAGTATTGGTGTTTTGATTCGGCGAACGAGTCCGAGTGAAACGCTGCCAATGAGAGCTCGTGCCACTCGCGACAGGCCGCGAGTACCGACCACAAGAACATCTGCCCCGACGCGCTCACAGAATTCGGCGATCGCAGGCACCGGCGCACCGTTCAGTACCACGGTCTCGACCACGACTCCAGCGGGCGGACGGAGCCTCTTGATCAATCGGCGGAAAAGAACCTGAATCTCGGCGGGATTTTCCTCCGCGAGCGGCGCCTCCGTTCCCAGCACTTCAACCGGCTCTTCGACGTATGCGAGGTAGAGCGTGCCCCCGTTCGCAAGCATCTCGAGAGCGACTGACGCCGCGCGCGTGCTCGCTACTCTGAAGTCCACTGCCGCAACGATGGTCGATGGTCGCTCCATCTCATCGTCCACGACAAGCACTGGCACAGAGGAGTGGCGCATCACCTGCAACGTCGTGTCCCCGCCGAGGAAACGATCGACTACTCCCCGCTGACTTCGGCCGAGTATGATCAGATCGGCTGCGCGCGTGTCTGCAACCCGCGCAATTTCTGTCACCGGATTACCGACAACTACCTGACGGCTCCAGCCCGGCTTATCGGACGCCTCACCGATCGCGTCGCGCATGGCTGAATCGCGAAGCTGAATTCGAAGATCCTCGATCTCGGAGCGTGGCTCATCCATTCCAAGGTTGAGCTTGTACGAGGACATCGGAGGAAGGACACTAACGACGTGTACGTCCCAGCCATTTATCGGTGCAATCAGACTCGCCGACTGGATCGCCGAATACGATGCAGGTGAGCCGTCGAATCCGACGACAATTCCTCCAGATGCGGGGTGTTCAAATTGCCATTCCTGCTCGGAAGTGATTGGTGCTGTCCTGGTAGTCATGGCTTCCTCCGCAATGGCGAAATTCGTAGATCAGCCGTAGTTGCGCGGCGATTCCAAAAATGACCCTTCAGGCGAGAGGGATCAGTCGGCAAAGCCCTGAAGTCGTGTGGGGCAAACTCTTCCGGCGTTCACGTTCGAGGGTTGATTTCCCTGACAGGATTTGCATAGAACCGCTGACTTCACGTGAAGCCACCAGCCGCGAGATTTCATCCATGAATCCGACCCCTTCGATCACGATTCGCGAGCTCACCGCCGACGAGATGCACTCACTGCTTTCTCGAAATCACGTCGGCCGAATCGCATTTTCGTTTCACGATCAGGTCGACATCAGGCCGATCCATTACGCCTATGCCGACAACTGGCTTTACGGTCGGACTTCGCCGAGCGACAAGCTCGTGACTTTGCAACACAATCAGTGGGTCGCGTTCGAAGTCGATGAGGTGAAGGGACCGTTCGATTGGGAAAGTGTCGTCGCTCACGGAAGCTTCTATCGGCTGAGTGACGAAACGGCGCCGCAGAATCTCGAGCTGCGCGACGAAGCATTGAAACTGCTTCGCTCATTTGCTCCCGAAACATTGCGCGGCACAGATCCGGTTCCCTTCCGCACCGAGCTGTTTGCAATTGCCATCGACCGGCTCACCGGTCGCGCAGCAAGTACATCCTGAATTGGAGGATTTTATGTATCGCATAATCATGGTGCCGGTGGATGGATCTGCTTTCTCGCGTGAAGCAGTGTTCCAGGGACTTCGTCTCGCCCGGAAAAACGGCGCGCAGCTTCGACTGGTGAGAGTCTCATCCATCCCTGGTCTGGTAGGCGGACCCGATACGATTGCTCTCGAGAACACCGCGCGGATGAGCGAGCGCGATGCGATGCTCGCGCATCTCTACCGCCTCGCGGCAGAGTGCAGAGCCAACGCACCCGTCGATGTCACCGCTGATGTCGAAGATGGTCCGATTGCGGATGCCTTGCGCGCGCATGCACTGCGTCATGAAGTCGATCTGATCGTCATGGCCACGCACGCACGACGAGGAATGGCGCGCGTCTGGCTCGGCAGTGTTGCAGACAGGCTCATCCGCGAGACAGGAATTCCCGTTCTAATCGTTCGGCCACCGTCTCTGGCGACGGAGCTGATCGACGGCGCGTGCTACCGCCGCATCATCGTCCCGCTCGATGGATCGCCGCTAGCAGAGCAGAGCCTTGCTCCGGCGATAGCTCTTGCCGAGACCGAGCATGCGGAGCTGACGCTGCTCCGCATCGTACCGGCGGTTGCTAACATTCCAACTGGTGAGCTGCATTCTACGATCGGTCCCGCGCGAGCCCGCGATGTCGACGAGGCGGAGAAATACCTCTCCGGCATGCGAGTGCGGCTTGCCGGTAGTCACTTCCGTGTTCGTTCGGCGGTCGTCGTCGCTGAGGATATTCCGAACGCTGTCATCGGGTTCGCACAAGCGAATGATGGCGACCTTATCGCAATCGCTACGCACGGGCGAGGCGGAATCGCGCGCGCAGTTCTCGGCAGCGTCGCAGACCGCGTTATGAGCGAAGGCGTGTTATCGGTCCTTGTCATTCATCCGGCCGAGGAGCTGCAGCCGGAATTCTTAGCGGAGACTGAAGGCGCCGGCGTCGTAGTGCTCGGCTGACAGCGTCATGCGCCGTCACGTCGAGCAGCATTTCACCGGCAGTGACACCGTGCGGGATGTTGTCATCGGAATGTCCGATGGACTGACTGTTCCGTTTGCGCTCGCTGCCGGTCTCACCGGTGCGATCGCATCGAGTGGGATAATCGTAACCGCCGGACTCGCAGAGATTGCCGCTGGCTCGATCGCAATGGGACTCGGCGGTTACCTCGCCGCGCGAAGTGATGCTGAGCACTATGCGAGTGAGTTGAAGCGCGAGGAGCAGGAGATCGTCGAGAAGCCCGCGGCGGAGCGACAGGAAATTGCCGACGTGTTCTCGAGCTATGGACTGACCGCCGCGGAAAGTGCGCCAGTAGTCGAAGCGCTCGCATCGCGGCCCGAGCAATGGCGCGATTTCATGATGCGATTCGAGCTCGGACTCGAGAAGCCCGATCCACGCCGTTCTCTGCGAAGCGCTCTCACTATCGCAGTTTCATACGTGGTCGGCGGGTTTGTACCTCTTGCGTCGTATATCGTGACGAGTGATGCCGAAGTCGCACTAAGAGTATCGATCGCTGTCACACTCACCGCATTGGTCATTTTCGGCTACGTGAAAGGACGATTCACGGGAGCTCATCCGCTAAAAAGCGCACTGCAAACCGCCGCGATCGGAAGTATTGCAGCGAGTGCCGCTTTCGGCATTGCAAGACTGATCGGGTAATTCGATGCGAGGGTGGGTGAAGGCTGGATGGCTGCCACTTCTCACGCTGTTGTTCATCGCTGGTGGCGCGCTGGTTCTCATCGGCGACGCAAGCGCGTCCGCTGCGGAAGTCGTCTGGTGGGTCGGCCTCGTGATCGTCGGCGCGCCGCTCGTCGTGCAGACAATTCGTGAGATTGCCTCCGGTCGATTTGCCGTTGATCTCGTTGCAACTCTCGCGATACTGCTCGCGATTTTCTTGTGGCAGCCGCTCGCAGGGCTTGTGATCGTGCTCATGCAGTCCGGGGGCGAGGCGCTCGAGCGTTACGCAGAACGAAGAGCGACAGATGCGGTGCGAGCACTCGAGGACGCTGCGCCGAGAATCGCTCATCGAATCGCAGGTGCCGCAGTTGAAGATGTCGAAGCCGGAGACGTAAAGGTCGGCGATTTGTTGCTCATTCGTCCCGGTGAGCTGGTCCCCTGCGATTGCATCGTCGTCACGGGCCGCTCCCACATCGACGTCGCAAAGCTCACCGGCGAGCCACTTCCCGTGACGGCTGAATCCGGATCACGCTTGATGAGCGGAAGCCTCAATCAGGAATCACCGCTCGAAGTTCAGGCGCTGGCACCAGCCAGCGAAAGTCAGTATGCACGTATTGTTGAGCTCGTCCGCTCGGCACAAGCGAGCAAAGCACCGTTGCAGCGACTTGCCGATCGTTATGGGGTTTGGTTCACCCCACTCACGTTGCTGGTTTGCGCAATCGCGTACGTGATGTCAGGAGATCCGATTCGCGTTCTTGCGATTCTCGTTGTCGCAACCCCGTGTCCCCTGCTTCTTGCTGCGCCGGTCGCGATCATCGGAGGAATCAACTCCGCAGCAAAGCGTCAGATAATCATAAGAAACGGAACTGCCCTCGAGAATCTGGGACAAGTAACGACTGCAGTTTTCGACAAAACGGGAACCGTAACTGTGGGACGTCCGGAAGTGCGACGTGTAATTCGTGCTGGGGAACTCCCGGCATCCGAGAGCCTTCGGCTGGCAAGCGGAGTGGAACGCGGATCGAGTCACCTGCTTGCGCGCACTCTGGTCGAGGCGGCCGAGCGTGACAATCACACATTGCCTGAAGCGACGGATGTCCACGAGCATGCCGGTCGAGGCATCACCGGTATTGTCGAGGGCCACACAGTTACTGTGGGTGCTGCTTCCTATGTAATCGATCGTTATCCGTCAATAGAGCGCGAGCTCGATGTTGTCGACGATCCTGGAAAGGGACTGAGAGCGTACATCGTCGTCGACGGAAAGCTGGCGGGAATTGTCGAGTACGCAGATCAGGTCCGACCTGAAATTCCCGACCTTCTCGAGCGGCTGCGAAAACTGGGAGTGACACGAGCTCTTCTTTTGTCGGGTGATCAAAACGCGAACGTTCGCGCGGTCGCGGAAGAGCTCGGCATTCGCGAAGCTGCCGGCGATCTATTGCCTGAGCAGAAAGTGAACGTGATAACGGATCTGGTGAAAACCGGCCACAGAGTCGCAATGATAGGTGACGGGACAAACGATGCGCCGGCGCTCAGCGCTGCCACTGTCGGAATCGCGCTCGCCAGTCAAGGCGGCGGGATTACAGCAGAGGCAGCGGATGTCGTAATCCTGATAGATGATCTGTCACGCGTCGCTGAAGGAGTTCGCATCGGCCAGAGAACAATGACTATTGCCCGCCAGTCAATCTGGTTTGGGCTTGCACTCAGTGGCGCTGCCGCCGGCATTGCCGCACTCGGTGGAATTGCGCCGGTTCAAGGAGCTCTATTGCAGGAAATCATAGATGTAGCCGTGATCCTCAATGCGTTACGCGCCAGCTCGCTGGGGACGGAGCGAAATCGCACAGGACCGGAGCGTCCCCAACGACCCGCGATCAACCGGCCAGTGTTCGCGCAGCATTGACGGTTTTCCGCGTGCTTTTCGATTTCTTTCGAGCGCGCCTCCGCGTCAGTGAAATGGTCGGCCAGAGCTACGCGCATCAGACAAACGACGCAGCGCCGCGATTTCAACCGTGATCAGGGCGTCCGCGAGTTTGCGCAGTCATCGTCACCTACGGACGAACATCTTCGAAACCTCTCTTAGCCAAAGAATTGCACTCGCGGCTAGCAGACAACGGAGCCAATCGCCTGCGCCCAGCCCGACCGTGCCAAACGCCTGCTGCATCGCCGGCACGTACAGCACCACCAGCTGGAGACTCAGCGAGAGAGCAACGGCCGCCCAAACCCAATGATTCGAGAACAGCCGCGCGAAGGCGCTGCGTTGATCCGAGCGAGAGTTGAATACGTTGAAGAGCTGCGACAGCGTCAGGGTGTGGAAAGCCATGGTCTGGGCGTAGCGGAGATCGCCGTGGCCGGCGACGAACCCGCCCGGGAGCGAGGCGTCCAGTACCAGGAGCGTCACAGCAGCCATCACGACCCCCGTGAAGAGAATGCCTCGCCACATCTCGCCGGTTATGACTGGCTCGCCGTTGGGCCGAGGCGGCTGCCGCATCAGATCTTCCTCCCCCGGGTCAACTCCGAGCGCGAGCGCCGGCGCGCCATCCGTGACGAGATTGATCCAGAGAAGCTGTGTGGCGAGCAGCGGCAGAACAACGGTTCCGTGTTCCGATGGCAGACCGAGGCGGGTCGCAAACACGACACCGAAGAACATCGTCAGAACTTCTCCGATGTTGGACGAAAGCAGGTAGCGCAGGAAGCTTCGGATGTTGGCGAAGATTGCACGCCCCTCATCCACCGCCGCGACGATAGAGGCAAAGTTGTCGTCGGCGAGCACGATGTCGGCTGCTTCTCTCGACACGTCTGTCCCAGTGATCCCCATTGCCACACCGATGTCTGCGGCCTTGAGCGCCGGTGCGTCGTTGACTCCATCGCCGGTCATCGCCACGATCGCACGATTAGCCTGCAGCGCCTTGACGATCCGGAGTTTGTGATTCGGGTTGACGCGCGCGTATACGGAGACGTCGGCAACAGTTCGTACGAGCGCCTCATCGCTCAGCTCGTCGATCTCGGCACCGGTGATCGTGCGGCCGTCCGCAGATATTCCAAGCTCCCGCGCGATCACCGACGCGGTGCGCGGATGATCGCCCGTGATCATCAGCGGTCGAATACCCGCTCCTCTCGCGCGCGCCACAGCTTCGCTTGCCTCGGCCCGCGGCGGATCGATCATGCCGATGAGGCCTGCGAACACAAGGTCCTGCTCCACCGACGCTTCGACGCCTCTTTCACTCGTGATCGGTACATCTTCGGACAGGCGCCGGATCGCAACGCCGAGCGTGCGGAGCGCCTGGCCGGCCAACTCCTCATTGGTTTGCCTGATGGCGGCGCGCCTTTCCCCCGTGAGCTCCCTCGGATCTTCCCCGACAAGCTCGCGTGAGCACCGCGCGAGTAGCACGTCGGGTGCACCCTTTGAAAACACAACCTGTTTATCCTGGCGGGCCTTGTCGCGATGAAGCGTCGACATCAGCTTGCGCTCCGAGGAAAACGGCAATTCTGCGACACGGGGAAGTCGCGCATCGAGCTCTTCAGTACTCAGCCCGGCTTTGCGCGCGGCAACGAGCAACGCACCCTCAGTCGGATCTCCCTCCACCATCCAGCGACCTGATTCCTCTCGAACGGTAGCGTTGTTCGCGCGGTCAGCGGCTGCGAGCGCTCGCTCGACTTCCGATCGGAGCGCGCCGTCAATCGCACCGCCGCCCTCACGCCGGACCTCTCCTTCCGGGGCGTAGCCGGATCCGCCGAATGACACGCTACCGCTGGCAGTGACAACGATGCGCACTGTCATCTCGTTTCGGGTGAGAGTTCCTGTCTTATCCGAAGCGATGACACTCGCTGAGCCCAGTGTCTCGACGGCCGACAGATGCCGCACGATTGCGTTTCGGCGCGCCATGCGTTGTACACCGATTGAAAGGACCGCTGTGACGACAGCGGGCAATCCCTCAGGAACCGCCGCCACGGCGAGTGCAACGCCGAGAATGAGAACATCGGCAATCGCGGAAAAGCCGTGCACTTTCTCGACGAAGATGATGGTCACGATCATGACCACCGCGATGGCGACTACGACCAGTCCGAGCAGTTTGCCGGTTCGGTCGAGCTCGCGCTGCAATGGAGTGAGGTCTGCCGGTGTTTCCCTCAGCAATCCGGCGATGCGTCCCATCTCGGTTTGCATCCCGGTAGCGGTGACGATGGCAGTACCTCGCCCGTAAGTCGCGGCGGTGCCACTGAAGATCATGTTGTCGCGCTCGGCAAGCGGAGCGTCGGCAGTAACCGGGGTGGATTCCTTTGAGACCGGCAAGCTCTCGCCCGTTAGCGCCGCCTCGGCTGTTTGGAGCGCGGTCAACTGTATCAGCCGCGCGTCGGCCGGAATGGTGTCGCCTTGCTCGACCAATACGATGTCACCAGGTACGAGGTCGGCCGCAGAAACACTGCGCCGTTCGCCGCTGCGGATCACATGTGCTTCGCTCGCAGACATCGCGCGTAACGCGGTTACGGCGGCTTCGGCGCGCGACTCCTGCACAAAACCCATGGCGGCGTTGAGTAGTACGATCGCGAAGATCGCTATCGACTCGTACGGCAGCGTAGTATCGCGCTCGTAGAACCAGAGGACGGCCGATACTGCGGTGGCGACGAGGAGCAGTATGACGAGCACATCCTTGAACTGGGACAGAAAACGGTGCCAAGCAGGTACGGTCGCCTCCGCCGCCAACTCGTTGCGCCCGTATCTGGAGAGCCTCGCAGCCGCTTCCTCGCTTGTTAGTCCGCCATGCAGATCCGCGCCGAGTGCTTTCGCTACCTCATCGACCGTGAGACGGTACGCGTCGGGCATACCGAGGGTCACACGACAGTTCCGAAAATCTTTCCGACCAGAGCGGTAACCAACATCGCGAGCGCTCCCCAGAATGTCACTCTCAGAGCACCCCGCATGATGCTCGCGCCGCCCGCCCACGCCGCCAACATTCCGAGTGCGGCCAAGAAAATCAGAGACAGCCCGGATACTGCCGCGATGGCGCTCCCAATCGGAACCAGTGCGGTCGTGCCGAGTGGCAAGACGGCACCCACGGAAAAAGTGGCGGCCGACGCGAGTGCTGCCTGTATCGGACGTGCAGTCGTAATTCCCGATATGCCCAACTCGTCTCGCGCGTGCGCCGCAAGAGCGCCTCGACTAGTGAGCTGCTCCGCAACCTGCAGCGCGAGAGCCGCGTCGACGCCGCGATTGACGTAGATGTTCTGAAGCTCCTGTAGCTCGAGGTCGGGCATCGCAGCGAGCTCCCGCTCCTCGAGCTCCAGATCAGCTCTCTCGGTGTCCGCTTGTGAGCTGACCGAGACGTACTCCCCTGCCGCCATCGAAATGGCGCCGGACACAAGTCCGGCGACGCCCGCGATCAGGACGTTACTTCGACCCGTCCCCGCCGAGGCAACGCCTACGATCAGGCTCGCCGTAGAGACAATGCCATCGTTCGCGCCAAGCACGGCAGCTCTGAGCCACCCGATCCGGTGGCCGCGGTGCTTCTCCGGCGATGAGGTCCAGGCACTCATCTCGATAAGCTCGATAGTCTATAGTATGGACCATCGACCAGCGTTTCCCGCACGCGCTTCGCAATCATGACATCCTCCCGTGTTTTGACAATGCGAACTACAGCGCTGCTCTGAGCAATTGAAATGATCGGTGCATTCGAGCGGTTGAGCGCCGGGTCGATCCGAACTCCGAGGAACTCGAGCTGTTCACAGATCTGCCAGCGCGCGTCCGGCGAGTGCTCTCCGATTCCGCCCGTGAACACTAGTGCGTCGATTCCGCCCAGCACCGCCGCGTACGCTCCAATGAATTTCCTCGCCTGATAGCAAAAGACCTCGATCGCATCTCCCGCCCTGGCGTCGGTTCGGCTCGCGGCCAGGAGATCGCGCACGTCGGAGCTGGTTTCGGAAATGCCGAGGAGACCGCCGCTTCGACTGGTGGCGTTATCCAAATCGCCGACCGAGAAGCCGCACGAGCGCAGAAGGTAGAGTATCACGCCGGGGTCCAGGTCACCGGAGCGTGTGCTCATCACGAGACCACCCGACGGAGTCATGCCCATGCTCGTATCGATCGAGATGCCGTCACGGAGAGCAGCGATGCTGGCACCGTTTCCGAGGTGAGCGACTATCGTGCGTGGCTGCAGTTCGCCGTGCTCACGCAATTCTTCCGTCACGTATTCATACGACAGGCCGTGAAATCCGTAGCGCACGACTCCCGAATCCGAGAGACGTTTCGGCAGACCAAAAAGACGCGCGACTCTCGGCATCTCGCTGTGGAATGCGGTGTCGAAGCACGCCACCTGAACTATCGATGACGCAAATCGCGAGACTTCGTCGATTGCGCGTAGCTCGGCCGGGAGATGATCGGGCGCGAGCGGGATGACGTCTTCGAGTAAAGCGCGGACATTCGAATCGATGATCACCGGATTACGCAACTTCGAACCGCCGTGAACGAGTCGGTGACCTACGGCTTGAATCTTGGCAAAGTGTGAGTCGCCCTCCAGATAATGAAGGAGCTCAGCCGTCGCGGAATCGCGAGTGACGACCAGCTGCCGAGATTCACTCTGGCCGGTGGAATCGGTGATCCGCAATTGTCCGGTCGTTGGGCCGGAATGCTCCAGCACGCCATGCAACAGCGCATCATCGCCCTCGACAAACGGAAAGAGACCAAACTTCAGCGTTGACGAGCCGACGTTCAGAGCAAGGATCCAACGCTCTTCCGCGGCGGTCACCGGCCGTCGCGCGCTGCGCTCCATCGCCAATTGAGGATTTCCGGCATGTCCTGGCCATGCTCGCGGATGTACGCGGAATGCTGCGCGAGCTTGCCGCGGATCAACTCCAGGGCATCACTCGCCGTCGCCTCGAAGCCGGAGCGCTTTATTGCGTCCTCGGCGAGATGGAAACGATCCATGTCGTTCAGAACCGTCATGTCGAAAGGTGTGGTGGTCGTCCCCTCCTCCTTGTAGCCGCGCATGTGGAGGTTCCCGTGATTGTGCCTGCGATAGGTCAGACGATGGATGAGCCACGGATAACCATGGAACGCAAAGACAATCGGTTTGTTTCTCGTGAAGAGAGCGTCGAACTCCGCATCGGAGAGTCCATGTGAGTGCTCGCTCTGAGGCTGAAGCGTCATCAGGTCAATTACGTTGACGACTCGGATTCTGAGGTTTGGAACGGTTGTCCGCAGGAGATCCACAGCTGCCAGAGTCTCCAACGTCGGAACGTCGCCCGCACACGCCATCACTACATCGGGCTCACCACCATCGTCGTTACTTGCCCACCGCCAAATACCTATTCCCGCCTCACAGTGCAAGATCGCCGAGTCGATATCGAGCCATTGAGGCTCGGGCTGCTTGCCCGCGACTATGACGTTCACATAATTCCGGCTGCGCAGGCAATGATCGGTGACCGACAGCAGCGTGTTAGCGTCGGGCGGCAGATAAACGCGAATGACATCCGCCTTCTTGTTGACCACGTGGTCGATGAATCCTGGATCCTGGTGACTGAAACCGTTGTGATCCTGTCGCCACACGTGCGATGTGAGGAGATAGTTGAGCGACGCTATGGGTTTGCGCCACGGAATGCCGCGCGTGACCTTGAGCCACTTCGCGTGCTGGTTGAACATCGAGTCGACGATGTGGATGAACGCTTCGTAGCAGGAGAAGAAGCCATGGCGACCAGTCAACAGGTAGCCTTCGAGCCAGCCCTGACAGGCGTGCTCGCTGAGCATCTCCAGCACGCGTCCGTCTGGCGAAACGTGATCGTCATCGGGAATTATCCTGGCTACCGACTCGCGGGTTGTGACTTCAAAGACCGCGTCGAGCCTGTTGGACGTTGTTTCGTCGGGGCCAACCATCCGGAAGTTTCGGGCGTCAGCGTTGAGAGTCATCACATCGCGCAGAAACCTTCCCATGATGCGGGTCGCTTCGCCCTCGGTTTCACCTGGGACACGAACGTCGACAGCGTAGTCGCGGAAATCGGGGAGTATGAGATCCTCGAGCAGCAAACCGCCGTTCGCGTGCGGGTTTGCTCCCATTCGCCTCGGCCCAGTGGGCGCCATCTCGGCCAGTTCGGGAATCAATCGGCCGTTTTCATCAAATAGCTCTTCGGGCTTGTAGCTCCGCATCCAATCCTCGAGCATTTGAAGATGCTTCGGATTTGATGCGAGACCGGCGAGCGGAACCTGATGTGCGCGAAATGTCCCTTCCACTTTTTTTCCGTCGACAATGGCAGGACCCGTCCAACCCTTTGGAGTGTTGAGCACGATCATCGGCCATGTGGGCCGCTTTGTGAATCCGTTCTGCCGCGCGTCGTCCTGGATGTTCCGAATCTCAACAACGATCTCGTCCAGCGCGGCGGCCATCAGCTGGTGGACAATTGCAGAATCATCGCCCTCGACGAAGCGAGGACTGTAGCCGCAACCGCACAGAAAGTCGGTCAGCTCGGTTTTCGGGATTCGCGCGAGCACCGTGGGGCCGGCAATTTTGTATCCGTTCAGATGCAGAATCGGCAGAACTGCGCCGTCGTGCACCGGATTGAGAAACTTGTTCGAATGCCAGCTCGTGGCGAGCGCGCCTGTTTCTGCTTCGCCGTCACCAATCACGCAGCAGACCAGGAGATCCGGATTGTCAAACGCAGCTCCATAGGCGTGGAGAAGCGAGTATCCCAGCTCTCCCCCCTCATTGATCGATCCTGGCGTTTCGGGCGACGCATGGCTCGGGATACCGCCGGGAAATGAAAACTGTTTGAAGAGTTTTCTGAGGCCTTCCGCGTCTCGCGAGACATCGGGATAAATCTCGCTGTAGGTGCCCTCGAGATACGTGTTCGCCACCACTCCCGGACCACCGTGACCCGGACCCGCGATAAAAATGACGTCGAGGTCATCGCGCTTTATCACCCTGTTCATATGCGCGTAAACGAAGTTGAGCCCTGGAGTAGTTCCCCAATGACCAAGCAGTCGTGGCTTGACGTGGTCGAGAGTGAGAGGCTCCCGGAGAAGAGGATTCTCGAGCAGGTATATCTGTCCGACGGACAGATAGTTCGCGGCGCACCAGTACGCGTTGATTCGCCTCAATTCATCAGGCGACAGAATGTCGATTGACATCAGTTGGAACCAGTCTTGAACGTGATCCGGACCGGCATAATACTCAAACGGCTGAACAGCTTTCGCTCAGCCCGGATTGGCCACCAATCATAGGAGAGATCTCGAGAGATGGACCGGAGCCGAGTGAGCTACTTGCTCAACAACCCCAGCTTGAGCGCGAAGTCGACGTAGTCAGATCGATGCGTCAGCCCCAGCTTCTCGTTGATACGCTGCTTGTATGTATCAACCGTCTTCGGGCTGATAAATAGTTTCTCGCCGATCTCCGGCGCGCTGAAGCCGCCGGCAACGTAGCGAAGCACGTCGCGCTCCCGCTCGGTGAGCTTCTCGTATTTCTCTCTCTCGTCCGCGTGCTCCGACTTGCGCTGGATTCCTTTCGCGAGTGCGCGCGTCGCCGACGGCTGCATGTAAACATCGCCGTGCGCAACCGAGCGTACAGCATCGACGAGCTCGCGATCCGCGGCGCTCTTTACGAGATATCCGCTCGCGCCTGCTTCGAGAACCTTTACGAGATAGGCATCCTCGGCGTGCATCGTGAGAATCAGGATCTTTGTCCGCGTCTCTTTGGCGACCAGGTCCTTGGTGGCGGTGATGCCATCCATCTCGCCCATCGAGAGATCCATTACGACGACGTCAGGATTCAGGCGCTCGACCATCGCGACACCGTCGCGTCCGTTCGACGCCTCTCCAATCACCTGAATGTCTTTCGCACTGCTCAGTACCGCTTTCACTCCCGCTCGGACGACTGCATGATCGTCCACCAGCACGACTTTGATTAAATCAGTAGTCATCAATCCTCATCATTGGTTCGCAGCTCGGCCGTCACTTTCGTTCCTCCATTCTGCTCGCTGGCAATGCTCAGAAGACCTCCGGTCAAAGCCACCCTGTCGCGAATCGAGGAAAGTCCATTGACTGAATTATCCGCTTTCACCCCCCGCCTGTCCAATGGGTGGGCATCTTCAGTCACCTCCAGCCGAATTGCTCCATCGCTCGAGTGAAGCAATATCTCGGCAAAGCCGGTACCAGCTCGCATCTCCGCATTCTTCAACGCTTCCTGCGCGACGCGGAACAATGTCGCGGCGACCGTCGCCGGAACCGGAGTCTCTCCGATATCCGCCGTAACCTTCACGTCGAGAATTCCTCTTGCCCGTGTTTGCGCGGCGAGGGACTCGAGAGCAGTCACAAGCCCAAGATCATCGGCAATCCTTGGATGAAGCGACTGGGAAATATTGCGCACCTCGTCCATGGCTCTGCCAATCATCGCTCTTGCAGTCTCGAGTCGGTTTCGCATCTGATCATCGACAGCGTCACTCCCGGCTGCGCTCAGCTGGAACCGCACGGCCGCGAGGGTTTGCGCAATGGACTCGTGAAGATCGCGAGCAAGCTTGGCCCGCTCCGTATCCTGCGCCGACACCACTTCCGTTCCCAGCTTCTGAATTCTGCGTCGCTCTGCAGCCAATGAATCGAGCAGCGCATTTATCGTCTCGGTCAGATTCGCAAGCTGAGGATCTGCGACGGGCGACTGTCCGGCGCGGATCGTGAATTCTCCTCTCGATACACGACGCGCTACTCGCTCGAGCTCGGCGATTGGACTGAGTGCGAGACTCACGAGAATCAGATTCACGACAGTAGCAATCGCGACCGCCGCCAGCATCACCAGCAGTTGGCCCTGGTCTTCACCCCACCAGCCGTTTCCCACGAGCACGAGTGCCACGGCGACAATGAGCCCATTTGCTCCCATCACTTTGAGAACGAGTGGAATGCGCAGAATTCCCTGGAGGACGGCTGTCACCGCCTTCCGAGGAAGCTGCGATCCCCTGACGAAGTCAGGCATTGTCACCGACGCCATGGGTGCCTCGTGGCCTCAAGCCGGAGCTGCAGCCATTCGACATCTGCGCGATCGACTAACGTACATGTCCAGAGGGCAACTGAGGTACGCGATCGCATGCCGACGCAGATCTCGGCGAAGGGCGCGACGACGGAAGAAATCAAAAATGAAAGAAATCATGGTAGTCAGCTCACAATGAGGGCGGTGACCATGCCGTACATCCCGTGATCGGATTCAGCGTGCGGGAGAATGTGGCAGTGGAACGCCCACACACCCTTGCTCTTGCAGTTCACGATTACGTCATATCGCTCGCCGGGCGCGACGTTCAACGTGTCGCACTTCCAGGGCGAGGCCAGCTGCCAGCCATCCTTTGCGAACACTGTCATGTGCATTCCGTGCAGGTGCATCGGATGGATCATCATCCCTTCATTCATGAAACGAATGCGCAGCTTCTGACCGAGCTTCGCCGTGACCGGCTCGGTCGCCGGAAAACTTTTTCCGTTGAACGTGAATCCGTGCGCGCCGTCGTTCAGAATCAGTGTGTAATCCACATCGGACCGCTCGATCTCTGATGGGTTTTTCGGCTCGACGAGAAACGCTCCCAACATTCCGAGACCAACCTGCTGCGCGGCGTTGTGGTGTGAGTGATACATGTGAGAGCCGTGATTCCCCTCGGGAACCGTGAACTCGTACGTGTAGCTCTCGCCCGCCTTCACCGGAGGCTGCGTGATGAATGGCACGCCATCGACGTCATTAGGAAGCTCGAGGCCATGGAAGTGGATTGCGCTTGACTGATCCAACTTGTTGTGAAGGATCACGCGAACTCGATCGCCTTCGCGGACGCGGATTTGTGGACCAGGAACCTGGTTGTTGTACGCCCACGCTTCCACCTTCTGCCCCGGGGCAACTTCCCACTGAATTTTCTCGGCGGTCAGCTCGTAAACCTTCACGCCCTTTTCGATCCGAGGCTGCATCGGTTGGTTGCCTTTCCCTGCCGTCTTTGCTGGAAATGCCTTGATTCCAGCTTCATGCATTTTGTCCATCGTCTCGGCAGCGCTGAGTGCAGGCGTTGCGGGCTTGGTGGGCGCGGCTGCAGCGCTTGCCGGCAAGACATCGTTGCCCTTGCATGCAGCGAGTGCGCCGCCTGCGATTGCGGTGACTGCTGCACGTTTGAGAAAATTGCGTCGGTTGGAAGCTTCGTTCACTGGAATGTCTGACATGGAATTTGTCTCGCAGGATGTCGGTGAAAGGTCTAGTCAAGGTACGATTCGTCCGATCGCTCCAGTGTCGGGTGGACTGCGGAACCTTTGGTCCAATACCTTTAGTACCCGTGGTGGAAATCCCTACAAATGCGACCCGTGTAATGCCCGTAGCTGATCCGATCACCGACGCGGTTCTTGCTGGAATCGCGGTAATCTCCGCAGATGCGATCATCTGCATCGACGAGACTCAGCGAATCACCTTTTTCAACGAAGGCGCGGAGCGGATCTTCGGCTATCGGCGCAACGAAGCTCTCGGGCAACCAATCGAAGTGCTGATCCCCGCCCGATTTCGAGCGGGGCATCATGATATCGTCGAGCGCTTCGGACGCTCGACAGTGCAGGCACGCCGAATGGGCGAACGAAACGAGATCTCCGGAATCCGGAAAAATGGTGAGGAATTTCCAGCCGAAGCCGCCATTTCTCGCCTTGGCGACGCCGGTAATCGCGTTTACTCTGTCGTACTACGCGATATCACGCTGCGACGCCGTACCGAGCAGAACCAACGATTCCTCGCTGAAGCGGGCGAGATCCTCGCTTCTTCGCTTGGCGCGAACGAGACGATTCGAAATGTCGCCCGCATTGCTGTCCCAACGCTCGCAGACGCGGCCATCGTGAGTGTTTTCCACGGCGGAATCGCTCGCGGCATCGCCACGGCACATGTTGATCCAATGCGCGCTGAAGACCTGCAGCTGCTGCGCGAGGAAGCACCAATTGATTTGAAGAGCTCTCACCCGGTGGCAGAAGTGATTCGGACCGGAAGAACTTTATCGATTCCGGATTCGCAGAACGCTGAGGTCAGACTTGCGAGTCTTGCTGCCGATGCAGGTCAGATTTTCAGAGAGGCCCGAGTGTCGTCAGCTCTAGTCCTCCCACTAGTGGCAAGGGGACAGCTGCTCGGAGTAATGGAGCTTTACACACTCCATCGAAAGCTCGACGGCGACGACGTTATTCTCGCCGAAGACATGAGCCGGCGTGCCGCACTTGCCATCGACAACGCGCGCCTCCATGAGCAGGTCACGCTCGGACTCCGCGCGCGCGATGACATGATCGGCATTGTCTCGCACGATCTGCGCAATCCAGTGAATGCAGTGAAAATGCTGACCGGAGCGATACTCGGAACCGAGAGGAGCTCTCCACTGCCACTCGATGTCATCGAGTACTCGACGATCATTCGTCAGGCGAGCGAGCAAATGGATTCATTGATTCGTGACCTGCTCGACGTCACGCGAATCGAAGCCGGTCGGCTGAAAGTAGAGACCATACCCACGGATGTCGGAGAGCTGCTCGAGGACGCCCTGGTAACGCTCAGTCCCGTCGCGAGCGCAAAATCAATACAGCTTCAACTTTCAACCGACCCTGGATTGCCAATGGTCGCTGCCGATCGGGAGAGAATACGACAGGCACTGTCGAATCTCATTGGCAACTCGGTGAAGTTCTCTCCGCGTGGAAGCGTCATCGATCTTCATGCGGAGAGAAAAGATGGTGAAGTCGTCGTGTCAGTCAGTGATCGCGGTCCGGGAATGAACGACGAGCAGCTGTCTCACGCATTCGATCGCTTCTGGCAATCGCGCCGCACCGACCGCGAAGGCGCCGGACTCGGCCTCACCATCACGCGCGGAATCATCGAAGCACATGGTGGGAGGATCTGGGCTGAGAGTAAGGAAGGATTCGGGAGTAAATTCTCCTTCACTCTCAGGACAGCGGAACAACGTAACTGATGCCGCGAAGGCGCGAAGACGCGGAGAACGCCGCTAGGCTCACAACCCTAGCGGCGTTCTCCGTATCTTCGTGCCTTCGCGGCATCAGCTACGTCGTTAGAAAGCTACGACTCCTTCGATCATCAAGCCGTTGAACTTCCCACCGCGGCGAATGTCGCTCGTCGGGAAATCCAGATACTTCTGGTTCACGTATTCGGCCTTGGCCAATACGTTCGGCGTCACGAACCAGCCGCCACCGAGCTGATAGCGATTGACCTTGACGTCGTTGGTGATTCCGACGAGCTGGCCCCACGCGGTGTTGTAACGGCCACCGACATAGACCTGGTTATCGAAGAGGCGATAGACAACTTCACCAACATTCTGCCGCCAGGTACGATCGGTTGCTTCAGTCACTGCCCTTCCCTTCGCCTGCTCGATGTTACCGAACAGCTCGAGGTCTTTGATCTTGATGAAGGGGTTGATGACCGCCGCGTGAACTTCGCTCTTGAACCCGGGCTGAATCGCGCCCGACCATGCTTGCGCTGTCTCTGTCGAAAGGGTGTTCTCCATCACGTCATAGTAGCGCGAGCCGGCGCGATCGCCGCTGTAAAGCGTATTGCTTACCGATTTCGCCTTTGCGTACACCGAACCGGTGAGACGGAAGCGAACGTCGGGCGTCAACTGCTTGTCATAGCCGAGCTTGCTCAGGTAAGTGAGCGAGCGATCGTTTGGCTTGGTGACCTGTCCGCGGATTTCGCCACCCGTCACGCCGAACATTCCGAGGAATCCGTTGGCGCGAACATATGCTTCGGCGCCGATCTCGGTAGTGTAGGCATCCATGATGTAGTTGCCGACGAACGGATTGTACATCGCGTTGCCATTAGCGCTACGACGGAAGTGCGAATCACCGTAGTTGATCTCGAAGTGACCGACCTGAAGAGTCAGATACTTCATGATCGTGTTGAGCGACTTCACATCGAACGGCGAAGCATCAATTAACAGATAGCCGTCGTTCACCCACGTCTCATTGTGGTGCCGGGACGAGAGGTTGCTGTTGAGCGACACGCGGATTCCGCGAGCGAGCTGAGCATTCATATAGAGATTGGCAACTGCGTTGTTGAAGCCCGGGCCGATCTCGATCAGCTTGTTAACGTCAGTGGCAACACCGGCAGTCGTCACCAGTTTCGGATCAGCCGCGTTGCTGTGGCTGAGCGATTGATACTGTTGAGTGAATGCAGCGCCCCAGCTGAGCTTGAACCCGGTGTAGGCGGCTCCCTCTTCCTTCGGCGACTCGAACACATTGAGTCCGCGTTTGTCGAGCGGACGATAGTGCTGGATCTCGATCGGCGGCGGTGCGAACCGAAGAGGTTTCGTCGCTGATGTATCCGTTGCTGGCGTCGTCGCTGCCGTACCGGCGACTGGCGTCTTGGGATCGTCAGTTGATGCTTTTGTCTGCTGCTGTGCAGCAACCGGAGCCGTAAGAGCGGCAACCAGTGCGATCGAAAGGACATACCCGTTGAAGTATTTCATGGTCACTCCCTTTATAGTGCGAATTGTTGAGTCAATCGTGGTTACTGTATCGCTACTGCGCTGGGCGTCGCGTTCAGCTTGAACGAGACGGTCACTTTGTTTCCGGTTCTCAATGCGCCGAGCATGAACACCGGCGGCTTGATTCCGAAGTCGGTCATCAGAATCTCCTGCGTGCCTGCTGCGGTGGCGCTGCCGTTTGCGCCGCGACCGGTCTTTACCGACATCGCGATTGTCTTCGACTGTCCGGCGACTGTCAGCGTGCCGATTGCCTGGAGCGTCACACCATCGTCTGTTGCGTCGCCCGCGAGCTGATAGGTCGACATGTGATACCGGATCTCCGGAAATTTGTCGGCCTTGAGAGTCTTGAACATGTTCTCCTCGAGGCCTTTGTTGCCGCACGAGAGGCTCTTCACGGGGATCACGACTTCGACGCTCTTCAGCAGCGTTTTGACCTGCGACAGTTTCGCTTCCACATAAGTAGGATCGACACTGACGACTGCTTCGAACTTCGTCGTCTTGCAGTGGAACGCGTGCAGGGTGGATGTGCCCTCGAAGCTCAGCTCGCTTCCCGGGGCACCAACGAGTCGCGCACCATCGGTCGCCTGCGCGGCGGCTGTGGTAGCGAAAACGGTCACAAGTGGAATAAGAAAGAATTTCCCGATCATCTGAATTTCTCCTGTTGAGTCGAGTCCGATTTTGAACTCGCACTGAAGGTACGATTGACAGATCGTTTTGAATGTCGGGCTTCAGCTATTCTTTCGTCGTAGACAACGGAGATTTTCGGCGAATATCAGCGACACAGGAAAAGGGGATTTCCCTACAGAAATTGCGTATTGGGCGTGATCGCGACCCTTACGGAACTACCGATTACTTTTCAGGAGCGACTCCCTTCACAATGACATCCATTTCCTTCGACTCCTGCGTCCGACGGGTGGGGCTCGGCCTCACCGTCTTCTTGTGCGCTTGCGCTGTAAACGAGGCGAAGCCATCTCCCGCAGTGGAGCAGGCTACGCTTCCCAGACTCGATCCCGTCGCTGTCACCGCCGGAGAGGTGCTGAGCGCGATCAAGCCAGACTCCGTGCCGCCGGCAACCGACACGAGTGTGACTACAAAAGCTTCCATCACCGTTCCAACGGTGCCGGGCCGCAGCAAGAAGGACAGTCTCGCGCTCGTTGCCGCGATTCGCGCTGGAATGAAAGACACGCGATGGCCAGTGAATACCGCGGCGCCGCTGCCGGGATCGATTCTTCCGGCTAAGCGCATCGTCGCCTACTACGGCAATCCACTCTCGAAGAAAATGGGAGTACTCGGCGAGTATCCACCG
>JBGQKT010000003.1:0-64616 GCA_041499635.1 Gemmatimonadaceae bacterium
ATCCGGCGATGGAGGATTTCAAGATCGACATCCGTTTGAGCGAGGGACCGAAAGCTCAGACGATCACGATGCCGATCGAGAAATTCACGCTCGTAGGTGCGACAACGCGACTCGGATTGCTTACGCCGCCAATGCGCGCGCGATTCGGCATCGAGCAGCGATTGAATTTTTATCCGCCGAGCGATCTCGAGATGATCGTCGCGCGCACTGCCGACGTCCTCAAGGTTGCGATTGACAAGGGCGGAATGGAGGAGATAGCCTGCCGCTCGCGTGGAACGCCGCGTGTCGCGAACCGCCTGCTGAGAAGAATCCGCGACTACGCACAGGTTAAATCCGGCGGATCGATCAATCGTGACGTAGCGAAGGAAGCATTGCAATTACTCGACGTCGATCAATTCGGCCTCGACGACATGGACACGCGCATCCTCAAGACGATCATCGAAAAATTCGAGGGTGGCCCTGTCGGAGTTGGTACCATCGCCGCCGCAGTCGGTGAGGACCAGGGGACGATCGAGGAAGTCTACGAGCCGTTCCTCGTTCAGAATGGATTCCTTCAACGAACGTCCCGCGGACGGATGGCAACCGCGCAAGCGTATCGCCATTTCGGATTCGTACAGCCGATCACGCCGCAGCAGACGCTCTTCTAGAAAGGCAGAAAAACAAAAGAAGAGATCCGAGATACCAAATCCTACAGAGTCCAGAAGCCGATCGTACCACCGGAGGACCTTTCCGTGCGCCTTTAGGCTTCTGGGTGAATATGATTCGTCGCGCAAGGAATGGTGTGCGCTTGACGATATCGCTTGGGTATGCTCAGCGATGGGCGATTTCAAGAAACTCGGCGTTTGGCGGAAAGCACACGCTTTATCCCTCAACGTATACCGCGCTACGCGCCGCATTCGCGGGGCCGAACACGTTTCCTTGCGCAGCCAGACGACCAGGGCGGCGATGTCGATTCCAACCAACATCGTGGAGGGAAATGGATACAAGAGTAATCGCGATTTTATCCGCTTTCTCGGTTACTCCGTCAACTCGGCAAATGAACTCGAGTACCACCTCATTGTTGCTCACGACCTCGAGCTGCTTCCGAAACGCGACTTTCGCGCGCTGGTAGACCAACTCGTTGAGGTTAGGAAAATGATTCACGGCCTCATCAATTACCTTTCGCGGAAGGACGACGAGGGAAAAAACGAAAACGCAGAGTAGGCAATCGAAAGGTCCTCCGGCAGTGAGTCCGGCATCTGGTGACTGCCAGATTTGGAATCTGACATCTTGTCTTTTCGCTTTTGGAATTGAATCCCAAGGGATCACGCACAACCGACTACCACTACGATCTCCCATCGGATCGCATTGCGCAGTCCCCCGCCGAGAAGCGAGACGAAAGCAAGCTGATGGTCGTCCATCGCGATTCGGGAACGATCGAGCACAAAACCTTTCGCGACATCGTCGACCTCATTCCGAAGGGAGACGCGATCGTACTGAATACAACTCGCGTCATTCGTGCGCGCCTGCTCGGTACCCGCGACTCCGGCGCTCCTGCCGAGGTGCTCCTTCTGAAATCTCTCGGCGGCGATCGATACGAAGCGATGGTGCACCCCGGTGGAAAACTCAAACCCGGGCGTCGCGTTCACGTGAGTCCCGATCTCGAAATCGAAATCCTCGAAGCGACTGAGCGTCGGACGCGCGTCGTGAAATTACGATCGACTTTGCCACTCGATGAAGCGATCGAGCGTTACGGCCATACACCACTGCCGCCTTATATCGATCGAGCCGATGAGCCCGTCGATTCTGAGCGTTATCAAACGGTCTACGCTCGCGAGTCGGGCTCCGTAGCGGCGCCGACTGCAGGTTTGCATTTCACCGATGAGCTTCTCTCACAGCTAGGCGCCCGCGGAGTGAAACGCGCCGATGTCATCCTTCATGTCGGTGCAGGAACTTTCAAACCCGTCGAAGCTGAAGATCCACGCGATCACGTAATGCACGAGGAGAGCTACACACTTCCAGCGACCGCCGCCGCAACGCTCAATGAGGTGAAAAAAGCTGGACAAAACACGTGGGCTGTTGGAACAACTTCCGTTCGCGTCCTGGAATCTGCGCTGCAAGCTGACGGCTCGTTCATCGAGCGCGACGGAGAAACTCGTATCTTCATTCGGCCACCCTACCACTTTCGCGCCGTTGATCACTTGATCACCAACTTTCATTTGCCGAGGTCGACGCTGATCATGCTCGTTGCGGCGTTCGCCGGGTACGATCTCACCATGCGCGCTTATCACGACGCGATTGATTCAGGCTATCGCTTCTACTCCTACGGCGACGCGATGGCGATCATCTGACGATGCCCGATTTTTCTTTCGTCGTCGAGCACGAGGAAGGCGCCTCGCGAAGCGGTGTGTTCACAACACCGCACGGCAATGTCGAGACGCCGGCGTTCATGCCGGTCGGAACTCTCGCGACGGTGAAGGCTCTGGACCCAAGCGATCTCATCGCGATGGGCGCGACGATGATTCTCGCGAACGCTTATCATCTCCATCTGCGCCCCGGCGACGAGCTCGTCAAAGAAATGGGGGGCCTCCATCGCTTCATGCAGTGGGATGCTCCGGTTCTCACCGATTCCGGCGGCTTTCAGGTTTTCTCACTCGCGACGCTTCGCAAAATCAGCGAAGACGGCGTCGAGTTTCAGAGTCACATCGATGGATCCCACCGCTTCTTCACGCCCGAATCTGTCATCGACATCGAACGCAACCTGGGCGCCGACGTAATCATGCAATTCGACCACGTCATCCCGGGGCAATCCGACGAAACGTCGGCGCGCGACGCGAGCGAGCGAAGCATTCGCTGGGCCGCGCGCTGTCTCGCCGAGTTCCAGCGAACAGCGACCGAGCACGACGGCCAGAAAGAATCGCAGGCTCTTTTTCCGATCGTACAGGGCGGAATTCACGCTCAGTTACGAACCGAGGCAGCACACTCTCTCAGCGAAATGCACGACTGGCGAGGATTCGGAATCGGCGGCCTTTCTGTCGGTGAAGAAAAGCCGGCCATGTACGAGATCCTCGACCTGATGGCCGACTCACTTCCACGCAATCGTCCGCGCTATTTGATGGGCGTTGGTTTCCCCGAGGATGTTATCGAAGGAATAAAACGAGGCGTCGACCTCTTCGACTGCGTCGCGCCAACTCGTATGGGTCGAAACGGCGCCGCATTCACATCCGAGGGGCGCCTCAATATCAAACGCGCCGAGTATCGCAACGATCCCAAACCGCTCGATGAATCATGCGATTGCTCCGCGTGCACGCGCTTCAGCCGCGCGTACATTCGGCATCTCTTCGTCAGCGACGAGATACTCGGACACCGCCTGCTCTCACTGCACAATGTACATTTCCTTCTCTCGCTGGCCCGCTCCGCGAGACGAGAAATTGCAGGCGGCAATCTCGATGCGTGGAGCTCTGACTGGCTCGCGCGTTATCACTCGACTTCATCGGCATAATGACACTCGCATACGCGACACTCGCACTCTTGCAGGCTCCCGGCGGCAGCTCGCTCCTCGGCCCCGTTTTCATGTACGGCGCCATCTTTGCCATCTTCTATTTCATCCTCATCCGGCCGCAGTCGAAGCAGCGCAAAGACCACGAAGAGCTGATTCGCACGGTGAAAAAAGGTGACGAGATCGTCACCGCCGGCGGATTGATTGGAGAAGTCATCCACATCAAGGAAACGTCGAAGCTCGACGGCACGTCCACGCCGTCGCTCGAGGATCGCATCACGATCAAGTCAGCCGATTCACGCGTGATAATCGAGCGCGGAAAAATCGCGCGCATCGTCACTCACGAAGCGCCGGCCAAGACCGAGGGGTGAGCATCCTCGACATCCGCGTCCTCGGCGATCCGGTTCTTCGCAAGGAGACTGGGATCGTCGAAGACGTGAACGACGACATTCGTAGGTTGATCAACGACATGTTCGAGACGATGTACGCAGCCGAGGGAATCGGACTCGCCGCGCCGCAGGTTGGCCGCACGGAGCGGATCACGGTGATGGACGTCGAAGGGGCGAAGTTCGCGCTCGTCAATCCGGAGATCGTCGAGCGACAGGGCGCGATTCGCGGAGAGGAAGGGTGCCTTTCGATTCCTGACGTGTTTGGCGAAGTCGAGCGATCGAACGTAGTCACCGTTAGCGCGCTCAATGAGCGAGGCGAAGAGATCGAGATCGTCGGCAATGAGCTTCTCGCGCGCTGTCTTCAACACGAGATCGATCATTTGCATGGTAAGCTCTTTCTCGATTACCTCAGCGTATTGAAGCGGCGCGCCGCGCTCGCGAAGTGGGAGACGGTGAAGGACACCTATCCCGGATTTGTCCGCAAAGTCAAACTCGAGAAAAAGGGCGCACACCACAGCGAAGGCGAGCTGTAAATGCGAGTCCTCTTCTGGGGAACGCCGGAGTTTGCGGCCGCGCCGCTGCGCGCGCTTATCGGAGAAGGGTTCGAGGTCGTCGGAGTGGTCACGCAGCCGGACAAACCGCAGGGACGATCACGCACATTGATCGCGCCTCCAGTGAAGCAGATTGCACTCGAGGAAAAAATCACGTGCTTTCAACCTGCCACTCCGCGCGAGGCTGAGTTCAGTGAGATGATCGCCGTGATGAAGCCCGACATCTCAGTCGTGGTCGCATACGGACACATTCTTCCGAAACGCGTCATCGACATTCCGCGACTCGGAACGCTAAACATTCATGCCTCGCTGCTGCCCGTGCTGCGGGGCGCGGCACCAATTCAAGCTGCGATTCGACAGGGTTTGACCGACACGGGCGTTACGATCATGCGAATGGTTCCTGGACTCGACGCCGGCCCAATCATCATGCAGGCGCATGCCCAAATTCTCGAGGACGAAACGTATGGAGAGCTTCAGCTGCGACTGTCGGAGCTAGGCGCTCTCACACTCGTCGAAGCGCTCACGCTCATCTCGCTCGACGCCGCGAAAGAAACTCCTCAGGACGACTCGCTCGCGACGTACGCACCGAAGGTCACTCGCGACGATGCGCGAATCGATTGGCAGCTCGACGCAAGCGAGGTGTCGCGAACGATTCGCGCGTACGATCCAAAACCGGGCGCATTTACAACGCGCAAGGGAATCGATGTGAAGCTGTTTGGCCCGCGACCAATCGAACGAAGGAAAGGAGCGGCCGGTGAAGTAATCGAAGTGACACCCGGGTTTATTGTCGCGTGCGGCAGAGATGCGATACGAATCAGCGACGTACAACCGTCGGGAAAAAGTCGCATGACAGCCGCTGAATGGGCGCGCGGACGCGGCGTTTCTGTTGGCGACATCCTGGGAAGCTGACCACGTTCACGCCGCGCGTCGAAGGCCTGCCCTTTGTTCACGCGGTATCGAACAGCGCCGCAGTGCGCAGAAAGAATTTCCTCGCGACAGCCGAGCGCATTATGCGAGCACTCGGCCCGCAGGGCGCGGTTCATCTGCGCAGCTCTGAAGCAACAGGCCGGCGATTCTACGATCTCGCTTCCAAGCTCGTCGAATTTCAGAACGAGACCGGATGCTGGCTCATCGTCAACGATCGCGTCGATGTCGCAGCTTCAGTCGGCGCGAAGGGAATTCAATTGGCATCGCATTCACTTCGCGTTCATCAGGCGCGAGTGATCGCGCCGAACATTCCAATCGGCATCAGCATTCACAGCGTCGAAGAAGGTGTGGCTGCGCAATCAGACGGCGCATCGTGGTGTGTTGCCGGAACGGTTTTCGAGACGCCAACGCATCCGGCTCAACCCGGCGCACGAATCCCTTTCATCGTTGATGTCGCACACGCAGTGTCCATTCCGATAATTGCAATCGGAGGCGTGAGGCCGGAGCAAGTCGCATTGCTCAAGGCTGCGGGAGCGTACGGAATTGCGACGATTCGCGGTGCCGGATGGGAGACGGACCCACAGCGTCATGATACCGATCCATCTCCGGGGAAAACGCGGTTGGTCGGCGCTCCGGGCGCGCCCGCTGGGGAAATGATCACCCGCTATATTTCAGCCTATGATTGGAACTCCGGAAGCGTCGAAGATCACTCTAACGGTGAACGGCGCCCCACGGGAGATTCCGCGGAATAGCACGCTGGCGGAGCTCCTCGGGTCGCTCCGCGTGGATCCACGTCTCGTCGTAATCGAGCACAACCGAACGATCCTTCGCGACCGCGAGAAATACGCGACACAGTCACTCGCCAATGGCGACGTCGTCGAGATCGTGCACTTCGTGGGAGGCGGCTGAGATGGGTAGCGCGACCGCCATCGAGGCGTCGCTCGATCCGCTTCCACTGACGATTGCCGGACGTGAGTTTCGCTCGCGTCTGATGGTCGGCACTGGCAAGTATGCATCGAATGCGTTGATGATCGACGCGATTGAAGCTTCCGGTGCCGAGGTCGTGACCGTTGCAGTTCGCCGAGTGGATCTCGATCGGGCGAATGATGAGGGCATTCTGCATCACCTCGATCCGGAGAAATTTTTCCTTCTCGCGAATACCGCGGGCTGCTATTCAGCCGATGAAGCGATTCGTTACGCGAGACTCGCGCGCGCCGCTGGGTTCAACGAGTGGGTGAAGCTCGAGGTAATCGGGGACCAGGAAACTCTGCTTCCCGATACTGAAGGGCTTCTCGTCGCGACGCGCGCTCTTGCTGCAGAAGGATTCAAAGTGATGGCGTACACCAACGATGATCTCGTCACCGCATTGCGGCTCGAAGAAGCCGGCGCTGTTGCAGTGATGCCGCTTGCCTCGCCGATCGGATCGGGGCTCGGCATGCTCAATCAGTATGCAATCCGCACAATCAAGCGCCGCCTTGAAGTTCCGGTGATTGTCGACGCAGGAGTCGGAACAGCTTCCGACGCATGCATCGTGATGGAGCAAGGCGTCGATGGAATTCTTATGAACACTGGAATTGCGGCCGCAACCGATCCGCTGCGGATGGCTACAGCAATGCGGCTAGCTGTCGAGGCAGGAAGGCTCGCTTATCTCGCAGGCAGAATGCCGCGCCGCGAAATTGCTGTTCCGTCATCACCTCTTACTGGAATGCTCGATTGATGACGTCCGCGCATTTCGAGCTCGCCGTTGTCAGCGGTGTGACGCCCTCGCGTATCGCCGCTGCGCAGATCGCTGCGGACATTCGCGGCGGCGAAATGCTCGACGCCGCGTTCGATCGCCGCACCGTTGATCTCGACGCACGCGACAGACGCTGGCTTCGCGAGCTCGTGTACGGAATGCTTCGTCAACGTGGAACGATCGACGCAATACTTGCCGAGCGAGTGAATGGCGGGATTGCTCGACTGGAAACCGATTTGCTCGATCTTCTTCGGCTCGGTGTTTATCAGCTGCTCCACATGGGGAGCGTTCCTGCGTACGCAGCGATTGCGCAGACCGTCGAGCTCGCGAAAGTTCGCCACGGCATCGGTGCCAGCAAGCTTGCCAATGCCGTCCTTCGCCGAGTTGACCGAGAGAGAGACGACTTGCTGCCGGTGCTTCCTTCGGATGAAGTGGAGTCGCTCGCGGTCAGATACTCGCACCCCGCATGGCTCGTTCGCCGTTGGCTGTCGCGATGGGGAAGCCAGGCAACCGAGACTTTGCTCGCGAGGAACAACGGTGAAGCGCCGGTAGTCCTCCGACCTTATGGAATCGTGCGCGAGCAGTTGGAAGCAATGTTGGAATCCGCCGGAGTGCATGTCGAGGACGCACCGCTCGTGCGCGACAGCATTCAAGTGTCTGGCGGAATCACGCTCACCGAGCTCGGCGCATTCAAGCAGGGATTGTTTTTCATTCAGGATCCCGGCTCGACCTTGGTGACGCAGTATGCTGCGTTTCCCGCAGATTCGATCGTCGCTGATCTCTGCGCCGCACCAGGAGGAAAGGCGCTCGAGCTTTCGCGTGAGGCACGCGCCGTGATTGCGGCAGATCGCTCTCTAGCGAGACTCGCTCGGGTAGTAGACAATCGCGATCGCCTCGAGGCGAGAAACGTCCTCGTGATGGCAGCTGACGCTCGCTTCGCCGCGATACGTCCGATGGATGCCGTTCTGCTCGATGCTCCTTGCACGGGCACCGGCACTTTCCGCCGTCATCCCGATGCTAGATGGCGTTTGCGTGTTTCCGATCTCTCACTGATGTCCTCACTGCAATCGAGTCTGCTTCGCGCAGCGGCAACGGTCGTCGCGCCTGGTGGACTACTGGTGTACAGCACGTGCTCGCTCGAGCCCGAAGAAAACGAAAAGCAGGTAGAATCATTCCTCGCTGACAATCCAGATTGGCGTCTCGAAGCTCCGCCGCTTGGAGCCGTTCCGGCTGAAACCATCGATGCCGGATATTTGCGCGTGCTTCCACAATTGCATGGAAGTGACGGCGCATTCGCCGCGCGATTGAGGAGAGCGGATTAGGTGAACGGCCGCGCACTTGGAAGGCGCGCATTCCCCTATCTTCTCGTTTCGGTTTTCGGTTTCCTGCTCGCCTACGTACTTCTCTTTCTCTTTGCGTTTCCAGCCGAGGTTCTTCCTGATGACGGAAAGATTCCAATCGTCGTCGGAATGCCCTTCGCCGATGCAGTCGCCGCGCTCGATAAGGCCGGCTTTCATGGCGTGCAAGGCGAAACGCGTTATCATCGCACAGTCGCACAGGGAACTGTTCTTCAGCAGGATCCTCCGGCAGGCAGCACACAGAAACGCGGGATCGACGTGACGCTCGCAGTAAGTCTTGGACAACGCTCAGCGGTTGTGCCCGATGTTGCCGGCATGCAGCAACAGCAGGCGCGACTTGCCATCGAGAATGCAGGATTTCAGTTTGGACAAATCACCGAGCAAACGAGCAATCAACCTCGCGGCGCGGTGGTAGGCAGCAATCCGCCAGCGGGTCAGCAGATTCCGCTGCCGGCCGTCGTGCGAATTGCAGTGAGTGTTGGACCAGCCTCACTTCAGGTTCCCGATCTCACTGGACGCAGTGTTGCCGATGCGCGATCAACCCTCGAGCAGCTTGGATTACATCTTGGCGGAGTCTCGCGCGACACCAGCTCGTTCCAACCCGAGAACACAGTGTTATCACAATCGCCGGCGCCAGGACAAATGATCGGAGCAGGTGGCAGCGTCAGCCTGCGTATCTCCAGATTCCCACCGCCACCGTCGATGCCGAAGATCGACACTGGACTCGTTGCGCGATGAAAGCGCGCATCGCTCCCTCGATTCTCAACGCGGATTTTGCGCGGCTCTCCGACGAGATCGAGACGTTGGTCGCCGGCGGCGCAGACATGATTCACCTGGATGTGATGGATGGACGCTTCGTTCCCAACATCACGTTCGGCGTACAGATGATCGCCACAGTGCGCAAGCTCACGACACTTCCGCTCGACGTCCACATGATGGTCGAAGAACCGGAGCGTTATTTCGAATCCTTCGCAGGCGCCGGCGCGAACGGCATGACGATTCACGTCGAGGCGGCGCCACATCTCCAACGACAGCTCACTCGAATTCGTGAGCTTGGTTGTACCGCGGGCGCTGCAGTAAATCCGGGAACATCGCTGTTTACAGTGCGAGAAATTCTCGCGGATCTCGACCTGCTGCTCGTAATGACGGTTAACCCGGGATTCGGCGGACAGCAATTCATCCCCGCGTCACCAGACAAAATTGCACGAGCGCGGCACATGCTCGACGAAGGGAAGAGTCGCGCTGCACTCGAAGTCGACGGAGGAATTGGCCGCGACACGATCGCGTCAGTGTGGCGCGCGGGTGCCGATACTTTTGTCGCCGGGTACGCGATCTTTTCCGCCGACGACCCCGCGGCCGAGATCGCCGCGCTGCGCAACATCTGCATGGAAACGGTATGACCTGGAGACAGCAGCTCGCAATTGTTGTTGGCGTGCTCGCATTGGCGCTCGCACTGATTTACACCGGGAAACGCGTGCTCGGCAACGAGCTCGCGCCGCTGGGTGTCGGGAGTGAAGCGCCGACATTCACCGCGCAGACACTCGATTCCATTCCACGCGAAAAGTCGCTCGACGCTTATCGTGGCGAAGTCGTGCTAATCAACATCTGGGCAACGTGGTGTCTGCCATGCCGTGTCGAGATGCCGAGCATCGAGCAGCTTAGCAAGGAGCTCGCGCCGAAAGGGCTCAAGGTTCTTGCAGTCAGCGTCGATGATCCAGGTACCGACAAACAAATTCGCGATTTCGTGAAGCAGTACCGTCTGACCTTCGAGGTCCTCCACGATCCAAAGGGACAGGAGGGCGAGGTAAGCAAGCTTTATGAGACCACCGGCTATCCGGAGACTGTAATCGTCGGTCGTGATGGGATAATCCGAAAAAGGCTCATTGGCGCGAGCAACTGGAACTCTCCTGAAAACCGCGGCTTGGTCGAGCGCTTGCTGGCAGAGAAGGCCGACTAGCTTGGCGCGAATTCTTGGCATCGAGACGTCATGCGACGAAACGTCAGCGGCGGTTCTCGATGGAAGCGGTGATGATGTCACGCAACGTTCGCTCGTAATTCTCTCGCAGGACGTTCATCGCGTATTCGGCGGAGTCGTTCCCGAGATTGCTTCACGCGCGCATCTCACGAGTATCGTTCCCGTCGTCTCGCGCGCGCTCGATGACGCAGGCGCATCACTCGATGACGTCGACGCGATCGCCGTGACATACGCGCCGGGACTGATCGGGGCGCTTCTGGTCGGAGTGTGCTACGCGAAATCGCTTGCGTTTGCGCGCGGAATTCCTGTGATCCCCGTACATCATATGGAAGGGCACATCTTCGCGACTTCACTCGAGTATCCCGAAGCAACGCCGCCCTTTACCGCACTTCTGGTTTCCGGCGGTCACACGATGCTTCTCGACGTCGAGTCATGGGGACGCTACCGACTGCTTGGCGCGACGCGCGACGATGCCGCGGGCGAGGCATTCGACAAAGTCGCGAAGCTGCTGGGGCTTCCCTACCCTGGCGGACGGCCAATCGAGATGCTGGCTCGCGAGGGCGATCCATCGCGCTATCGCTTCAGTCGGCCCATGGTTCGGACGAATGATCGTCCGGGAGATCCAGATTATTACGCGTTCTCCTTCAGCGGATTGAAAACGGCAGTGTTGAATGCCGTGAAAGCGATGCCTGCTAATGCAGGTGACGGAGACAATCACAAGATTCGCGCGCACATCGCGCGCGGATTTCAGGATGCGTTGATCGGATCTCTTGTAGAAAAGACTTTCCGCGCAGCGGATGCATTCGGGCGAACACGTGTTGTGCTCGGCGGCGGTGTTGCGTGTAACGGGGCGCTCGTCGCCGCGATGAAGGAGCGCGTGGCCGAGATCGATGCGAACGTCTATGCGCCGTCGCCTCGACTTGCTACTGACAACGCGGCGATGATCGCGCGAGCGGGGTTGTATCACTACTATCAGGGCGAACGTGGCACTCTCGATCTGAACGCGTTTGCGAGTCGGCCGCTCCCCGGCTTGATCGCAGCCTGACACGAATCCAATAGAAATGCCGCACATTTTTGCGACGATCATACATCATCCGTTCTCTTATCAGATCGGTCCTTTTACTCTGACGGGATTCGGTCTCGCAATTCTTCTCACTTTCGTCATCGCGCAGATCATCTCGCAGCACGAGATGGAGCGACGCGGGCACGACCCGACGGTGATGGGAGATCTCGTTTTCGCCGCGGTAGTCGGCGGACTCCTCGGCGCGAAAATTTATTATGCGATTTTGATGCACGACTGGCGCTCGCTCGCGAGTCGTGCAGGATTTGTTTTCTGGGGGGGATTGATCGGCGGAATCGTTGCGACTGGACTCGTGATGAGATGGAAGAAATTGAGCTTCTTGCGCATCAGTGACGTCGCCGGAGTCACACTCGCCGCTGGTTATGCAGTAGGTCGCACTGGATGTTGGGCGGTGGGCGATGATTACGGTCGTCCGTGGGATGGACCGTGGGCAACGAAATTTCCCGAAGGCGCCCCTCCGTCGACCGTCGCCAACATGCAGCAGCTATTCGGAATCAAGTTTCCTGCGAGCATGCCGCCGAATGAAGTCGTTGCCGTGCATCCGACTCAGCTGTACGAAGTGGCCGCTGGCTTCATCATGTTCCTGATCCTGTGGCGTTACCGCGATCACAAGCACGCGGAAGGCTGGTTGTTTGGTCTCTACTGCGTGCTCGCCGGGATCGAGCGATTTCTTGTCGAGTTTTTGAGAGCGAAGGATGATCGCCTTATCCCTGGTGGGCTGACGGTGGCGCAGGTCCTCGCGGTCGGATTCGCGATTGGCGGAGCGATAATCATGTATTGGCGGCGCGACGTTACGCCTGATAAGCCGGGGATTTATTCAACTGTTGGTGCTCCCTGACTGGCTGCGCGGCCAGAATGTTTTCGCCACCGCAAAAGCGAAGAGCGCCAACAACAATGCCTGCCCAATGAGAGTCTCAACGCTAGGGAAGATTCCCATCGAGGGAACGTTGGGTAATCCGCGCATCACTGTTATCGGAATGATGTTGCCCTCCTGCAGTTCGCGAAGACCTTTCCCCATAAAGACGAACGCCATGTAGTACAGCAGCACGCTCGTCACCGTGAAGAACGGACGCATTGGAATCTTCACGCCGTACCGATAGAACAAAGTGAAGATCAAAGCGAGCGCGACAAACCCGACGATAATTCCGAGCGAGAGTGGGAGCACGAGGTTTGGCCCCTCATTGAACAGCGCCTGGTAGAACAACGCGGTCTCTGCACCTTCGCGGTACACGGCGAGGAAAGCGACGAGAACCAACGCTTTGCCGCCGCCGTGCTCGAGCGCGACATTCACTTTCTCGCGAATGAACTTCTGCCACTTGGCGGCTTCAACCCGAGAGATTAGCCAGTAGCTCACCGAAAACAGAACTGCGACAGCGATCAGCATCGTCACGCCTTCAACGATCTCGCGGCTCGCCGGCAAATGCGCAAACACAGTCGCAAGCACAATCGCCGTTGCAAGGCTCGCAGCCACACCGTACGCAACGCCAATCCAGATTGAACGCAGCCGCTCGCGGTGACCCATCTTGAGAAGGAACGCGACGACCGCTCCTATCACGAGAATCGCCTCGAAACCTTCTCGAACAATTATGAGAAACGACTGGAAGAACGCGCTCCAACCACCTTCCGTCGGCCGAGTCAGCTCGACGATACTCGGCAGATCGAGAGCGATTGCGTCGCGCGCGAGCTGAGCGGCGTTCATATCGCTCCTGCGCACTGCCGCTTTGAATTCAGCGAAGTGTCGCTCCATCGACGCCACGAGGCCGGGTTGCTTCGCGCGCGTCGGAGTCTCGAGTGGCTCGAATGCGATGTATGCGTCGAACGCGCGATCACCTGCATCAGCTCTGCGCCCCATGCGGGCGAACTCGAGAGCGCTGTCGAGCAGAGCCATCACTGACTGCGCGGCTGCCGAGCCGGGGGCAGCCGTTACGTCCGCCGCCGGCAATACCATCTTCTGCCCGCGCAGAGCGAAGATGTAGTTCACAACGTTCCAACGATCCTGCGGCGACAAGTTCGCGAATGATGCCATCGGTGTCTGCCGCACTCCGACGGACACGACGTTGTACGCGAGAGACGGAGTCAATGTCGGAGTCGCGTGTCGGTCTCCGGTCGCCGGCACCGGCACGCCCAATGCTTTCGCGGCCGGCCCATCGCCGAGACCTCGCTCGCCATGACATGACGCGCAGTTCGCCGTGAACAGCGCATGGCCTCTTGCCGTATCGAGCGGCGCCGTCGGAAGATCGAGCGCGCCAGCGGCGCCGAGTGCACCCTTGAAGCGTGCGGCGACAAGCTGGACTTCCTGAGGCGGTCGCTTAGCGCGGACTTCGGCGATCAGGGTGTCGAGAACCGCCTGAGTCGCCTGCGCGTTATAGCCTTTTAGTCGCTGCGCGACACCGCGCGCGTCGGCCAGAAACGATGTGGTCTCCGTGTACTCGTCCCCGGAGATCATCTTGCCCTGAGGATCGATCGCTTTTCGGTATTCCTCCACCGCCACGCTGACGATGCTGGAAAGCCTTTTTGCGGAATTTTCCTGGGCGCTGGCGACGTGCGCGGCGGCGGGCAGCAGTATCGCCGCCAGCACGATCAGGCGGCGGATCTGATAGCCGGATTTCATTGCCGAGTAAATCTATCTGGATTCACGCAGGTCACAATCGCTGGACTGGCTACGATTGCAGCCAACCGTAGTCTAGGAAAGGATTGCGCGCTGACCAGTGCGGGCCTCGAATCTCAACACGAAATCCGTGAGCCGATCGGACGTGAAGCCGGTACGCGGAAGCCCAACGATAGATATCGCGGACTCGATCGCCTCGGGCGTTCCCTCGACTTCGACGAGGGCATCCATGAGCGGATATTCCTCGAATCGCACGACTGCGTCGCCGAGCTCATACTGAAAAATCTGCCGATCGACCTCGTTCGTCACGACGTAGCCGAGCATCTCGAGAATGTTCGCGAGCGCGTCCGCGTCTTCGGCAGGCGTCGAGATTTCCTCGCGAACCTTGTATCCGTGCTCGTATCTCGTCTCGCCCTTCCAATCGAGAACGCCGCGAATACCGTCGGCGTTTTGGTAAATGCGAAGACGCAGTACGTGATCGCGCAATGCCATCGAGCGATCTGGAAAATCGTAGCGACGATCGAGCAATCGTCCGGAGTAAACCAGCTTCGCACCCGCGGCCTCGATGCGTGCACGTCGCTCCGACACATCATCCACAACGCTCTTCAGCTCGACTTCACGCATTCATGATCGAGCTTAGAACCGCGTTTGTGTCCGCAAGCGATTCGAATACCGCGTAAGGATCGTACGCCGCGAGCTGCTCGACAGAATACCTGCCCGTCGCAACTCCAATCGCGCGTGCGCCAATCGATTCACCGCATTTGATGTCCGCCGGCGTGTCGCCGATCACAACCAGTCGATTCCCTTTGATGTCTACGCCGAGCAGCTCGCTCGCGCGGCGTTGCGCAACGGCCGGCAGCTCTGGTCGAAGCTCATTGTCCGATCCGAAAGCGTTCACCTTGAATCGCGACGGATCGACTCCCGCTGCAGTCAGTTTCGCACGCGCACCCGCGACAATATTTCCGGTAAGCAATCCGAGCACCACTTTCTCTTTTCGCTCGAGAGCATCGAGCAGATCTCGTACTCCATCGAGCAGCAGCACGGTGCGATTGCCGGAGGCGAGCTCTTCAGTCAGACGCGCAACGTACTCCTCGAGCAGCGCGTCCATCTGCGGATCGATCTCTTCGTCTGAAAATCCCTCTCTGCGCATGACCTCGCGCACAATCTGCCGATCAGTCTTGCCATCGTAGTGGTAACCGGGCTCGCCGGGCGACCCGAACACGGTCGTGAGCGCTCGCTCCATCGCGATGCGACCCACTCCCCCGCTTTTCAACAGAGTGCCGTCGATATCGAAAAGAACGATCCTCATGTGCGCGTCAGATAAATACCGGTCATGATCGTACCCGTTCCAACTCCCTGCCAAATCGTCGGAGACTCGTGCAGAAATATCCACGCGACGATGATCGCAATCACCGGCTGAAGATTTCCGTAAACCGACGTCCGCGTCGGGCCGAGAACCCGCAGTCCGCGGTACCAGAAGAGATACGCAATCACCATCGAGACAACGCTCGCGTACAGCAGCGATGCCCACGCTGCCGGCCCGATTGTACTCCAGTCAGTCGCCGCAATCGCTTTCGGTGTAGCGAACGACAGCGCCAGCACGCCACCCGACATCGTGAGCGCCGACAGCTGAATCGGGTCCGTCCGCACAGCGAGCGGTTGGAGAAACACGGTGAATGTCGACCAGCAAAGCACGCCGCAAAACACGAGCAGTGTTCCAATCAGCGTTGCCGTTCGATGGTCGGTGCGCGCGCTCCCGTAAACCACTATCGCGACGCCGAAAATCGAGAGTGCCACGCCCGCAAGCGTGCGTCGCCTAACTCGCTCGATTCCTTTGATGCGGCTCGCTATGGCGATGAACGCGGGAGACGCCGCAACAATCAACACAGCATTCCCCACTTTCGTGCGCGAGAGACCTTCGACAAAGAATATCTGATAGATGCCATTCCCAATTACGCCGAGCATGATGAGAGCGATAATGTCGCGCCTCGGCGGCCACCGTCGGCGTTGTGCAAATGCGATTAGGAGAAGAAGTATCGCGGCGATCGCGACCCGAAGACCTGTGAATGCAAGCGGTGAGAGAACCTGCGTTGCGTACTTGATGACGCTGAAATTGACGGCCCAGATGGTCGCCATCAGGATCAACAGAGCGTCGGTTTTTCCGAGTGTGCGGTGCTCCTCGCTCGAAGTCATTCACTGAAAGCTAGCTACTCACTGTATGCGGCCGCTATTTTTTGCCGATGCACATTTCGTTCGCTGTCTTCGCCGACGGCGCAAACCTCTCGCAGGAAGGAAAGCTCAACGTGCTCGGAGTGTTCGACGCACTTCAAGTGGGTGGCTTTCCGGCGATTCATCCGAGAACGCATTTCGTTCTTCGCCTGAAAGGATCGATGGAGGACATTGGGCACCACACGCTCGGATTTCGCTGGCTGAATCCCAGCGACGACGAGCTCTGGTCATCCGACGGTGAATTGAATGTCGCGCCCGGTCCAAATCCCGCGTTCGAGATGGATTTGCCGATCATCGCGGTTATAGACCTGCCTCTAAACTCGGCGGGACTCTACACGATGCGAGTTTCACTCGACGGTCAACCGACGGCGGACGTGAGATTGTTTGTGAGCGGCGTACAGCCCGTGCCGATGCAGCCCAACTCGATGGTGAGCTAGCTGAGAATTCTTCGCGCGAATTTGAAACGGCCGGCCAGCCCCGTTATGTAATCGTCGGGCCGGTCGAATCTCTCGATGCAATGTCCGCCTCGGCCGAGCGCGATGTGAACTGCCTGCGAGTGGGCAATTGTCATTGCAACGTGAGTGATGCGACCATCCTCGCGATCGCTGAAAAACAAGAGATCGCCGGGACGCGCGGCTTCGAGCCCGCCCTCAACCGGAACGCCCTGCGTCGCCTGCTGCCATGCGTCGCGCATTAGATGAACTCCGTGTAGTGCAAAGATGCTCTGCAACATTCCAGAACAATCCGCTCCCCATGGAGTGACGCCGCCCCACTGGTAGTACGTTCCCTGAAACAGCGCAGTCGCCGAAGCGACGATCGCGTCCGCAGTCGGCGGAAATGTTTCGCGACGACGCTCGAGATCCATCGATCGTCCCGTAATGACGTGCCCCGAACCAACAATTGCGCCGAGCGGAAGGTCGAGCGTCGCGCCCTTTGCATCCCGAATGCTGCATCCCATCGATAGCTCGCCGCCAACATCCCATCCCCACGCGACAGCGTTTTCATCGTCGCACGGCGCGGTGTATCCCTGGTGCATCCAACCTTCGTAGCCGTCAGCTCCGCGAACTTTCAGCCAGCGGCCCTCTACACCGACGACCTCGGCGCAGTGACCGTATAGCAATTGGGTAGCTTGTGTCGCGGAGGCGCGAGGCTCCTCGAGTACCGGAGCAATCGGTGTCTTTGCGACGACTTGCTTCAATGCTCGGGCCAGTCTATGAGGGGGATCTCATGTGCCGGGGGATTGCCGGGCTGCGGTCGCGGTTCCCCGGTGGCGCAGCTTCGGCAAACTGACACGCCACGAAAGCTGCAGATGATGCAGATGAAAGTTCCGCACGAGGCACACGGGTAGCCTTCGGACGCCCGCTCTTCGTTCCCGCAGGCGCGGCAGATCATGGCGTCTTTCTCTCGTGGCTCTGTCATCATTAATGCCGACGAATTTCGGGTAGTTTCGCAACGATCAGAAGCGCCAGGTTCGAAACAGATCGAAGCCTAGCTGACGGGGCGTCTGCTGCTGAATCTGCGCGGCGTTCGAGCGGGCGCACGTTAGGTCGCTCGACCCCGGCTCGATACCGGCCTGCGCCGAATAGATCGAGTTGAATCGATACTCGAGCTTGAGCCCGAAATTCTCGACGAAATTGCTCGCGTTGACGACGCAAAGACCCGTGCTCAATCCGACAAACCACTGATTCCCAATCTGCTTACCGAGAATCGCGCGTGTGTTGAGAAGATTGTAATAGTACGGATCTGTCGTCCTCACATCAGAGTTGTAACCGGCCGTCTGAAGCTCGACGATGTCGAGAACATTCTTCGGAATCGCGTTGGTCAACAAGTTGCCGCCGTAGCGAATCGCGACCGACGCGAGCTGCGACTGATACTCGGCGCTGCTGTTATCGAGAGCGATCGCCGGCTCGCCGGTAATTAGGTAGCTCAAGAGATCCGACTGCGACAGCGGCAAATTGTCGGGATTGTCAAGCGAGAGCTGTGGATGCTCGAGAGTCCCGCCGATCGTCACGCGAACTCGGATGTCGCGCACGTTCGCGGTTCTCTGTCTCGGTTGTCTGATCGTGTGTATCGCGCGGATGTCGAGCGTCGGGTTCAAATCGGGAGTGCCGAAGAAACGCAGGCTTCCGCTCTCGACATCGAACGTCGGTTGGACGAACGGATCGACGAGATTGAGGCGATACGTACCGCGCACGGCGTTGAGTGTTCCCTCGAGCGCAAGCTGTGAGGGTTCTCCCGTCTGCGGATTTGGACCGAGCGTGACGTTGAGCGATCCGCCGAGTTTCACGTTCGCTTCCGAGGAGCGGAGCCAGACCGCATCGCCGATGTTCACCTGAACGTTCTCGAGTGACAGGTTCTTTGCAAAATCACTCGGCGTTTCAGGGAGAAGCTTTCGATCGCGCGCGAGCAACGTATCGACGATGCCCGCGAATTCGGGATCACTCAAGTCCACGATTTTCTTCGTTATGAGCTCGGGAATGAAGACAATGCCGCGATCTACTCTCACTGCACCACTTACAGTCGCGCCCTTGTATGGCCCGCGAAGTGTGATGTCCGAGTCAGTCGAAATGTCGAGCGAGGCGAGGCCCGGCTTCTCGATGATGTGAAAGTTTTCCGCTTTCGCGCGCAGCGAGAATTCTGGATTGTCGTACTTCGCAAGATTCACGAAGCCATCCACCGACATCGTTCCGCGACGGTCGCGCTGGGTTTCTGCGGATAGCCGCTTTACGAACACCGTGTCTCTATCAAGCGAGATGTCGGCGTTGATTCGGTTGAGCCGAGTGCCGGAGCTGATCAGCGTCGCTGCGCCGTCGGTGATCTGGAACTGCCCCGCGAGCACCGGCTGTTTGACAGTCCCGGCAACGTCGACGTTGGCGACCAGGGCGCCGCGAGCTGTCTGAACTCCCGGAATGAAAGCTTCGAGAAGGCTGAGATCGACGTTGTCCGTCCTGACGTTTCCTTTTATCGAATCGCCGACGAGTCGGACGTCGCGAACAGCCAGCCGCGCCTTAGCGTAGCTCAGTAGCAGTGAATCGAGCGACCCGCCATTTGGCAGGAGAGTGACGTGCGCCGGCGCATCGAGCTTGTAAGTGGATCCATCGGAAACAGTGACAAGTCCGCTGTCGAGTGCAATGCTCGTCGTGTCACCGGAGTGCAACGCACTCCCGCGTATTTTCGACACGACGCCGTTACCGCTCGCGAGAAGCGCGTCGAACCGCGCGAGCCCGCTCGAGTCGAGCTTGGCGTGCGCGTCGACGGAGGTGAATCCGATTGGTCCCGCGCTGATGCTGTCGGCACTCAGCGTCAGCGATCCGTTCGGATTATTCGAGAGATCGTTCAGCGAGAAGTCACCGGTCAGCGCTTCGATTCGCTTCCCCGCCGCCGCGAGCTCGCGACCTTTGAGCGTTCCCGTGACCGACATGTCGCGAGGACTACCGCTTACTTCTCCGGAAATTCTTATCGCACCGTGTAGTGAATCGCCCGGGAGTGAGGTCGCGGTATTGACGTAGCGCTTTACGTCCGAGAGCGAATCAATCGAGACAGTGAACCCGAGCTTGCCGGTGCCGGCTGCGTCGGTCATCGCGATCGAGCCTGATGCATTGGCGTGCGCGGATGCGCTGCTGACGAGAAGAGTGTCGATGTACGCGATGCCTTTGTCCACGCGAACCGTTGCGTCGGACGAAGCAATGTCGATCTTCTCGATCGTACCCTTGAGCGCCGTCTTGAGAGTTCCTGTACCAACGACGATCGAATCGCCGACAAAGTCGACAGTGTATGGGCCGTTCAGATTTGTCCGCGGCGCTTTCTGATTTTCGGTGAGCAGGCGAAAGTTCAGTCCGGCAACAGTTCCGCTTCCGTGTGCGCCGTAGTCGGGCAGATTCGCGTCGACTGTTCCCGTATATGCAATCGTACCGCCCGCTCCCGTGAGAGTCGTGACGACGTCGAGCGCCGGCGCAGTTCCCTTGATCGTCATTGGACCCGAATAGTTTCCGCGCAGCTTGATCGACGGATAGGAATTCGAAAGCGTCGTCATCGATACGGGATCGGCCTCGAGCGCCATGTCGTAGCGCATGTACGCGGGTTCATCCGTCATCCTACCCGATCCCGTGAAATGCGACGTCGGCAGGTTACCATCGTGATGCAGGATGTCCGCATTCGAGAATCGAACATCCAGCCACGACGAATCGAGCCGCGTCGTTCCGGAAATTGTACCGTGCAGCTCGAGAAAATTCGGATTCAGATACCGCAGGGTGCGAAGATCGAGCGTCTCGATGTTTACATCGAGACCGTGAAACGCCGTGAACGCAGGATAGAGAATGTCGAGCTCGCCGCGCGCGCGTCCCTTCGATATCGCACCTGGAACGTTTGCGTCCGCGAATGTGAAATGCGAATCGTCGACGCGGAAATGAGTCAACGGTCCGCCTACGCCGCGAACCGTTCCCGTTATGTCGCCCTCCCAGTCGTACGGGAATTTCTTTCCGTTCAGCGCACGAAGCAGATCGAAGTTCATCGGCTGTGCTTCGAGATTGACGTCTTTCACGACGAGCACCGCACCTCCGACGCCGTACGTCATGTTTCCGCGAAGATGTGAGCGCGTGCTCCTCACATCCATTCGCGAAATCGCATAGTCCATGATGTGCGGGTGGCGGACATTGTTGATGTCGAGATCGAGTCGCCCACCACCGGTGCGCGGAAGCGTCGGATAAACCCACGCCACATCATTGAGCGACACCGAGTCGCCGATGATGTGAATCGCGTAGCGCATGGGTTCGGGGCCTCCCCAATAAACCTTGCCCTTCGCACTTCCCGTCGAGGCAGGAAGATCGAAGTGCGGGAGGTCGAGCCACACTGAATCGCCGAGAATCTTCACATCGCCGCGAACCGAGCTGATGGCGAGCGGAGGATCACTGCTGTTTACCCTCGCCTTCGCGATCTTGAAGAAACGCCCCGCAGTATCGGGCACTGTGATGCGCGCGTAGCTCAGGCTCGATTGTATTCCCGTGAATCTCCACGTGCGCGCAAACCCTTCGCGCGTTCGTCTTATCTCACTCGGCCAATCGTTTCCCGGAATGTCACGGGTGAGAGAGCCCAATGCATGAGTGATCGCGCTATCGAGCTGGTATCCCTTGAGCGAATCGGACAGATGCCACGGCAGCGTAAGAACTACCTGTCCATTGTGAATATCGGCCGAGTCCATGACAATGAAGTCGCCGAATCCGCGTCCATTCTTCGGTCCGCTTGGCCCCGAGGGGAATATCAGTCGCCAGTTCCAGTCTCCGTTCTCATGCTGCCGCAGGTGCACGAATGCGCGTTGGACATCGAGGTGACTGAGCAGAATTCGACGATCGAATATGTCCCGAGCGTCGTACTTCACGCGTACCGGACCACTCGCGATGAAAACCGAATCTTCGTTATCGCGGATGTCGACCGAGTCGATCGTCACTCCGTTGAACAAGCTGCCGTTGATTTTCCCGACGTAAATCTTTCCTTTGACTTTCCCGTTGATCCACGTCTGCACGTAGCGTCTGATCTGGTTCTTGCCGTACTCCGTCTCCGCCAGCGACAGAGCGATCAGAAATACGATCACCATCGCTGCCAAAAGCGTGAGTGCGCTGAACGTGACTATTCGCTGACGCCGTGACATTCGTCTAGAAAGCCTGACCTATCGCCAATCCAAAAGTGAGCCGGCTCCGGATGGTCGTGTTGCCGTTCGGAATGAAAGTCGCCGGACAACGACCCTCGGACTGCACGAGGATATTGTTCGTCGGATCCACCCGGTGCACCGCCAAGTGGTTGTTCGGGCTCACGCATGGAAGCGCGCCGACATCCGCTCCCAATACGTCCTGCGACCCGACAACTCGCGGAACTTCATAATAGATCGGCCCGGGGGGCCGGTCGTATGGGTTGTACCCCACGACGAGCCTCACTGGTCCAACCGGCGAAAGAGCCGTGAGCTGGATTCCAGGCGTAACCTTTAGATGAAAATTCTGGAAGCTCCCCGCCTGACCGCGGTTCCAGACATCGCCGGCGTCGGTGAAAATCGTCCACTGCAGAATGTCCGACAAAAACGGACTCGGCAGCCGAAGCTCGAGATTGCTCACGAGCAGCGAGTTTCCGCCGACGGGAACGACACGCCGGAATGAGCGATCGTTAGCGGGAATCTGAAAAACTGTATCCCTGGCAGGTGCCAGCGGATAGACAATCTCATAGCTTCGCGCGATGTAGATCGACGACCCCAGCTCGTTTTGCGAAAATCCGCGCACCGTTGTCGGGCCGCCGGCGTACAACCTCTCCTGCGGCGGAATGAATCCAGTGTTGTCGTTGAACGAGCGCCCGAATACAACTCCGCTCCTCACGCGAAACGCGATCACCGCGCCTCCACCAATCCCCCAGTATTGCGAACGCTCGGCAAGAAGTTTGTTGAAGCGAAGCGAGCTGTCCGAGAGAATTATTGGGGACGCATGACGAACTTCGAGTCGCCACTGCGAGCCCGCGGTTGGGGCAAAAACATTGTTGGAACCGTCGTGCGAGATTATCGCGCTCACTACTGCGAGTCGTTGAGTCCGCTGCACGCGCCGCCGGTCCTCGACGTCGCAGATATTGAACACTGCGCAGAACAATGCGGGCTGCGCTTCGGTTCTTCCGAGATCCATCGAGTACGCGAAAGTCAGAGGCGTGCGAGGAATGCGGCGCACGTCAACCGATACGATTCCTCCAATCGCCGTCGTTCGCAGATACGCGTTGTATTCGGACACTCGCTCGCTGAAGATCGTGATTGTCGGCAGCGCGCGCAGTCCGGAAAAAACTGGCTGACGCAATGTCGCGCCGGCGTAGTAATTCAGCTTCGCGCTGAACGGATCGGCTTTGGCCTGAGGACAAAGATCTTTCAATCCGCCGAGCGGCTCTCCGATTCCAATCTTCGAGACGCGCGTCGTCAAATCGAGCCGTCGAGCGGTTCGCAGAAAATTGTAATTCGTGAGCTCGCCGGTAATTCGAAAGCAGTCGAGCGTACCATAACCTGCGCCGAGTCGCGCGGATTTTGTGGTGTTCTCGGTAAGAACTGCCTTGATCGTGATCGTCGAGTCTCCCGGATTCGATGATGTATCAGGAAGAACCGAAACGTGCTGATAGGCCTCCGTCTGATACAGTGTTCGCTGCGCATTCAGCAGATCCTCTTCGCGATAGATGCGCCCCGGCTCGAGACCGAGAATTCGCCGAACGACAGTGCTCGAGATCTGCTGCTTCTTTCCGGGAAATGGATTCACGTTGATATCCACTTGGCCGATTCGCGTCAGCGTTCCCGGTGCGACCGCGATCGTATCGAATGCAGCGAGTCGCTGTGAATCAACAGCGAATGTGTTCGTCACTTCGGCGCGTGGAAATCCGTTGTTGCGCAACCGGCGCGCGATCGTGTCGCGCGCGGCTTCGATACTCACGCGATCGAACCGCTGGCCCTCGCGTATCGGAAGATTCTTCGTGAAGCGGCCGGAATTGGGAACCGAATCGAGCCCTTTGAACGCGAGCGATTGAAGGCGTGTCGGAATTCCTTCGTGAATGTGGAATTGAACTTCGACTCCGCCCGGCCCGACGTTACGCACGGCAGTATCGACAGTGACTTCGGGAAAGCCGCGCTTTCGATAGTAGATGGTGAGTCGCGCTCTGTCCCTCGGCAGCTCGGACCTGTCGAGACAACGGCGAACTGTGAACGGCAAATGCAGAATCCGTCGCGCCCACGCTGATGGCGTCGTGACAATGATCTTCGCGAGCTCGGTTGACGGGAACGCGGTGTTGCCCGTGAACTTGAGACCGCGCACTTCGAGGTCGCCGCGCTCGCAGGTAACGTCCTGCGAGGAGGCCGTTCGCGCGGCGAGAAGTAAGAGGAATGCGAGAGCGAATGGTGAGATGCGCCGCGCGAGGGCGTGGCGCATCAGCCGCTGGGTCGGCGGTCCCACGGGCCGGCCGGCCCGCTTCTCGGCTCCGGCGGCTCTGGCTCGTGAGCGAGAGCGTCTGGAGGCACTAGCGGAGTGCGCTGGATTAAGAGTTGCACAAGATAGAATCCGACCAGGCCGGCCGCGATGCCAACGCCGATGGCGGGCATGAGTTGAGCGGCACTCAGTTGGCGCCTGTAGTAGTAGTCTTCTGTCAAATTGACGCCTTCCAGAGGGCCCGGTAAGTTCTCGCGTTCGCCCACCTCATGTCAACGGTACGATGATCCACATCCGGCGAATCTCCCTCGCTGCAGCAGTTGCCGCAATCGCGTGCACGGGGGGCGAATCCTCCCCGACGCGACACACACTCATCGACTCGCGCGACACGTACGATCCGCGTTCCCTCGATCCCGCGCTTTCCACTGATGTTCCAACCGGTCGCGCGGTCGCATATGTCTTCGACGGGCTCGTCCGTTTCACACCCGACGCGCAAATCACACCGGGGCTGGCGCGCGAATGGAGCGCCTCACCCGATGGTCTGACATACACGTTTCACCTGAGATCGGGCGTGAAGTTTCACGACGGCCGGCCGTTCACCTCGCGTAATGTCATCAACAGCTTCACGCGCGCGCTCGACCCGGCGACAAAAGGAGGACGCGGCTGGCCTCTTTATCCAATCGCGGGTGCACAGGATTACGCCGATGGAAAAGCAAGAAGCGTTTCAGGACTCGCCGCGCCCAATGACTCGACAGTCGTCATCACACTGAAAGAGCCGTTCGCGATTTTTCCAAAGCTGCTCGCGATGCCCGTAGCGTCCATCATTCCTGACAACGTGCCGGCGAATTTTGGTGAGCATCCGATCGGCACTGGTCCATGGAAGTTTGTCGAATGGAAACACGACGACTATCTGCTCTTCGCAAAGAATCCGGACTATTGGGGTGGTCCGCCAAAAACGGATTCGCTGCGAGCGCGCATCATACCGGAGCCAAGTACTGCGGTTGCCGAATTCGAATCGGGAAATGTCGACGTGCTCTACGTTCCTGAAGGTGAGACGCGGAGCTGGGAAGAGACCGATGACAAGAAGGCGCTTCTCGAAACGGCGCCCGCGCTGCGGATGCTTTACATCGCGATCAATACTACGCGCGGACCTCTCGCCGATCCGCGCGTTCGACAAGCTCTCAACTATGCGACCGATGCGCGCGCGATTCTCGACGGAATCATGAGCGGACGCGGAAATCTCGCGGCGGGCGTTATTCCTCCGGCACTTCCCGGCGGTGACTCGACGCGAAAGGGATACACGCGTGATGTTGCAAAAGCGAAACAGCTTCTCGCTGCTGCGGGTCACCCGAATGGAATCGACATCGAGCTTTGGTCGTCGCAGACAGCGCCGTTCCCGCGAATCGCGCAAACCGTTCAGGCCAACCTCGCCGATGCAGGCGTTCGCGTGAAGCTCGTTCAACGCGATGCGTCATCGATGCGCGAAGCAGCGCGCGCCGGTAAAACCGACATGGCGCTCAAAGATTGGTTCGCCGATTATCCGGATGCGGAAGATTTTCTTTATCCGTTGCTTCACAGCGCAAACAAAGGCGTCGGCGGGAATGTTTCGTTCTACTCCAATCCGAAATTCGACAAGCTCGTCACCGACGCGCGCCGCGAGCAGGATGAAACAAAGCGCGTGTCGAGGTATCGCGAAGCAGATCTCATGGCATTCAACGACGCGCCGATGATTTACCTGTTCTTCTACAAGGAGCTCTACGGAGTCCAGCCGTGGATCACCGGTTTCAAGGTGCCGACCATCTTTACCGGTCAGGACTGGACCGACGTTGCATTCAAGCGGCAGCCGTAATTGTTCGCGTTCATAGTTCGGCGGCTCGTGCTCTCGATTCCAACGCTGATAGGCGTGATGATCGTCGTGTTTCTTCTCCTCTATGTAGCTCCCGGCGATCCAGTACAGGACATGGTCGGCGAGCGCGCCGATGCTGAAACAATCGCGCGATTGCGCAAAGAGCTTCACCTCGATGAGCCGATCCTCAAGCAGTTCACTCTCTATGCGGGCGGCGTTCTTCGCGGCGACCTCGGCAAATCGTACATCACTCAACGTCCGATAATCCGCGACATTCGCGAAAGATTTCCCAAGACTCTTTTGCTCGCGGGGTCAGCGATGTTCCTCGCTTCGGTACTCGGAATTACAATCGGCGTTCTTAGCGCAAGAAATCCGGGCGGCTGGTTCGACCGACTCTCGCTCGGATTTGCCTACCTCGGAATTTCTTTTCCGGTTTATTGGGTGGGCCTGATTCTGATTTTGATTTTCGCCGTGACGCTCAAGTGGCTGCCACCATCGGGCTACGGCGGAATCAAATATCTGATCCTCCCAGCTCTCGCACTCGGGTCACGCTCCATCGCATTTCTCGCCCGCGTCACTCGCTCGGCGATGCTCGACGTTCTCGGCGGCGATTTCGTACGAACAGCGAGAGCAAAGGGATTGAAGGAACGCACTGTGATAGTGCGGCACGCGTTGAGAAATGCGTTAATCCCAATCGTCACAGTGCTCGGGTTGGACTTCGGGTACTACCTCACCGGTTCGATTCTTACGGAGACGATTTTCTCGTGGCCGGGAATCGGTCGATATGTAGTGAATGCGATTGCGCGACGAGATCTTCCAGCAATTAACGGGTCGGTGCTCTTCTTGAGCGTGGTGTTCGTGCTGGTGAATCTCCTGACCGACCTTGCGTACGCCAAGGCCGACCCAAGAGTGGCGTACGGATAGAAGCCGGTCGCCGATCTCCGCGGGCCGATACCCGATCCCGGAGGTCCGAGAACTACCCAGTTATGAGTTTGCTGGTTCGGACATCGGTCATCGGTTATCGGCCAGCGGGCATCGGCGACCGGTTTCTTCAATCGTCTTTTTGCCCGAAAATCGCCATGTTGGACGAATGCCCCGGATTCACTTTCTTCTCGGGGTAAATCCAGTGGAAAGCCTGGTTCACGGCCGTCGCTGCTTCGCCGAAGCCAGTCGCGATGAGCTTGAGTTTCCCCGGATAAGTCGTGATGTCGCCCGCTGCGTAAATACCGGGCCGTCCGGTTTCCATCATCGAGTTCACCACAATCTCGTGCTTCTCGAGCGTGAGCCCCCACGTCGCGAGCGCACCGATGTCGCTCACGAATCCGAGCATCGGTAAAACCGAATCGGCTTCGATGTCGCGAGTCGCTTTGGTTTTCACATCACGAAGCGTCACACCAGTCAGGCGATCGTCTTCCGACAAAACGTCGAGAAGCTCATGAAAAGGAAGCAGCGTCGTGCGTCCGGCTTCAACCGCCGCATTTACTTCCGCTACCGTCGCACCGTGCGCGCGATACTTGTCGCTCCGATGGACAAGCGTCACTGCTGCTGCTCGGTCGCCCAGCTGATGCGCCCAATCGAATGCCGAGTCACCGCCGCCGATGATGACGATCCTCTGATCTCGAAACGATTCGGGATCCATGACGTTGTCGAAGATTCCCCGGCCGTACCACGGCTCGGCGCAGGCTTGCGGTAGACGGCGAGGTGTAAACGCGCCAATTCCAGCAGCAATAATCACTGCCCGACTTGGGAATCGGTCGGTCTCTGTCACCAAAACGAAGTGGCCGTCCTCTTCCTCGAGGCCGATCACATGCTGGTTCAGAAAGCTGGGAAAACTGAACTGTCCCGCTTGCTCGGCCAGCTCGTTGACGAGATCCTTCGCGAGAATCTGCCGGTATCCGCCAACGTCGAAGATGTATTTCTCGGGGTACAGAGCGGTCAGCTGCCCGCCAAGCTGCGGGAGAGTGTCGACTATCTGTGCCGTCCCGCCGCGCATACCCGTATAAAAGGAGGCGAAAAGACCAGTCGGTCCGCCTCCGATGATGGTCATGTCCTTTATCTCGTGCATCGCGCCAAATATAGCCACATTTCAAATCATGAAGATTTACACGAAGACCGGCGACGAAGGTCTCACCGGCCTCTTCGGCGGCGGCAGAGTTCCGAAGGATCATGCGCGTGTCGAAGCATATGGCGACGTCGATGAATTGAATGCGTTCGTGGGACAAGCGCGTGCGTCGACGTTGGTGCCTCAGATCGATGAGGTTCTTGTCGGCGTTCAGCGGGACTTGTTCAGCATCGGCGCGCTGCTCGCGACTCCCGATCAGGAAAAAATGCAGCAGCATCTCACGAAAGCGCGGATCAGCGATGAGCGAATCGCCGAGCTCGAGCGCGCCATCGATGTGTGCGACAGAGAGCTCGAGCCGTTGAAGTCATTCATTCTTCCAGGTGGAAGTCAAAAAGCGGCGGCGCTTCACGTTGCTCGCACAATTTGTCGTCGCGCCGAACGCCGCGTGATTCATCTGCAGCGTGAAGTCGAGATTCCACAGATCGTAGTCGTCTATCTCAACAGATTGTCGGATCTTCTTTTCACGCTCGCGCGTCTCGCGAATGCGCGAGCGGGCGCCGGGGAAGTCACCTGGTAGCAGAGCCGTCGGCGATTCGAATTCTTTCCTATCCGATCCTTATCGAGCCGGGCGGTATCGATCGATTGGGATCGAGCGTAGCCGAGCACGCCCCTGCTCATCGCTATGCGATCATCACCGATTCCAATGTTGGTCCTATATATGGTAGCAGGGCGCTCAATTCCTTCTCGCCGGGATCGGCGGAGCTGCTCACCTTCGCCGCCGGCGAAGCGAGCAAGAATCGCGAAAGCTGGCACCGGCTCACCGACAACCTCCTCGGGCTCGGGTTTGGCCGGGATACAACGGTCGTCGCGGTCGGCGGGGGAGTAGTCGGGGATCTGGCCGGCTTTGTCGCGGCGACCTTCATGAGAGGCGTCCAATTCGTCCAGGTTCCGACCAGTTTGCTGGCCATGATCGACGCGTCGATCGGCGGCAAAACCGGGGTCGACACCCCCGTGGGGAAGAATTTGGTGGGGGTTTTTCATAATCCGGCTGCCGTCGTTGTTGACCCGCAAACCCTTGCGACGCTTCCACTTAACACTTTGAGAACGGGATTTGCCGAGGCGATTAAGCATGGCGCGATTGCGGACTCGGGTTACTTTGAGTTCGTGAAGCGGGAGCTACCATTGCTCCTCGCGCCGGGCAGTAAGGCGGGTGACGTGCTTTCTCGCATTATCGTCCGAAGCATAGAGATCAAGGCCGGTATCGTCGTTCGCGACGAGCGAGAGCGGGGCCTCCGAAAGGTGTTGAACTTCGGTCACACCATTGGTCACGCCCTCGAGTCTCTGAGCGGATACGAGCTGGCCCATGGCGACGCGGTAGCAATCGGGATGGCGCTCGAGAGCGCAATCGCCGAGCGCGCCGGGATCGCTGAAGCCGGAACCTCGGCCGCGATTCGCGATGCTCTAAGCACCGCGGGTCTTCCGGTCGATCGCCCCCGAGCGATCTCCGGCGAAGGAATTCTGGAGTCGATGCGAGCTGACAAAAAAGCTCGCGGAGGCCGGATAGAATACGCGCTCCCGAGATGCATCGGAGCGATGGCTGGCTCGGATAGTGGTTGGGCTGTCACCGTAGATGAAGACATTGTTCGGGAGGTACTGACATGAAACGTGGCGATCTGATTCGGTTGGCGGTCGCGCTCGTTGTTGCCATCGTCTTCATCGTGACCGGTGCAGCACGCTTGCCGATCGCGAGCAATGTCGTGCTCAAGCACCGACCAGTGTTCGTTTACGCGGCGCCGGTGATGGCAGCAGGCGCGAAGCGCGTTATTCGCGAGGGCCACGAGCTTGGAGACGTAATCCGTCGGGCGTCGGCACGAGAGGCCCTTCGCATGCGCCAGCTCGGAATAATTCCCGATCCCCGCCGGTTCGCGCGGGCAACTGCGGGAGAAGAAATCCCTATCTCGCTCACGCAATACTGTTTGAGTGGGACAACGCGTCGCGGCCGCTGGGTGCGACCCGGAATCGTCGCCGCGGATCCAAGAATCTTTCCGCTAGCGCGCTACGTCGAGATCTTCATGGGTAACAAATACCTCGGTCGATATCTCGTAGACGACACCGGAATAAACGTCATCGGCGCGACGATCGACATCTGGACGCCGTCGTGTTCGCAGGCCGCGCGTTTCGGAAGGCAGTCAGGTCGAGCGGTGCTCGTCGCAAAAGAGGAAGAGCACATTCCCAGTCTCGCCCAGCTGCAGCTCGATCTCGTCCCCGAATTGAGAGCAGTCGCCGAGATTTTCGAAGGAATGGCGAAGCGCTGAGTCCTTGCCGCGGTTGGCCCTACAATTGCTCGATGGGCTTTCGTCCTAAACCGAGGTAAGGGAATGTCATCATTCAGTACCTACCTGATCGGATTCATTGTACTCATCGTCGGACTTGCCGTAGCTGCATATCTGATCGGAGTCCCTCAAATGTGGATCGCGGTCGGTGTCATCGTCATGATCGGAATCGGAATTCTTACCGGTACAAGCCGAACGAAGACCAAAGATCCGCCAGGCACTTCATAAGAAACAGACAGGTTCAGGGCAGCGCTCAGGGAAAAACTCCTGTATCTTGCAGTCGTTGTGGGCTGGCATGAAACGTGGCTGTTGACCTGGCAATACTCGCCAATTAGAGTCCCACGCTGGTTCCATACGCAAGCATTTTGTCCGCTTGCTGATAATTCCGCCTTGCGAGGGGCGTCAATGCAGACTTCGGCCGAGAGCAAGTCTAAAGGCTTTTTTCGTTCGTCTCCCTCCACAGCATTTGACCAGTACCTCCAGGACATACAGAAACTCCCTCTAATAAGCGACGCCGAAGAAGAGCGTCGCTTGGCGCGAAGAGCGCAGGCGGGCGACGAGAAAGCTGCCGAGCGGCTGGTCACCGCCAATCTCAGATTCGTGATTTCCTACGTGAAGAAGTATCAGGGTCACGGACTCGACTTGAGTGAGCTAGTGGCGATCGGAAACGAGGGACTTCTAAAAGCGGTAAGAAAGTTCGATCCAGAGCAGGGAGTAAAATTCATTTCATATGCCGTGTGGTGGGTCCGGCAGGCAGTACTCAAGGCGCTCGCCGAGCAGACAAGATCCGTAAGAATCCCACTCAATCAGAATTCGCAGCTAATCAAGCTCGCCCGCGCACAGACAGTTCTCTCCCAGGTTCTCAAGCGCGACCCAACAGATCATGAAATCGGCAGACTGCTCGAGGAAACTCCCGAAGCAGTTCGCTCTGCAAAGCAGATGTCGGCGACGGAGATTTCGCTCGACGCGCCGATCGATCGATCAGATCGTGAAGCATGCACCCTCGGCGAGCGATTCGCGGGAGTAGATGGAGCCGAGATCGAGGAAGTCACCGATTTCCACCTGATGCGCGAATTCATCGACCGCGTTTTCCGCAAATATCTGACACCGCGCGAGAGAAAGATTCTGCATCTCTATTACGGGCTGGAGCAGGGCTCGGATGCGATGACCCTGGAAAAGATCGGAGCCTTGATGGGAGTGACACGTGAGCGCATCCGACAGATTCGCGAGCGAGCGTTCGAAAAGCTTCGTGAGTCCCCGGACGGTGCGGCACTCTCTGGATTCTGGACGGCAGACTAGCGACAAGATGAGCACGAGGTGACGGACGCCTCGCTTATTCCGGCGTTCGTCAACCGCGAAGCAGGAAGCTTCGAGAAGGCCCGAGACGCGCTGGCGTCTTCGGGCCGTTTTGATCTCCACGAAGTCGAGCCATCGGAACTGGACTCGGAGATCAAACAGGCGGTCGCGACTGGGGCAAAACGAATTCTGATCTCCGGCGGTGACGGATCGATCTGCGCAGCGGCTCAGGTGATTTCCGGATCCGATGTCGAGCTGGCAGTCCTTCCCGGTGGAACTCTCAATCATTTTGCATTGGATCACGGAATCCCACTCGATCCCGTCGAGGCGGTGAAGGTTGCAATTGGGACTAGAACGACAACGGTGGATGTTGGCTACGCAGGCGAGCGCATATTCCTGAACACGAGCTCGATTGGGGCTTACGTCACCTTCGTCAGAATGCGTGACCGGCTGGAGCACCGATTCGGGTATCGGTTCGCGAGTCTCATCGCGATGCTTCGAATATTCGCAATGATGCCGACCGTTAGCCTCGACCTTAATGTCGAGGGCGTGCTCAGGCACTATCGGACCCCGCTCGTCTTCATCGGAGTCGGCGAACGGGAGCTTCAGCTTCCGCATATTGGTAAGCCCGTCAAGAATGGGAAGCGAGGCCTCCACATTTTCGTGGTCCGTAGCCGAAAGCGCGCGCGGTTGCTGGTCGTAGCCTTTGAAGCAGTCGCTCGTGGCGTGGAGACGGTGAGGCGCGAGCCGGAGGTCGATGCGTATCTGGTGGACGGCTGCGTCGCCGCTGACCTGCGGCGTCCAATGGCCCGGATCGCGTTCGACGGCGAGATCGGAACAATGCAAACTCCGCTGAGTTATCGAATCGAGCGTGACGCTCTGCGCATCGTGGTTCCAGCGCACGCCGCGTCGTAGCTTTCAATTCATGGCGAACGAACGACTGGCAAGCGACCTGGCCGGTATTGTCGGCGACAGGTTTGTTCTGCTTCGCCCGAGCGAGCTTCTGGTCTACAACTCCGATGGTCTGCCCGGATACCGGCGCAAGCCAAGCGTCGCGGTTTTCCCGGGAACTCGTGACGAGACCATAGAAGTCGTTCGTTTGCTCGCGAGAGTGGGTGTGCCGTTCGTTCCGCGCGGCGCCGGCACCGGACTTTCCGGCGGTGCGCTTGCCGACGATGTCGTTCTTCTCGGGTTGCATCGTCTCAAGCGTGTGATCTCGATCGACGCCGAGAATCGCCGAGCGACAGTTGAGCCGGGCGTTGTGAACCTTGCATTGAATCGAATCGCCGGCCCTCTCGGTCTTTTGTACGCTCCCGATCCTTCGAGCGAAGCAGCGTGTACTATCGGCGGCAATGTCGCCGAAAATGCAGGCGGGCCGCATTGTCTGAAGTACGGCGTCACTCTCAACCACGTTCTTTCGATCACTGCGGTTTTGCCGGACGGCGAAGTCGTCACACTCGGCAGCGACTCAGGCGAGCGCGAAGGTTACGACCTCCTCGGCGCATTCATCGGATCGGAAGGATGCTTCGGCGTCGCACTCGAGGTGACGGTGAAGCTCACGAAGAAACCGCCCGCAGTGCGGACGATGCTCGCTGATTTTGTTTCTGTGGACGACGCAGCGCGCGTGACGTCGTCGATCATTGCGTCGGGGATTGTTCCGGCAGCGCTCGAGTTCATGGACAACGCAACCATTCGCGTTGTAGAAGAGAGCATTTACGCAGCGGGATATCCGGCGGATGCCGCCGCGGTTCTTTTGATTGAGCTCGATGGCTTGACCGCTGGCGTCGAGGCTGACGTCGCCGTCGTGCGCGAATTGTGTGCTGCGGGTGGCGCGCGCGACGTACGCGTCGCCGGCAACGAAGCCGAAAGATTGAGACTCTGGCAGGGACGAAAAAAAGCTTTCGGCGCAATGGGAAGACTCGCTCCGCATCTCGTCGTTCAGGATGCAGTGATACCGAGAACCCGACTCGCGGAAGTTCTCGCGACGATCGCGCGAATTGCCGCGACGCATCGCGTGCATGTTTGCAACGTGTTTCACGCGGGCGATGGCAACCTTCATCCGAACATTCCCTACAACGCCGACGATCCTGACGAAAGCGAGCGCGTTCACCTCGCGATGCAGGAGATCATGCGCGCGTGCGTGGATGCGGGCGGCAGCATTACCGGTGAACACGGGGTCGGTCTCGACAAGCTCAACTACATCGAGATGATCTTTTCGCCCGATTCGCTCGATGCGATGTGTCGTCTGCGCTCCGCGTTTGATCCCGATCGCCGTGCGAATCCTGGTAAGGTCATTCCGATTCATTCGTGTCAGGAATGGAAGGCAACGCCTGCCGCGTCGCGAGCAACGGCCGGAACAACGGCCGGAGCAACGGCGTGATAATTCAAGAGCGCGTTCGAGAGGCGGCCGCACAGTCAAACCCCGTCCGCATCGCGGGAAGATCAACCTGGCTCAGCGCGGGAAGACCGGTCGCGGCGACACAAACTGTGTCGCTCGCGGATCACAGTGGAGTCGTCGATTACGTACCGAACGATCTCACTATCACCGTGCGCGGCGGAACTTCACTCGCTGAGCTTTCGCGCGCGACCGGTGACGAAGGACAATGGCTGCCGGTAAATCCTTTTGGCTCCGACGAAGGGAGTATCGGGGCGACCGTCGCGACTGCGTCCTCCGGACCATTCGCTCACGGATTCGGAACGATTCGAGATCTCGTACTCGGAGTAGAAGTCGTGACTGGCGAAGGGAAAATCATTCGCGGTGGAGGCCGCGTTGTGAAGAACGTCGCCGGATTCGATCTCGTGCGACTGATGACCGGCTCGTGGGGAACACTCGGAGCAATCAGTGAGGTCACTTTGCGACTTTATGCCAAGCCATCGCATCGCTTGACGATGGCAATGGAGACGCCGACTGATGCGCGACGACTCGCCGAACGATTTCGCGGGCTGCTTGACGCGCCGATAATTCCGTTCGCGCTGGAGTTGCTCAGCGACAATCTGTCGCAGCGCATCGGCCTTCCGCCGCGTCAGATGATCCTCGTCGAATTTGGCGGCAATGCTGCGGCAGTTTCCGCACAACGAGATGCATTTGTCAAAATTGGTGCGGCGATCGAGGCACCTCCGGAGTGTTGGGATAAGCTGCGCGCCGCGACGAGCGGAACGAAGATTGTTTTCCGTTTGTCAGGACTGCCGGCCGGGCTCGCGGCGCGATGGGATTTCGCGAAACAGACTCTCGAAGAATCCCACGACACATTGATGCACGCGTCGATCGGCCGCGGAATTGTGCGCTGCGTTGCTCCCGACGCGCTCTCGTCTACCGCGATCGAGAAACTCGTTGCCGCAAGAACAAATCACACCATGATACTCGAGTCGGCTCCGGCCGATCTTTGGAAAAGAATTTCTCCGAGCGCGATCACTGATCGCGTATCGCAGAGCGTGCGTCGCGCGTTCGATCCAATGATGATCTTGAATCCGGGAATTCTGGGGCCCGTCAATTGACCGCTGTTTCACCTCCCTGCGCGCTTCCCGATTCTCCACTCGCAGGCGAGCTCGCGGGAATCAACGCGTGTGTGCACTGCGGATTTTGTCTTCAGTCGTGCCCCACTTACCTCGCACTCGAGGATGAGAACGACAGTCCGCGCGGTCGAATCTTTCTCATGCGGTCTCTTCTCGAAGGGACTATCTCGCCTGATGACGAATCGGTTCAAACGCACATCAGCCGTTGCCTGGGCTGCCGCGCGTGCGAGACTGCATGTCCATCGGGAGTCCCGTATGGTCATTTGCTCGAAGCAACGCGAGCGACGCTCGATCAGTCCGAGCGCCTGCCCTTCGTCGCTAGAGCGATTCTGAAGCTGTTCGCGAATCGATTTCTTCTTTCGATTTTCATGTTCGGATCGCGTCTCTTCGCCGCGACCCCCCTTCCAACATTGTTGGCGCGCCTCCGCGGACGAATTGGATTCGCGATGGCGATGCTCGCTTCGACGGGAAGTCCGCTCGAGCGCGCTTCATACCCGACACCCTCCACCGGCGAGCGCGGAAACGCGGCTCTGCTCGACGGCTGCGTGATGGAAGGATTGTTCACCGATACGAACCGCGCGACTGCACGAGTGCTGCGTGTGAACGGATACTCAGTCGTTGCAGCGAAGGGGCAACAATGTTGCGGCGCGCTTCACGCACACGCCGGCGATATCGAGACCGCACGCACTTTGGCGAGACGAAACATCGCGGCATTCGAACGCTCGGAGGCCGACGTCATCGCCGTCAACTCCGCAGGCTGCGGCGCGATGATGAAAGATTACGGGCATCTGCTCGAGCACGATTCAGCTTGGCGCGATCGCGCCGTTGCAATCGCCGGGCGAGTCCGCGATGTGAGCGAGCTACTCGCTGCTGCAGGGCCTAAACCAGGTGCGCCGCTTCCACTGCGAATCTGCTACGATGCGCCGTGTCACTTGCTTCACGCACAGCGCGTGTCGCTGCCGCCGCTCGCTGTGCTCGCGGCAATCCCGCAGCTCGAGATTCTTCCATTGCTGGATTCCGACCAATGCTGCGGCAGCGCGGGCATTTTCAATCTCGTCGAGCCGGAGACATCGGACGCTGTGCTTGCGACGAAGCTCGCCAACATCGCTGAGACCGGGGCGCAATTTGTGGCCACGGGAAATCCCGGATGCCTGATGCAAATCGGCGCGGGCCTTCTCAGAAGCGGCTCGCGTGCTCGAGCCATCCATCCGGTTGATCTCCTGGATGCATCGTATGCAATGCAGGCCAAATGACACCTGTGCTTTCCCTACGGCACTCGTTTAATTGAAAGTATGTCCGAGGCGAGCGAATACGTTGCAATGCGCTCGGGCGCGTTGCTTATCGATCGCGGAGACCGGCTTCGTATCCGCTTTGGGGGAGCACGCGCGGCCGAGATCATCACCGGCCTGGTCACCAATGACGTATCGGCGCTCACGGCGGGTGAGGGACAATACGCTGCGGCTCTGACTCCCAAGGGCAAGATCGCAGCTGATCTGCGCATCTTCGCCGACAATGAAGGACTGCTCACCGACGCCTCGCCCCGCGCTGCCAATAACTGGCGCGACATCGTCAAGAAATATGTGAACCCGCGCGTAACACCTTATCGCGACGTCAGCGCGGAGCTTCGGGACCTTGGTGTGTTTGGGCCAAAATCACGACGCGCGATAGCCGCAGCAACGGGTGCAGATGAATTTGCGTTGAGTGCGCTTCAACCCTACGGTCATTTGCAGGTAACGCAGGGCGACGCTCGAATCATGATTGCGAGAAATGCCGAGCTCGATGTCGAGGGATACGAAATCTTCGCGTCGCCGGCAGTCGAGCGTTTGATGCGCGATCGCCTTCTCGCCGCAGGGGCGATTCCGGGAAGTGCGCGAGTGTGGGACATCGCGCGCATCGAAGCGGGACGTCCGGAATGGGGAATCGACATGAATGATTCGACTATTCCCCAGGAGGCGAACTTCGATGCACTCGGTGCTATCTCGTATACGAAAGGCTGCTACACCGGGCAGGAGACAATCGCGCGCGTGCATTTCCGCGGACACGTCAATCGCTTCCTTCGAAGATTGCATTTCGTGAGCGCATCGGTCCCACCAACCAACGCCGAATTGATCGACGATGCGGGCAACATTGTTGGTGATGTGAGAAGCGTCGCGATCTCACCGCGTCACGGTGGCGTTGCGCTGGCGATGGTGCGAAGAGAAGTCGCACCGGGGACGACATTGCACGCGCGATGGGAAGGAGGCGAGTGCACGATGCAGATTGCCGGACAAGAAAAAGGCGCGACTGGTTAGTCGCGCCTCTTCGATTCGAGCGGGAGAAGAAGCTTACTTCTTCTTCTTCGGCGTCGCCTTCGCGGCCTTTGCCATGCTGTCCTTCATCATGCTGTCCTTGGCCATCGAATCTTTCATCGCGGTCGAGTCCATCATCTTCATGCCGGTGTCCATGGCGGCAGGCGCCGGGGCCATCGCAGCACCGGTATCAACTGGGGTCTCGTCCTTCTTGCTGCATGCTGCCAGAACGAGAATTGCGGCGACGAGAGCAATGCGCTTCATTGAAAAATCTCCTTGAAAGGGGCCAACGTGGTCAAACGCCGGTCCGTGCACGCAGTCGCGATGCTCGTGGTTGGCGCGGGCGAAAAGTTACCGAGCCCTATCTTCATGTCAAGGCCACTTGGTGTGCCCTTTTTCACTCTATGAGCCCGGTTCACACAAACTACTCGTGCAAGCGCTGTACCGCTAGCTAGTAGCGGCTGTGACACGCGAATAGATTAACCGTTTCTTCTGCAATTCTGGAGTTAGTCCACTTGCCGTCGTCGTATCCGCAAACATTTGGAGCCTTGAAAAAGTCTCCATTCGGCACCCCCGATCGCGCATTTCGATCGGTGAAAGATGAGCTGCGCGACAACCTGTTGGCTCGCCTCGAAAGGGGCGGACCTCTCTTCGAAGGCGTACTCGGTTACGAAGAGACGGTGATCCCGCAAATCGTCAATGCCCTGCTCTCCCGCCACAACCTCATACTTCTCGGTCTCCGTGGGCAAGCGAAGTCGCGCATCCTGCGCGCTCTCACGACATTGCTCGACGATGCGATTCCAATCGTTGCCGGAAGCGAAGTCAACGACAATCCGTTCGCGCCAATCTCGAAGTACGCGAGAAAGCTCATCGAGGAATGTGGCGACGCAGCGCCGATCGCATGGATCGATCGCGACAGCCGGTTCGTCGAGAAGCTCGCGACGCCCGATGTCACTGTCGCTGACATCATCGGTGACGTTGATCCGATTCGAGCAGCGCGCGGCGGACACGTGCTGTCCGATGAGCTCACGATTCACTACGGGATGCTGCCGCGCGCGAATCGCGGAATCTTTGCGTTGAACGAGCTTCCCGATCTCGCGGGAAAAGTGCAAGTCAGTCTCTTCAACATCATGCAGGAAGGCGACGTTCAGATCAAAGGCTATCCGGTTCGCCTTCCGCTCGACGTGCTTCTCTGCTTCACAGCCAATCCTGAGGATTACACGGCGCGCGGCAAGATCATCACTCCGCTCAAAGATCGAATCGGGAGCGAAGTCATGACGCACTATCCGGAATCGGTCGAGCTCGGGATGGCGATCACCAACCAGGAAGCGTGGGTGAAGCGCGGCGGTCGTCCCGTGCGTGTGCCGGACTTTGTTGCCGAGGTCGTCGAGCGAATTGCGTTTGAAGCGCGCGAAGACAAGCGAATCGACAAACGCTCGGGCGTGTCGCAGCGAATGCCGATAAGTGTCATGGAAAACATTGTCTCGAACGCTGAGCGACGCGCGCTCGTCACCGGAGAAGATGAGATCGTCCCGCGAATCGGCGATATCTACGCGGCGCTTCCCGCAATCACTGGAAAGATCGAGCTCGAGTACGAAGGTGAGCTCGTTGGTGGACACAACATCGCTCGCGAGCTGATTCGTCGAGCGGCAGATGCGACGTTCCAGGACAGAGCGGGCGGCATGAACATGGACGACATCATCATGTGGTTCGACGCCGGCGGTGCGTTGCAAGTCGCAGACGACGTCGAAGCCGCAGCCGCTGTAGCGGGCTTCGACACGGTGCCCGGATTGATCGACGCAATAGAGCTGACTGCGCTAGCTGAGAGTGGTGATACGCCAGTTATGGTCGCGGCCTGCGAGCTGGTGCTCGAGTCACTCGTCGCGCGAAGAAAAATTTCGCGCACGGACGCCGGCGTGTACGGACGCTCGCACGAGGAAAAGCGACGAAGACCGTACCAGGATTAGCGTGGCGATAATCACCGTCTCGAGACTCTACGGCTCCGGGGGATCGGAGGTTGCCGCAAAAGTCGCACACGAGCTCGGATGGTCACTACTCGACAACACAGTCGTCGACCAGGTCGCCGCGCGACTCGGCATCACACGAGCAGAAGTCGCAGCGCGCGAAGAGCGAGTCCCGTCTCTCGTCGAGCGGATAACCGATGCTCTTACACTCGGCTCGCAGGAGTGGATCACTCCGATGACCGCAGCGCGTCGTCCTCCAACCGATGAGCAGCTGATCGAAATGACAGCGCACGTCGTGGAAGAGGCGGTTGCGTCTGGGCCGCTCGTGATCGTCGGTCGGGGCGCCCAAGCAATGCTCGCCGAGCGTTCGGATGCGCTCCACATATTCTGTCACGCGCCGCGTGCGGCGTTGATTTCACGCGTGATGGAGCGCGACCGCCTCGGACCGGATGAAGCGGCGCGGCTAGTCGATGAAACGAATGCGCACCGCGAGATGTGGGTGAGGCGTCATTGGGACCGCGATTGGAAGAAGCCCGAGAACTACCACCTCTCGATCAATACCGGATGGCTTGGGATCGTCGGGGCGAGCGACATCATCGCGGACGCGGCACGGGCGCGCTTCGGGCTCTAGTCTCGGGGATTCGTCGCCCAGACAGTAGCTTCGACGATCATCGCCCGATCATCCGCCTCGAGCATGGCCACGATCGCGTGTGCAATATCCTCACCTTGAAGTTTGCTCGCGTTCGCCGGTCGTGCTCCCCTTCCAGACGAGACAAAAAAGCTGGTGAGCACCTCACTCGGGTTCACCTGCATGACGCGAATGTTGTTCTTCCTGAGCTCCGCCCTCCAACACTCTGTCATTCCGGAAAGCGCGAACTTTGTCGAAACGTAAGTAGTACCGTTCGCTCCGCCGCGCTGCCCTGATGTCGACGCGATGTTGACGATGTTGCCCGTGTTCTTCTTCACGAAGTGGCGCGCTGATTCACGAGCCACCAGCATCGCGCCAAGCACGTTGGTTTCCCATACGCGGTGAAAATCGGCGACTGTCGTCTCGACCAGCGGCGCCCAGTGTCCCCACCCGGCGTTGTTGATGAGAACATTGTAGTCGCCGAACTCGGAGATCACACGAGCGACCATTCGCTGCACCTCTTCCTCGCGCGATACGTCGCAAATGATTCCGAGAGCGCCCAGCTCCGTCGCCGCCTCCTCGAGTGCATCGGCGCGGCGTCCGCAAATCGCCACGTCAGCACCACGGTCACGCAGCAGCTGAGCTGTCGCGTACCCAATCCCCGAACTTCCCCCGGTCACTAGCGCCTTCGCGTTTTTCAAATCCATGAGCGCACTCTCCGTTCTACTTGTTCAGACATTCGCGCACGTGGTCGACAAAAAGTTTTATGTCGTCTTCCGTCGTGTCGAACGATGTTACCAACCTGTACTCATCGGTTGGATCATCCCAGATCTCGAAAAAGAATTTCTCCTGCAGTCGCGCAATCTGTTCTCGGGGAAAAATCACGAATACCTCGTTCGCCTCGACCTTCTGTGTGAGTCGAACCCCTTCGATGCGCGTGAGCTCGCGTCCGAGCAGCGCCGCCAGATTATTCGCGTGACTCGCGCTGCGCAGCCAGAGATCGTCCGTTAACAACGCATCGAATTGCGCTGCGACGAATCGCATCTTCGACGCCAGCTGCATCGCCTGCATTCGCCGAAACCCAAAATCCTTCGCTAATTCTATATTGAAATAGGCGACGGCTTCTGCAGCGATTGCGCCGTTCTTCGTTCCGCCAAACGAAAGCACGTCGACGCCGAGCGTGCGAGCCATTTCGCGAAGCGGTCGCGCAAGTGATACCGCCGCGTTCGCGAGCCGTGCACCATCGACATGCAGATAGAGATTGTGCTCGTGCGCAAAATCGGCGATCGCCTGAACCTCGGCGGGAGTGTAGACAGTTCCGTATTCAGTCGCCTGCGATATCGAAACGACTCTCGGCTGAACGTGATGCGCATCGCCGACGTCGTGCAGATGCTTCGCGATTCCATCGGGCGTCAGCTTTCCGTCCGACGAGGGAACAGGCAACAACTTGCAACCAAGATGTTTCTCTGCCGCCCCGCACTCCCACGTGTAAATGTGCGCGGTGCTGGCACAGACGACTCCGTTGTACGAGTTGGCGAGGCTGCCGAGCGCGATGACATTCGCGCCTGTTCCGGTGAAGACGAGAAAGACTTCGTCCGCGCCGAGCGCCGCACGGAGCTTTTCTACGACGGATTTGGTGTAAGCATCCTCTCCGTACGAGGCAGAGTGGCCGACATTCACAGCGGCGATCGCAGCGATGACCTCGGGATGAGCGCCGGCCCAGTTATCCGATGCGAGCGCTCGGCGCGGACTGTCCATCGCGAACTTTACCAATCCATGCGATCAACGGCAAGAAATCGCCGCGATCGCAGGCTCTGCAACTAGGCAGTAAGCATCAATCGCTGATGGGGTATGGCGACCCTGAAATTTGCAGCCGGGGTTTTCATTCCAGAGTAGCTCTTGGAAACAACCTCACGGAACGCTTTAACCAGGCAAGGATCGAAGAAAGTTCCTGATCCCGCTTCGATTGCCGCTCGTGCTTCCTCGATGCTGTAAGCGAGACGGTAGGGACGATCTGATGAGAGAGCGTCAAAGACGTCAGCGACCGCAACGATTCGTGCAGCAAGTGGAATCACGGTTCCGCGCAACCCCGACGGATATCCGGTGCCGTCCCATTTCTCATGGTGGCATCGAGCAATTTCTTCGGCGAGATGCATGAACTCGGATCGTCCCGAGGCAAGAATTCGCGCGCCGATGGAGGTGTGGGTTCTCATCACGGCCCATTCTGCCGATGAGAGGGGACCCGCCTTGAGGAGTATTCGATCGGGAATCCCGATCTTTCCAATGTCATGAAGCGCCGCCACGCGACCGAGAAGCTCGGCGGATTCGGCGCATGGATTGATTGCTTCCGCAATTGAGCACGCAATGCGCGCGACTCTTCCATTGTGCTGACCACTGACATTATCCCGAAGCTCAGCCATGAGAGCGAGCCGCTCAACTGATTCGATTCTGGACTCCTCCAGCTCGATCGCCTGTGCCCGGAGACTGCTGGCAAGCAGATCATTCTGCGATCTCAGCTCACGCTGAAGCTCGACCGTCTCGAGCAGATTTCCAATGCGCAGTCGGACGTCGTCGATGTCGAATGGCTTCGAGATAAAATCCTTTGCGCCGACTGACAGCGCGCGCTTTCGCGTAGTGGCCCTGCCGTCTCCACTTATCACAAGCACAGACGGGAAAGACTCTGGATCGACGGCTTGCTTGAGCGCCGCAAAAACGTCGAACCCATCCATGACCGGCATCTGCAGATCGAGAATGAGAAGATCCGGATTCACAGATAGACAGAACTCTACGGCTTTGCTCGGATCTGTCGTTGACGATAGAGGCAGACCGGCTTTCGCCAGGATGCGCTGCAGAACTTGAATATTCGCAGGCTCATCGTCGACAATGAGCACTCGTGGCTTTCGCCTGTTGAGTATTGAATTCATGACCATCACGTAAGGCATGGACCACTCCGTTTTCCACGCTTTGACATTACGCTTTCATTATGTCATCGCGATGACGCGATGCGTGGCCTAACGCATGGGGGAACTCCTTACTTCAGTCGCGTAGTCGTCGCGCGCTGAACGCTCCCGTCGCTGCAACGCCTTGTTCGGACAGCCGAAGCCACGTGCCCGTAAGCGTCTCGCCGACGAGTTGACCAACGTGTCTCCTCGGCAGCTGTTCGAGCGAAACGTCGAAATCGATCGCGCCTGCTTTCGGCGCGGACCCGCTCACTGTTCCAGCGAGACTTTGCGTCTCTCCGGTTTCTGTGTTGGTCGATGAGACGGAGAGTGTGCCCTGAAAGCTCGCCCCTGATTGCTGCGAGATGACGAGTGTCCCATTCAAAGTCCTCGCCGACGCGCCGGCTTCAGTCGCAGAGTACTGCCAGCGACCCGCAAGTGATACTGACGAGACGCCGGTGTCGGTGGGCTGAAGACACGCGATCATCGATAGTAAAGCCAAACCAAAAAAGACTCGCGCGATCATCGAGTCGGATTTTGTGGCGACGATGAAGCTTTCCACATACGCAGTGGTCGTGGATCGAGCACGACAGTTACGTAGCTCGGCTCGAAAGGAGTGACATGCAGAACTGGCAAAGGAACTCGCGGAACGAGCGGCTCGGATAATCCGGAAAGATCGAGCTCGAGCGTGTACGTCCCCGGCGGCAGAGCGTCGAAACTTGCGACAGTCGCTCCCGTCATTCGCGCAACCCACTCTCGTCCGGCAGAGTCGCGCGCAACTGCGCGGATTCCGCTCAGGTCAACGTCGATTGCTTCCAGGTCGGAGCGCGCCGCGACGAAGAAACGAATCTCAGCGTTGAGACTCGATCCAACTCCGATGTTCGGCGAACCAACTGTCTGACGAACGATGCCCAACGGAAGCGAGCCTTCATCGAGGACGATAGGCAGTCGCCCATCACCACCGAGGTGATATCTGCCATTGGCATCGGTGATCGCCATTTCAGGTCCACGTTTCACTACTGCGCCGTCGAGGCCGGGCTCTCCTTCGTCACGGCGTTGATTTCCGTTCAAGTCGCGATAAACGACGCCCGACGTTCCGGGCGGACGCATCATCGGCACGCGCGTCGAATGCTCGACTCTGAACGCGTACGTCCACGGACTGCTTCCGGGTGATGCGGTGAAAAGTGGATTTCGCTCGGCGAGGAGTTTTATCGCTAACGTTCCCGCTACCGGCACAGTTATTCCCGCGCGTACGATATTCACCGGACGCGCAGAAAACCCGCGAATTTGCTGGAGCTCGAGGTCCGCGCTTACTCCCCGTGACTGTGATCCGGAGAGTATTCGGCTCCCGCGAATCGAAATCTGGCTCGGACGCGTGACTGCACCGCCTGCATCGCGCGTCTCTTCCATTCTTCCTTGCAGCTCTATCGTCGTCTGCGCACCTCTCCACGATCCCATGGTATTCCACGTGATCTTTGGAGATTTCTGCTCGCTGAGGGACCTATTGGCGGCGACAGTGCGAGTCGCATATCCGCCCGCGACTGATCCACTTGCGTATAGCTGACCAACGTTGGTATTTACGTTTACTCCAACCTGTCTCTCGGCGGAACCGTATCCACTCGGTGCAGATACGTGGCCAGCCGCTATCATCGCGCCGGCAACAGTCGCATGCGCCTCGATCGCAACCGTCGTCGACGAATGAATGCGATACTCGGGACGAATGGCCCATCCGCTCGAACGAAGTCGTGAAAACACGGCCGTCGCATCCGAGAGTCGCCAAGCGCTGCCGCTGAAGCTCAAACGCTTCGTGACTATCTGTGAAATTCCCGCAATCACTTCGTCCACAGCGCGCGCAAACGCCTCACTTCCACCGGGCGCGTGCGTGATGCGAACACGAGCATTGTTTCTGGAATCAACGCGCGCGATTTCGGTTGACCATCCAGTTCCGTTTCCACCCGCGAAGCTGCGTCGGGCGACTTCTCCTTCAACGGTGGTTGCAAAGCCGGCGCTCACAGTTGCGCCAAAGCTCGTCGCGTCGAGCTGACGCCCCGATTGCTCACCGCCGCGAAGGTGCGAAAACGACGACATCATTCGCACGGGACCGACGTCGACGTCGCCGCGGATTCCAAGGAGTGGTTGTGATTTCCCCGCGCTGGCAGATGAATTCGACATTGCTCCCAAACCGATCAAGTGCCATCCAGGGCGATGCGCATCGAGCTCTACTCCGCGACCATATGCGTAAAGTCCCGTAAGATCCGAGAAAGAATTTCCCGCAGCGCCGAATGCAACTCGTCCGATCGGCGCCGTCAACGCGAGTGATGGCAACATTTTGTACGAGCCGATTCGCGAGAGCAGCTGGTTGTGCGCGCTAACGTCGCTCTCTCCAACAGAAAACCGCGCGTCCACTCGCACTGAATCGAACAGAGGTCCGCGGACGGTCGCAGTAGTGATTGTGCTTGTGCGACCCGTTGCGTTTCCTGCTCGCCCCACCGCGATGGTGATCTCCGGACCGGCCGACGCCTGACGCGATAGACCGTCCACAATCTCCATTGCGACGGGAATGCTGCTGCGAATCACTCCCTTATCGAGAACGTCGAGCTGGAGAAAGAATGATCCTGTGCTCACACCAGGCGGAACCGATACGACAACCTGTCGTTGCGCCGATTGATCAGGGTCCACTGATGCATGACTGCCGGATCTTTGATTTGCCTTCCAGCCCTTTGGAGCTGCAACCGACGTTTCGATTGATTCCGTCGAATTGCCTGTATTCACAAGCTCGTAAGAAAAAGTGACCTGTCCTCCAGCCCGAACGCGTAGCGGCGCTGACTGCATTCGAACCGCGAGCTCGCGAATCAAGCTGACATCGATCTCGATGGCGACGGTAATCATTGGCGCGCCCGCAACGGAAAAATTCACATCAGCTGCGGTCACCAATCCGGCGCGCGCGCTCGCAGGAATGCCGATTATTCCGATGACTTTGTTTTTTCCGTCGAGAGCCGGCAGCGACCAGGCATGAGTACCGAGGATGTTGAATCCTTTGCGCGGAAATATTTCCACTCGGCCTTCGCCTCGACGCGGGAGTCCATCGGGAATCGAGATGGTGACGACCTGATATGTGCTCGGCGCACCGGTTGCCAGAATGCGCGTCGTAACCTCGACGGCAGTCTTTGGATCGTCGAACCAGTATCGCGAAGGCTCAGCAACCGGTGGCAAGGACAGAAGCGGAAGAAATGATGCGACCGCCAACCCGCGACTGAGGGTCATGGCTGAGTCGCGGAGACTGTGAGGACAAGATTGCCGACGTACGTCGCCGGCGGATCACTCGTCCAGTGAAGCGCAACGCGAAACCGAATCGAGTTGCTCCATGTGTGACCCGCGACAAGCCCCGTGGTCGTTCGGCTTTCGACAAGTACATCGGTAGTCGTCAGCTGACGCCACGTTACGTCGTCGTCTCTCCGCCACTCGAGATCTGCGACCGGCTTGCCTCCACCCAGCGTCGCGGATGAGCTGCGGATATAAACGCGGGTAGTGAATGAGCCAACCGGCTCGGTCGAGGTTGTAACCTCGAACAGAAGCGGATCTGTCGCATCGAGGCTGCCCGCGGTGAGATCCGCGGTAGTCGGCGCAGGGAACGCAACCGATCCGCCACTGAAAGCCAGCGCAACGGTAGTCTGTGCGTGTCCAGCGTGCGCGCAGAGTGCGAGCGTAGCGATCGAGATCGCAAGAGCCCGCATTAATTGCCTTGCCGCCACGGCACCGACGAAAGTCGACATCAGCGCACAACTAACTCGAGCTGTCCCGCTGCGATCTCTGCGCCGCCGTAATCGATCAGCGCGAGAGCGATATAACTGCCTGCGGGAATTGTTGGAGGCACGTCCAGTTCGAGTCTTCGAAGTGCGCCGGGCAATGTAGGAAATTCCACGATCGGTATCTGCATCGCGATTGAATTATCAAGACGACGGAATTCGATTCGACCTTTCGCTGCGAGGTGAACCTGACCGTCGTTCTTGAACTGAATAGCAATTCGCTGCTTCACGGGCGGCGACGCGCTAGCGGTCGATTGCGATGCGAGACGGCTGCCGTGACTCGACATCGACATGTCGATTATCGATGCGTCGCGCTTAAGTCCGGTCGGAGCAACATACACTTTGACCCCGGTGCGGAAGATGTAGCGAAGTCCGCTGCGGGTCGGGTTCCAGTGTTGCGCAAGTTCTTCGACGAACAAAATATCCCAGCATTCCTTCGGCGGAGGATTTGCGGCGTCGACTGCCAGTCGAACGATTTGTGTTGCGCCTGGCTCGAGACGAAATGCCGTCGGAAAGAAATTCAGAGTTGCACCGCAGGATTTCCCGGTGCTGCCCGACGGCACGAACCGGTTTTCTCCATTCTCGGCGCGATCCCAGTCTTCGCGCGTAACTGTCGCCTGAGTCGCATTCTTGCCGGCGTTACGAACTACGAAGCTCGACACGACGCGCCCATTCGGTGACTGGGCGATCGTAACTTCGAGCTGATCGACCGTCAGTTGCGCGTGAACGGGTGCGGCCACGCATGCGAACGATGCGCATGAAAGCAGAACGAGCTGCTTTCCGCGCCCTCGCCGGCCCAGTGAGAGCCGGCGAAAGCGTGTCCCGGTCATCCTTACGGAGCCGAAAGAGTGAAAACGACCGGCAGGCTATATACGCCCGGTCGGTTGTTCGCGCTCGAGTAGTCGGACGAATACACGGTACGGAAAAACAGCGAGACGCCCGTGTTGTCGGTGGAGCTGGCACTCGATGTAACCGTCGCGTTGGATGACGTCAGCGCAGCGAAACTTCCGCCTGCGTCGGTCGCCCAGGTCAGATCACCAATCGGCTTGACGCCGCTCTTGCTTCCGACGTAGGTCCAGTTCGTCGGATTCGACGCTGCACCCTTGATCGACATGGTCCAATCCTGGTTCGCATGCACCACGAACGTGGGGCCGACATCAGCGACGTAGCCGGTCGCAAGATCAGCGACGACGGGCGAGGTCAACGAAGTCGTCGTTGCGCTCATCTCGAGATTCACGAGAGCGCCGACGGTAACCGATGCGGTGTTGGTCGTGCTGCAGCTGTCGCTGCCACTGCACTGTGCAGCCGCTGGAATTGCGCTCAGCGCGCTTCCGACGATCATTGCGGCTACGATGTAGCGTGATCCTTTCATTTTCCTGAATCCTTAAAGAGGTGAATGCCGCGACCGTTTCGGAGTCATACCGGTGGTCCCGGCACTTAGGCGACTGCATGGATGTCGCGACGTAACACGCATGGGTTTCTTGTCATCATTACAATTCTGTTAGTCCGCGCAGAGGAAAATCGGCGGTAAGGGTTTCCACTCACGCCATTCCGTGAAGAGGAGAGTTGCATGCGAGCGCTGGTGATCGAGGATGAGCAACAGATCGCCGAGGTCAACAAAAGGGTGCTCGAGGGCGAAGGATTTGCCGTCGAGACAGCCGCCACGCTCAGCGACGGACAGCGTCTCGCATTTGCCAATGACTACGACATCATCGTCACCGATCTGATGTTACCCGATGGTCACGGGCTCGCGATTGTCGAAGGTGTACGCGCGCGTGGAAAGGGCACGGCAATTCTCGTCCTTACAGGAGTAGACGCAGTCGAGAGCACTGTCGCGGCGCTCGACTTGGGCGCGGATGATTACCTCCGCAAGCCGTACCGAATAGATGAGCTGCGCGCCAGGATTCGCGCGTTGATGCGCCGCGGACAAACTGGCGTCGCTACGCAAATCACGTGCGGCAATATCACGATGAACCGGCTTGCGCGTGTAGCGACGGTGAATGAACGCCAGTTAAATCTCACGCCCAAGGAATTCATGCTCCTCGAATTCTTCGTGACGAATCCCGGCAAGCCGATTTCCCGACCCGAGCTGCTCGAAAAAGTCTGGCGGATCGATTTTGATCCCGGCACAAACGTCGTCGATGTAAATGTCGCACGGCTCCGTGCAAAACTGAGCGCAGTCGACGCAACATGCAGCATCGACTCTGCACGCGGCATAGGCTACAAACTCACGGAAGCCCGCAGCGGATCGAAGTAACCGCTGCGTGTGTGTGTGAGTAGCACGTTTGGGGGATACCTATCTCCACAGAGCGCCTCCATTCTTCGCTTCCACATGTCGACCATACTGATCGTTGACGACTTGACCGCGAACCGCGAATTGCTGTCCGCGATCCTTGCTCACGAAGGGCATCAAATAATCGAAGCGAAGAATGGAAGCGAAGGTCTCGTGGCTGCGCGACGTGACCTTCCTGATTTGGTGATTACCGATGTGCTCATGCCGGTGATGGATGGCTATGAGTTCGTCAAACAGCTTCGACTCGATGCTACGACCAGCGGAATTCCGGTGGTGTTTCACACGGCTCACTACGGCCGGCGTGAAGCGAAGGCGCTCGCTCTAACGCAAGGAGTGTCGTACGTCCTCACGAAACCCGCTGGGGCCGACGACGTTTTGAAGATTATCCACCGTGTGCTGTCCGGTGAATCGGAAACTGCGACTGCATCTGAAGTCGCTCCGCCGACGATGGAGTTCGATCGCGAACACCTGCGGTTGCTCACCGATAAGCTCTCGGAAAAAGCCGACGAGCAGCGAGTGGCCAACGCGCGGCTGAGGGCGATGATCAATATCGGCCTCGATTTCGCTTCCGGGCAGGACTCCGACTTAAGGCTCGACACTTTGTGCGCGTCGGTGCGCGATTTGTTCTGCGCCACATACATCAGTCTCGGAATCGTCGATCGTAGCGACCGGACGCCGAGACGCTTTTTCAGCTGTGGCGCCGACGCGATCGTATGGCGCAAGACCGGCGACGCTCCGTCAGGCATCCTCGCAACGGTAGTGGGCGAGCGACGCACCATGCTTGGCAAAAATGCTGGCGGCGATCCGGCAAGCCTGCAACTCCCCTGGCTCGAGCCCGAAGTTCAGACATATCTCGCCGCTCCACTCGCTTCACCGGCCCATGTATACGGCTGGATTTGTCTCGTCGGAAACGAGGGGACGACATTTACGGACGAAGACGAGAACCTTGTCATGGCGCTCGCGGGTCAGGTTGGCCGCATCTATGCGCTCGAGCACGAAATTGTCGAGCGCAAACACGCAGAGTCGGCCTTGCGGCATGAGCGGGATCGCGCGAATCGGACTGTCGAGGCGCTGCGCACAGCGGAAGAGCGCATGCGGTTTGCTCTGCAGAGCGCCAACGTCGGAATCTGGGATATGGACTACACCACGGGTAACCTGGTCTGGTCCGAAACGCTGGAAGCTCATTATGGTCTGAAACCCGGAACGTTCGACGGGACTTTCAAAACGTTCATTGAGCGTGTTCACCCGAACGATCGCGAGTCCGTTGCAGAAACGATCGGGATGGCGGCAAAGTCTGGCGGCGATTTCTCGGTGCAGAACCGCTCACTCTGGCCCGACGGCATGGTAAGGTCGCTCAACGGCGCGGGCCGGGTGCAGCTCGGCGAACACGGGGAGCCAGTGCGCGCAGTGGGAATTTCGCTCGACGTCACCGATCGCGTTTCGTCTGAAGAGAAAAACCAGCAGGGTCAACGGATGGAGGCCATCGGGCGCCTCGCTTCCGGCGTTGCTCATGATTTCAACAATCTGCTGACCGCCATACTGGGATTCGCGGAGCTGATCGCCGCCGATCCCACCATCGGACAACAGCATGGGGCCGATCTTGACGAGATCATCAACGCTGCGCGCCGAGCGGCGCGACTCACCAGTCAGCTGCTTGCATTCAGCCGGCAACAGGTGTTGCACCCCGCCTCGCTCGATCTTAACGGATTGATTCGCGAAATGACCGGAATGCTCGGCAGGTTGATCGGCGAGCATATCGAAGTCTCACTCACTTTGTCCGCGGATCTTCATCTCGCTCTCGCTGATCGCAGTCAGATCGAGCAGGTCGTGATGAACCTGGTGGTCAACGCGAGAGACTCAATGCCTGATGGAGGCAAGCTGACAGTCGTCACGACAAACGTGGAGCTCGAGAACTCATCGTTTCACGACCAGCCGATGAAGGAAGGCAGGTACGTGATGCTCGCCGTCACCGATACGGGTCATGGAATGACGCGCGAAACGCAGCGCAGGCTGTTCGAGCCTTTCTATACCACCAAGGAATTGGGAAAAGGTACCGGTCTTGGGTTGTCGACGACGTACGGAATCGTGAAGCAGAGCAAAGGATATATCTGGGTTTACAGCGAGCCCGGCCTGGGCGCGACGTTCAAAGTCTACTTGCCCTGCGCGGACGGCTATATCGTGCCGGCACCGATAACCAACGGCACGGCTGCAAGCAAAAAGAAAATCACCGAGACCGTTTTGCTTGTCGAGGACGAAGACGGCGTGCGAGAATTCTCGAGGCGCACACTGGTCAAGGCCGGTTACAAAGTGATCGAGTCATCTAACGGCAACGATGCGGAGCGACTGTTCACAGAACACGAAGGCTCGATCGATATCGTGCTGACAGACGTGGTCATGCCGGGGTGCGGCGGACCCGAGCTGCTCAACCGTCTGCGGCTTCGCTCACCGAACCTCAAGGTTCTCTACATGTCGGGATACACGGATCAATCCGCAATCACAGAGTCCGCACTCGATCCAGACGTGCGGTTCCTGCAGAAGCCGTTCAGGTCGGTGGAATTGTTGCGCAACGTTCGTGATTTACTCGACGGGTCAGGGGCTGCTCTGAGCTGAGGGACGTTTTCCGGACGTCGGGACTCCTTCCCGGTGCACATAGGCAGCGATTTGCAAACGAGTATGCAGCATTAGCTTTTCCATGATGTTGCGCACGTGACTCTTCACGGTATACGTCGCAATGTTCAGCCGCGCCGCGATTTCGTCGTTGGCAAGTCCCTCTGCAATGAGATTGACCACTTCTCGTTCGCGCGGAGTCATGCGAACCGAGTTGAAGGCGCCCTTCGTGCTCGTCGCGACTGCGGCGGCGGCAATGCGGGAAAAGAGCGTGCCTGTCATCTGCGGAGGAAGTACCTGCAATCCCTTCACGACTTTCCTGATTGCGTCGACGACATCGTCGAATGATGCGTCCTTCATGATGAAGCCGGACACGCCAAGGTTGATGAATTCGTGAACCTCCTCAGCTACCGGAAGGACGTCCATCATGATGACTTTCGATTGCGGAAATTCCTTCAACACCTTCTCGGCCAACCGAAAGCTGTCTCCATTCCGTAATCCGAGATCGAGCAGAAGCACCTGAGGATTTCGTTTGCGCAGCTGTGAGGTGTCCACGCGAGAGCCGGCCGCGACAAGACTGAATCCTTCCACCTGGCTCAGCAGCGCGGAAATCCCCTCGCGCACGAGACGGTTGTCTTCGATTAAAGCGACGGATATCAGGGTGGGGGACCGGAAGCGGACACGAGACCGACACGGACCGCGTAACGCACCAGGCTGGCTACATCGTGCACGCGCAGTCTCTTCATTATTTCACCGCGATGACTCTCGATCGTCTTGACGCTAAGCCCGAGTCGCTGCGCGATGGCGCGCGTGCGGTATCCCTCCGTGACAAGCCGCAACACCTCGACTTGGCGCTCGGTGAGTTTCTGCAAGGGCCGCCGCACAACCAATCCGTCTTTCATCGCGGAGGGTAAACGGCCCAGGTAGGGCTTGTGGATGATGTCTTCAGCGCCCGCACGTACAGCGGCGACGCTCTGTGCGCCGGTAAGAGCTCCGGACACGATGATGAACGGAACTGTCGGACGAACGGAGCGAAGAATTTCGAGAGCGGCGAACGAATCAAAATGTTCTAGCGAATGATCCGATATCACAACGTCCGGAGCGAAGCTTTGCAGCGCCGAAGAAAAAGCATCGGCTGAACTCACTCGCTGAGCCGTGATAGTCATGCCGGAGCTCGCGAGCTCATTCGTGATCAGCTCGGCGTCATGGTCGGTCTCTTGTAGCAGAAGTACGCGCATCGATTACTTCAGGCGCTCTCGAGTCCCTCGTGATCTCTCGAATTGTGCGCGATGTTCGAGTCACAACTCTTCGTGGATTCACCAGGAGATTTGCGCGTGTAGCGACGTTTCATCCGCCGCAGTGCGATTTTGAGCTGAGCGGCCTTCGCGTCGACTGCCGCGGCTGAGCGCCCGAGTTTGAGCGCGATCACTTGCAGCGAATAGTTTCGCTTTGCAAGCGCTTCGAGCTGTACGACCTCTTCAGTTGACCATGGAGTACGACTTCTCATCGCGGCACGGAGAAACGCTCCCACTCGAGGATATACAGATGATTATCCCCGAAGTGTACCATATCGTGCAAAAAAAACAGTGCCGGTTTTGTAACAAGAACTGCTGCTTTTGTACAAGCTTGGGGGTAAACCCCTAACGCACTTTCACGCGCTCCAGGTAAACGCTGGTGGCCGTAGGGCTATCTCGCACAGCGAGATACACCGTTCCGCCGGCACCGAAACCAACGAGTGTTCGGTTTTCGGGAACCTGAACGCGCTCGACGAGCTCGCCCTTTTTGTTGATCACGTCGTAAACCGGTCCACCCGGTATTGCTTTCGTCGGAATCGTTCTGATCCACAGATTCCCATCAGTGTCCGCGCGCACGCTGCCGCCGAAAAACGGCGGCTTGTAATCCGGCAGCTCGCTGGCCGGGACGAAATTCAGCTGCACATTTCCGGCCGGACCACCACCCGGTCCGTTGATTCTGATGTTGCCGGCGTCGCCTCTTGGTGCTCCACCATCGCGACCGGCTCCTCCACCTCCCGCAGGCGCGGTTCCACCAACGATCACCGTCTGTTGTCCGCCACCCGCTCCGCCACCGAAACCGATCGTCGGTGCATTCGCTCCAAGACGCGCACGCGCAGCCTTCAACGAATCGAGAAATGCAACTTTGTCTTCGTCAGTCAGGCGCTGCCACTCGAACGGAATCTTTGCAGCGGAAGTTGTTGTTCCATCCGGGTTCACATAATCCACGTGATAGTCATGCCCTCTGACGAAAGCAATCGATCCGTCGGGGAGCACCGCCCAGTCGTCGATGATCGGAAGCGGATTCGTCTGAGTCTGAACCCTCACTCCGCCGTTGTCGTCACGGCTGATATCGAATTTGATCTTAGGTGTTTTGATGAATCCGGCTGTGTCGAGCTTACGTGTTGCGAGATCGATGCGCACAATTGCCGCGGAATCGGGAATATCGGGCGCAGTAGGAACGCCGTTCGCAAAATTCGGCGGCCGAAAATTCGGAGGAGCGCGATAGACCAGGCGGCCAGCTGCATCGATCGTCGAATTACCGAGCGCCAGCGTGCCCGCATCCTGCGATCTCGGCACCGACATCACGCGCGCGACTTTGCCGCTGCCATCGATCACCAGCATCGAGAGCGAAGTCGGATCGACGAATATCGTCGAATCGCCCTTGTATGAGATGATTCCGCCGAACCTGCCGCTGTAAGCATTGGCCGTGGCGCTCGTCGAGTCCGCGACGACGGTGAACGTGCCAAGCGACGGATCGAACATCAGCACGCGACGCTTCGGAATATCGTTGACGAGCACATGTCCGTCGGAGAGCTGGCGAACACCATTGATTGCGCCGAATGGCTCCGTGGCTTTTGCCACGACCGCGCCGATGGGCCTGATCGCCGGACGCTGCTGCGCCTGCACAAAGCACGGTGCGGCAACGCCCATCAATAATGCTGCAAGACCGAATCTGACTCTCATTTTGAGCTCGATGATGATGGTAAGGTCGTTCTCGTTTTTACTGTCTGATTACTGTTATCGTCTGGCCGCCGCCGGGGGCAGCCGCGGTGAACGTAAAGTCTCCGCCGCCAAAGCCGGCCGCTGCACCGAACGCCGAATTTCCAGTGAACGTTGCAGTACCGGCGCGAATTGAAGCGAGATACCTCGGCTCCAGATATTGCGCGACAAACGTCGGCAGCTTTCTGCGTTGCTCATCAGTCAACAGATCTTTCACGGTCGGAACAATTTTCATTAGAAGATCGACTGATGCTTTCCGCGCCTGCATGTAGTGATCGAACGCCGCACCCTGATCGTATTCGTTGGGAAGATCGGCAAGATATTTAGCGACGGGAGTCCAGATCGCATCGTTTCGAATCGAGTACATGCGATTCATCGCGGCGATGCTGTCTGCTTGAACGCTCGTGAGCTTGAGCGAATCCTGCTGCCGAAGAATCTGATTCATCGGATTCGGAATTCCGCCCGTCGAGTAGATCGCCTTGATCAGCATCTCGGGGACCTTGGTGCCGTCGGTTCTTCTGCCGCGGTCGAGCTGCTGAGTGAGGAGTTGACGCTCGCGAGTCGGACCGACGTCGAACCTCATTATCGCAGTCAACGTGACCGGAAGACGGAACCCGCCACCCGATTGGCTCGTCGAGCCGAAGCGTTGGTTTACTTCGTATCGATAGCGTTGAGTCGCGGGATCGAATCCGCGCACGTAAAGCAAAGACTGATCGGGGAACGACGGCTGACCCCATCCGCGAAGTCCGTTCGATCCGTGCAACAATAGATCGGCCGCTCCGAGCGGATTCGAGAGCTGGAACGAAAGTGTCGCGCGCTGCGGCATTCGCACCTTCACCGGATTGAACGATATCGACAACGAAGCCTGCGAGATCCACGGACCCTGGCAGCTGTTGCGAGCCGCAAGTTTTCCAATCTGCGAATTGAGGCAATCGCGCGCGGCTGACGATCCATTTTCGAGCAGCGACTTCATTGCCGAAGCGACAGCAGGATCACTCGCATTGTTCGGTGAAAAGACGAACGCTCTATCGTTTAGATAGCTGTCTCCGTTTACATCGCCGGCAATCAGCGGAGTGAATGGAGATCCTGACCGGAATGATCCGAACCAGTTGACGCGTACGAAGTCGAAGAGATTGTACCCGAGGTTGTACACGATCTGGTTGCGCGAATCGAACGATGCACGTCCCCACTCTTTGTCGAGCGGATTGCCGACGGTGCTCGAGAAGCCGCGGAATTGCTCGCGCACGTTCGAGTACACATACGAAAGGCTCCAGCTGAAGCTCGAGCTGAACGTCGCGGGAGCCAGTCGGAACGTGAGCTGCCGACTTTCCGACCTGAGATCAGACAACAGCTCGGTGACACGCGAGTACTTCGACGATATGCGCGCATCAGTCGATGCGTTTGAACCCGTTGTCGGCACGATGCTCGTCGGGTTGACGAATACGGGTCGTCCCGCCTCGTCGCTCAGAGTGAATCGCGACTGCGGCTTGAAGTTGAGATCGAGAATTCCCTGTTGATCGAGATTGAGCGAATACGTTCCGTCAATCGTTGCTGCAAAGCGATTGCCGATAATCGGACCGTTCCACTGGAGATTGGAGCGCACGCTTCGCGACGCCGCAAAGTCTTTCCCGAACAGCGTGACGTTAGGAGCGGCGTTCGAAAAAACAGTTCCTGTAGTTCCGTCCGCGCATCGCGAAGGAATCAATGATGCATTCGATGCGTACGCGTTCCAGTCCGGCGTTGGCGCAGCGAGTCCCACGCACGTCAGCTGCTGGACTGCACTCGGAAGACCGGTGTTGTCGAGCGCTGAGCCGATGACATTTACCGACGGCGTGTTTTGGAATACTCCAACTCCGCCTCTCACCACCGCGCGCGGAATGCGAGCAGCGCCCTCGAAACCGGAAACTTGCGGCGCAGTTCCGTACGTCCATGAGAAGCCGAGTCGCGGACTCACGTACGCGCGACTTGGAACATGGTCGTTGCGCGCGCCAAACAACGTTTCTATTTCAGGATTCACTGTTGGTTCGGTGAGGAACCGATTTCCATCTAATCGCAATCCATACTGCAGCTGAAGATTCGGAGTGCGGCGGTACGAATCTCCGAGCGAAACAGCGCCCACGAGCTCGCTTCCATCGCGAACTCGCGGCCCAAGTTGCCGAGTGAATGCTGCAGGTCGTCCCGCCTGGAAATCCGCGAGTGAATTGAATGCGAACGTGCCGAGAACGTTGGTTGATTGCTCCTGCGCTGTGGCGTCGCGTCGAAGCTCGGTCGTCATCTTGAGACGATGCTTGTTATTCGTGCTCACCCACGACAGCTGATTTAGAAAATTCTCGGTGTTGTTTGTCTGCGTGCTGTTGAGCGCCTGGCTTCCGCCGAACGAAAGAGTTTGAACTCCACTCGTTCCATCGGGAAAGAGTGAGTTGACGCGAACGATACCACCGGGCATTTGCAGGTACGGCGTCGCCCACGTTCGCGACCCGCTTACTCCGAACGTCGTTTCACTCAATAGGAAATTCTTGAAATACATGTTGTGGCGGCTTTGTAATCCCGCCCGCCAGTTCGTTCGATCACCGCTGTGCGACGGGAGCTCTGTCGCGAATCCCGACGCAGGACTCACTTCATTCCAGTTGCCATTGAACGTGACGTTGAACGCCTTCCCTGTCGTCGAAGACGGCGGCGCAAAATCGAGACTGCCGAAGACGAGACCCTGCTTGCCTGTTCTGTTGTCGCCGATTCCGCTGACGGTCAGCGGGACTCCCGCATTTTGAAGCAGCGCAAGGAATCGCGACACCGAATCAGCCGAAACGCCCGCTGCCTGCAGTCCGTCGGCGTTGGTTGTCAGAAGCGTTTGAAGATCGTTCGCTCTGCGGCCGAGCTGATAAGAAAAATTGTAGAACGATTTGTCCATCTTGATCGGCCCGGACATCGCGCCGCCCAGCGAAAGATTCGAGTATTTTTGTCCGAGTGATTGTGTCGCGCGATCGCTCCATTGCATCTGCGGCGCGTCGACGTTGAGACTCATTCCTCGCGTCACGAAGTTCGAGCCCGGTCGCGTGCGCAGCGAAAACTGCGCGCCGCTGAATCCGCCGCGTGAGACATCATACGGCGAAGTGATGAGAGAGCTGCCAACCGCAGCATCACGCGGGAGATTCGCGCCGCCGAACTGAAGTCCGTTGAGAACTGTATTGTTCTGGTCGGCGCCCAGGCCGAGCACCGAGAAGCCGTTGTCACCGCCATTCTCGCCAGGGACCGACTGCACACCGGGGAGTGAAGCAGCCATCGCGGCGAGATCCCCGAGGAGATCGGCAGGAACTGCAGGATTATTCAACGACTGCTCAGTGCCCCCGACGTCGGGAGTTACAGCATTTCTCTGAACCTTCTCACGTTGCGCCGTCACCTTGACCGGATCGAGAATCGCTCCGATTCGCGTGAGCTTTGCGTCTGCGATCAAAACATCTTCGTCTGCCGAACGCTTGACCTCGAATCTTTTTGCCGCGTAGCCGAGTGACGCGAATTGGACCATGTAATCGCCGTCGCCGCCGGGAAACGTGACTGTGAAGCGGCCTCGACTATCGGTTTTCGCCGTTCGATTGACGTTCCCGGATATCGACGTGACGGTGACTGTCACTCCTGCGAGTCCGGTGCTGTCGGGACCAGTGACACGACCGCGAATGACATCCGTCTGCTGTGAGACGGCGATACGTGGGGTAAACGCGGCAACAGCTACCGCGACCAACAGGAGGAGTTTGCGGAGAGTCATCTGCTCAGTGATGTGCCGAGCTTTTGGACCCTCCCATTGGTGGAAGGGTTTACCCGGCAGCAAGACTAATAGAAGTATAAAGGCGCAGCTTCTGGATCGCTCTCAAGAAGCTGCGCCTCTAAGCTTTCTATTGCGCCTGGCGTGCTTTCTTAGCGGAGTCCTTTGAATTCAGGCAGGCAAGCGCCGGCTCCGCCGTCGAGGCCGGTCTTGAAATTCTGCATCCGCTGTTCTCGAGTGCCGTGACTTCCCCTGGCGAAGCGAGCGAGAATCCACCCGTCCATTCTGGTGTCGCCGGTCAGCTGCGGCGTGGGATCGCCGGCAGATGACATCGCGTAGAACGCTTCGTCGATGTCTCCATCCTCGATCATGCCGTCGCGACTCGACTGTTGAGCGAACGCGCCAGCTAGACAATCCGCAATCGACTCATTCGCATAAGAAGTTCGCGAGATGTGACCGAGCTGCATCGCAACAGCGTGTCCCATTTCATGCGCAATGACTCCGATGCCGGCCATGTCGCCGTCGGTTCCGAGATCACGCGCCGCACTCTTTGCTTGTCCTGCAACAAAAACGTCGTCGAAGTAAATGGAATTGTCGCGCGGGCAGTACAGCGCATTGCTTCCGCGCATTATTCCGCACGCGGTTTGCACTCCACCTTCGTACGGGACAAGATCGGGCGGACCAAAACGCCGGCCGATCGCGTTGAATACAGTGGCCCACATTTTTATCAGAGCGGTGTAGGCCGACTCGATTTTCCGGTTCGATTCGGCAACATCACGCCGTGTGATCAGAATGGCCGGTGTGACTTCCCCCGCTGCATAGCTCGGCGACGATACAGCCGACTTCGAGCCGCTTACTGCAAGCGAGAAACCAAGAACAGCAGCGAGAACCGCGAGCCTGCTGCGTAGCGAAACGAATCCCCTCATTTTTCCAAACCTCCCCTCCGGAATTTTCTTACACCGGATGTTGGGGAGAGTTGCAGGTTTCGTTCCGGTCGCCGGTCCCCGCTCGCCGATGACGGATGACCGAGGCCCGAAACTGAAAACTCAAAACTCAAAACTGTGCAGTTCTCAGACTTCGGTTACCGGTTAGCGGCTAGCGGGTCCCGGTGACCGGTTTTTTTTCGCAATGAGGGAGTATCCGTCACCAATTATTTCGGCGACAACTTTCCAACTCGGGCGCTTGTCGAGATAGATCCCCACCCAACCACTAGGCCCGACGTATGGCGGCTTGAAAAACCGACCAGGTTGCTGTCGCAACAGCAAATCCTGATTGACGTGGGTTGACTTTACCCACACGCCGGGGCGGCCGCCGCCGTGATGATCGTTCGCATCGGCATACATCGCAAACAATTTGTTGCGAACGCGAAATGTCGGTGCGCCCCACGCTTCGACCTCGTGTGCACCCGGAAGAGCGAGGCACACTTTACGCAATTCCTTCAATGGATTCGGAGGCATTTCCTTTGTTACAGTTTCCGCAGCTTCACCGACCGGGAGCGTACCAGTACCGCTCCGCCAGCGTATCGCCCGCCCGTTGATTCAAAAGATACCAGGGCGCCTTCGCCATCATCGGGAAATAGTGCCAGTCACCGAACTTGTCGAATTTGCGCATCGAGAAGATTGACTTTGCCTCGCTCGCCCTCACAAGACGTGCGCCACGCTTTCTCCCAATCCGCCACAAATCAAAGTGAAATTTCACATCTTCCGCGAATTTCATCGTTTCGTCGTAGCCGCCGATTGTCTCGAAGTCCGACCTCCGACAAAAAATCAGACCGGTGTCCAGTCGCGTTGTAACGCTCAGTAAAGTGAAGATCGCGAACGTGATTCCAATTCCAGGAGACCAGCGCTCAGGTCGTATTCCTGTCGCTCCGCCGACGACGTTGCGACGCTGCATGAGATCGTAGACGACGTTGAATGTCTCGGGATGGATTTGCGCGTCCGAGTCAACGAAACAGATAACGTCGCCGCGAGCGATCGCCGCGCCGGCATTGCGTGCTGCTGCTATGCAACGAAGCTCCGCATGTGCGATTCGACATCCCGCATCTGCCGCAATTCGAGTTGTTTCGTCAGTCGATCCGTTGTCGGAAACGATGATCTCAATTTTGTCGGCGCCGTGCCGGAATTGCTCGCGCGCAACCTTTACCGTCGCGAGCAAGCGCGGCAGGAATGCGGCTTCGTTGTACGCCGGAATGACGAGCGAAAGCGAAACTGTATTCATAGGTAAGGCCTCACTACAGACTCTTACACTCTGTGTGAGGTAATTCTCCGCTTCCCGACGACGTAAATCGCGACGCCAACGATGTTGGTTATCACGAGAACGGCAATGATCTTTGCCGCGAATTCCTTCCAGCTCGGAACGTCGATGATGGGAAAAACAGCCATTACGCAGTAAATGAGCGAAACTCCGAAACCAGCAATCGATGCGGCCTTGAGCCAGAGCGGCACTCTCTCAGGAAGTTTTCGAGCCGCGACGAGCGGAATTGCAAACAACGCGAGGTAGGTAATCGCATACAGAACACCGGCCGCATTATCGAGCAATTGAAAAGCTTCCTGAACCCCAACGCCGGCCTGACCTGCAAGTGTAAGCACAAGAATCAAGCCGCCCACAAATAGAATCGAGTTCACGGGAGTCTTGAATCGCGGATGCAATCGCGTGAACCACGCCGGAAGAAGTCCGTCCCATCCTGCGACCATCGGCAACCGCGTATTACCGGCGAAAATCAATGTCACTGAGCCGAGCTGGCGCAGAAGCAATAAAACGATGAGCATCGGCACGATGCGTTCGGCAACGCCGAGTCCGTGAAATCCAATCGTGAGTGTCTGAGGAATTGGACTCACGAGATCGATCTTATCAACGGGTACGAGAGCCGACACGCTGCTCGTGCCGAGTATGAACATCAAAACAATTATCGGAGCCGCCAGACTTACCGAGCGGCCGATGGTTCGCGCGGGACTTCGAGTCTCACCCGCCAGAATCGCTACGTACTCGAATCCGCTCAGTGCGCCGAGCGCCATCTTGCTGAAGATGTTGATGCTGAATGGAGTGATCTTCGGAATCGATGCCGCCATTGGGTGATAGCTCGCAAGCGTTCCTCGTTTCAGCGCAATGAACGGCACGATTATGAGTGCGACATAAGTGAGGATTTGTGCCGAGCCGCCGATGTTCTGCACCCATTTGCCTACGCGTAATCCAAAAAGCGCAACGAGAGTGATGCCGATGACGGAGGTCGCGCTCACCGCCGCGGTGTACCACGATGCGCTTGTCAGTGAGGGCGCGATCGGGCTGAGGACGTAGGAAAGATTTGTCGCGATGACGACACCGAATGTTGCGATGATCGTCATCGTGTAAGCCCACAGGTTCCACGCGACCAGAAATCCAGCGAATTCACCGAGGCCGACGGTTGCCCACTGATAGATGCCGCCTTCGAGTGGCATCATGCGATTCAGAAAAATCACGACTGCGGCTTGCGGCAAATAAAAAAGCGCTATGGCGAGCAGCCAGAACGCGATGTGTGCGGATCCGAGTTTTGCGGCCGTTCCGACCCAGGCAGATCCGACGATGTAGAGAATCTGGATGAGGACGAGATCGACGAGCCGGAGTTCCTTGCGAAAATCCGCGCTTTTTGCTTCAACTTCCGTTATTCGTTCTTCGACCGATTCGGTTGAGCTCATGATTCGCAGAACGTCGGCAGGCGGGGCACTAAAATAGCGCGGAAACGATCAGTTCATTCTGGATGCGCTCCATTCCGAATGAATCCGATGATCGCCTCAAAGGTTGGATCACCCGCATTCGCAATGTTCGCGATGCTTGTCATGTGACGTCCGGGTACAATCACGATGTCGGCCGGCCTCTGGATCTCGAGCAACCGTCTGACGAATCGCGCACCTTGCTCGAGAATGGCAGGCATGAATCTCTCAGCGCGCGAGAGAACGACGAGCGTCGGCGGCACATGCGGTCCGATGAAACTCGCGGGATTCGCACTGATCCAATTCTCCGCCGTCCCGTATGTCGCAACATCACCTTTGTCGCGCGAAAAACCTTCGCGGATCGAATCTGCGGTGAGATGTCTCACGGCGACGTCGTTGCGGTCGAGCGTGCAACCCATCGGAATCACACCCGCAAGATCCGAGGGCGATAACCCGACGCGCTTCAGGTATTCCGGATTGGTAGCGACTATCGCGGCGAGGTGACATCCGGAGCTGTGGCCGAAAAGAAATAGTTTCTTTGGATCCCCGCCTTTTTGCGTGATCAGCTCTCTAACCTTAACAACTGCCGATGCGACATCATTAGGCATCGCCGGCCATTGATGCGTCGGCGCGAGACGATAATCCATCGTCGCGCAAGCAACGCCCGCAGCAACGAAAGGCTTGCACACATTGCGGTAAACGCTGGAGTCGCGACGCTCGCCCGCTTCCTGCAGACTTCCTCCATGAATGAAGAGGACGGTCGCATCTGCCTTCGTCGCCGGCCAATAGAAGTCGAGCGTCTGATCGGACGTCCCATTTGCAACGTATGCTACGTTTACAAATGTAGGCGTGACCTGCGACTCGCTCGGCGTGGTCAGAGCGAGCAGCAGAACAAACGAGCTTGCGACCATACGCGCTGATTTCATCTCATTTCCTACGGATAGAGTACCGATCAGATTCAGAGGACCAATGGAATTACACGGCATTCACCACCTGACCGCAGTCTCCGCGAGCATCAGAGAAAACCTCCGCTTCTACACTCGCGTGATGGGAATGCGACTTGTGAAGCGAAGTGTCAACCAGGACGACACCAGCGCATACCATCTCTTCTACGCTGACGCGATCGGAACTCCCGGAACAGATCTGACATTCTTCGACTGGGCGATGCCGCGGGAGCAGCGCGGCACTCACAGCATCGTTCGCACTTCGCTCCGCGTTAACGGACGTGGTTCTCTCGATTGGTGGGCCGCACATCTTGACGATAACGACGTCTCACACAGTGGAGTAATCGAACGCGATGATCGACTCACACTCGATCTCGAAGATCCGGAAGGTCAACGGCTTTCATTTGTGGACGACGGCGGGCGCGGCGACAAACCCACTCCGTGGAAACAGAGTCCGATTCCGACTGCACATCAGATTCGCGGGCTCGGTCCCATAGTAATGAGTGTGCCAGACATCCGTCGCACCGAGCCGATCCTCACGCGCGTGATGGGAATGCAGCACACGCGTGAGTATCGCAGCGATGTGGAATCACCGCACGTTGTGCACGTCTACTCGATGCATGGCGATGGCCCACATGCCGAGCTCCACGTCGCCGTTCAACCTGATCTTCCATTCGCGCGACTCGGCGCCGGCGGTGTGCATCACGTCGCGTTCCGCACTCCGAGCGAAGCAGAGTATCACGCGTGGTACGATCGTCTGAACTCGATGGGCGTGGGGAACAGCGGCGAGATCGACCGCTACTATTTCAGGAGTCTCTACTTTCGCGAGCCGAATGGAATTCTGTTCGAGATTGCAACCGACGGACCCGGCTTTTCGGTCGACGAAGATCCCGCGACACTCGGCGACAAGGTTGCGTTGCCGCCGTTCTTGGAGGCCGACCGTGAAGCGATCGTTTCGCATCTAAAACCGATCGACTAAACGCCGAGCATGTGCTTTCCGGAGAGCACAACAGGAAATGCATCGCGCGCAATCGCAGCTGAAACTGCTTTCGCCAATCGACGATCGAGCTCGAACGCCGCCTTTATCTCGGGAAGAAACGAGTCGGACGGAAGCTCGATTGTTGTCTGCGACACCTCATGGCCTCGCGCGGCAACTCGATCGGCGAGCCCGGACTTCAGAAGTGCTTCAGGCCCAGCGCCCATTCGCCCGCCGCGCACTCCTGAGTCGTACGGAACGCTCAGTAGCTCAACGCGCACTAACGCTCACGTTGTTATTTCCGACCTGCTCGAGTTGACGCGTGAGCCATTTCTTTACGTCATTCACTACTTGCTCGCGCTGGACGTCGTTGTGCGGCTCGTGCTTGCCGCCCGGATAAGTGTGAAG
>JBGQKT010000004.1:0-55145 GCA_041499635.1 Gemmatimonadaceae bacterium
ATCTGGATTAGGAGGGAAAAAGCGTTGTCTGGGCACCACTTGATAAATCGGCCCAATGGTCGGTAGCGACAATGCTGCAAAAAACGGCGCAGCCTATTAATGCGGTCGATGTTTGGAGACTAGAGCTCCCCGGTCACCTCACTGGCGGGCGGCCAGTCAGTGCCGCACTAGATTACGCGCGGATCAACCAACTGCGTACTGCGGACAGAACAAATGGCATACGATGATTTAATGGTCGGCGTCTCGGGCGTACGCGGCCGAGTTGGCGCGGGGCTAACGCCTGAAATCATTGCGAAGTTTGCTGCGGGTTTCGGCGCTTGGGCGAGCAAGGGGACGAGCGGCGCGTCGATTGTGGTCGGCCGCGACAGTCGGGTCTCTGGTCCCATGTTTCATCGAGTCGTGTTGAGCGCGCTGGAATCCGTGGGCTGCACCATCATCGATGTGGGAATGGCACCGACTCCGACGATTCAGCTTGCGGTCGAGCATCATCACGCTGCGGGTGGTCTCGCGATCACGGCGAGTCACAATCCAATCGAATGGAACGGTCTCAAGTTCATTGGACCCTCCGGTCTTTTTCTCGATGCGAGCGAAGGCGCGTCGATGCTCGCCGTGGTGGATGGGGAATTTCCGCGCGCCAGTTGGGACAAGCTCGGCGATTTCGTCCCCGATCCGCAGGCGATACAGCGACACCAGAAAATGATTCTGGCTCTTCCGTTCCTCGATGTTGACGGAATTCGTCGTCGCGGATTTCATGTTGCGCTCGATTGTGTTCGCGGCGCGGGCGGCGCGTTCATGCCGTTCTTTCTCGAGCAGCTCGGTTGCAGAGTATCGGCGATAAATCTCGAGACTGACGGTCGGTTTCCGCGGTCACCCGAGCCTGTTGCAGAAAATCTTCACGAGCTCGAGGCGCTCGTGAAAACCTCAGGTGCCGACATCGGGTTCGCGGTGGATCCAGATGTCGATCGACTGGCACTCGTATCAGACGAGGGACGCGCGATCGGCGAAGACTACACGTTGGCTCTCGCAGCGAAGGTCGTTCTTCGATATCGCGAGGGACCGGTAGTTGCGAATCTCTCGACGAGTCGCATCGTCGAGGACATCGCGCGTGAACAAAATCGAAAAGTGATTCGCGCTCCTGTCGGCGAGATGAACGTCGCGACGCGCATGCGATCAGAGAAAGCTGCAATCGGCGGAGAAGGGAACGGCGGCGTGATTCTGCCCGAGCTTCACCTCGGTCGCGATGCACCAGTCGGTGCCGCGCTCATTCTTCAGCTTCTTCACGAGGAAGGCGTGCCACTTTCAGCGATCGTTGCGCGATACCCTCGGTATTCGATCGTGAAGGACAAACTCGATCGCCCTGCGGCGTCGCTCGATTCAGTTTATGAATCGTTGAAGAAGGCGTTCTCCGACGCTGAGGTGGACACTCAGGACGGCCTGAGATTGAGCTGGCCGGACAGGTGGGTCCACATTCGCCCCTCCGGGACTGAACCAATCGTTCGAGTCATCGCGGAAGCACCCTCGCGCGAACAAGCAGAGGAGTTGATCAAGAAAGCGAGGGTTCCGCTAGACGCGCTGTGAACTACGGAGAATCATCAAAAGAAGAGATCCGAGATGCCAAATCGGACAGATACCAGATCCCAGTCTCACAACCGCAAGACCTCTCGTTCGCCCCTAAGCGCCTGCGCCAACGCCGAGGCCCAGGACTAACCTCGAAAGGTCCTCCAGTTGTGTGTCCGGTATCTGGTTTCGATCCGATTTGGTATCTCGGATCTCTTCTTTTGCTTTTCCGTAGTCGAGTCCAGTAGCGGCTACACCCCCATCTGGTCAATCTTAAGGGTGCAGGATTTGCCCTCACAAATGCATTAACTCAAGGTTGACCTCATGTGTGGAATCGTCGGATATATTGGCCAGCGAAGCGCGACTCCCCTCTTAATTGAAGGACTGAAGCGGCTCGAGTACCGCGGATACGATTCGGCCGGCGTCGCCGTCATGAACGGCGCGGGCGTCGAGACTCGAAAGGAAGCGGGAAAAATCTCGCGCCTCGAGGCGGCACTCGCGACGAAACCCGTCGAGGGTAACCTCGGAATCGCGCACACCCGGTGGGCAACGCACGGCGTTCCGAATCAGTGCAATGCCCACCCGCAAGTCGATTGCAAGAATCACATCGCCGTGGTCCACAACGGAATCATCGAGAATTCCACCACGCTCAAGGCTCAGCTCGAAGAGCTCGGCCACCATTTCACTTCTGACACCGACACGGAAGTCATCGCTCACCTGATCGAAGAAGCCTTCGACGGAAATCTCGAAGACGCTGTCATCGAAGCCCTGTGGCAGATCGAAGGAACGTACGGAATCGCCGTGATATCGAGCGACGACAAGGACAAGATCGTCGCCGCGCGAAAGGGAAGCCCGCTCCTCATCGGACTCGGCGACGGCGAGTACTACGTCGCCAGCGATGCATCAGCGATTCTCGCGCACACGCGCCAGGTGGTCTATCTCGACGACGGCGAGCTCGCAGTTCTGACGCGCGACGGTTACAACGTGATCGATCTTCGCGCGCAGTCACGTGACAAGAAAGTCAGCAAGATCGACTGGGACCTGAGCCAGATCGAGCGTGGCGGCTTCGATCACTTCATGCTCAAGGAAATCTTCGAGCAGCCGGAGACAATCGAGAACTGCATGCGCGGTCGATTGCTCACCGAAGAGGGGACGGCGAAGCTCGGCGGCCTCAACATGAGCGACGACGAGCTTCTCAAGATCGACAACATCGTCATCACCGCCTGCGGCACGAGCTGGCATTCGGCGTTGATCGGCGAGCACATGCTCGAAGAATTGACGCGGATTCCAGTCGAGGTCGAGTATGCGTCGGAATTCCGGTACAGAAATCCGATTGTGAACAATCGGACGCTGTGCATCGTGATCTCGCAGTCGGGCGAAACGGCCGACACGCTCGCTGCAATGCGTGAAGCGAAGAATCGCGGTGCGCGCACGTACGGTGTGGTGAACGTTGTCGGCTCGACAATCGCGCGTGAAACCGACGGCGGCATTTACGTTCACGCAGGTCCTGAAATCGGAGTCGCTTCGACCAAGGCCTTTACCAGTCAGGTTGTTGCGCTGGCACTGTTCACGCTCAAGCTTGGCCGACTCAAGGAAGTCTCAGTTGTTCGCGGACGCGAGATCATCGACGCGCTTCACGCGTTGCCCGGACAGGTGAAACAGATTCTGGATCGTGCGGAAGAGATCGAAGCCTTGGCTGAAGAATTCAAGCGCGCGCAAAATTTCCTGTACCTCGGACGCGGATACAATTTCCCGACGGCACTCGAGGGCGCGCTCAAGCTCAAGGAGATCAGCTACATCCACGCAGAGGGATATCCTGCGGCTGAGATGAAGCACGGGCCGATCGCTTTGATCGACGAGATGATGCCGGCGGTTTTCGTTGCGCCACATGACGCGGTGTTCGAAAAGATCGTGTCGAACGTGCAGGAAGTGAAAGCGAGAAAAGGCCGAGTGATTGCGATCACGAGTCGTGAAGAGCCGGCGCTTGCGGGGAGGCTGGATTACGAGTTCCGCATTCCCGAGACGATCGACATGCTCACGCCGATCTTAGCCGTTGTTCCTCTGCAGCTTCTCGCGTACTACATCGCGGTCAAGCGCGGATCGAATGTCGACCAGCCGCGCAATCTCGCGAAGTCGGTCACGGTCGAGTAGCGCCTGCGCGTTCTGCTTCAGCGCGTTTCGCGTGCGGAAGTCCGCATCGACGAGCGGACTACCGGGGAGATCGGTCGCGGATTTCTGGTTTTCGTCGGCTTCACCGCGACCGACACGCTAGCGCAGGTCGAGTGGATGGCCGAGAAGGTCGCGGGCTTGCGTTTATTCGCCGATGCTGAAGACAAGATGAACCTCGCGCTCGCCGACGTGGGCGGAGAGGTTCTCGTTGTTTCGCAGTTCACTCTTTACGGTAACGCGGAGAAGGGTCGCCGTCCGAGTTTTATTGACGCCGCTCGGCCGGACCTCGCGATACCTCTCTATGAATCGTTCGTTCTCGCGTTGAGAGCGAAACAATTGCGAGTCGAGACCGGCGAATTCGGAGCGATGATGGATGTCGAGCTTGTGAATGATGGTCCCGTAACCCTGTGGCTCGAGCGCTGATATGCCTGTAGATCTTTCGACTCTCAAGGTCATTCTCGCGTCGCAGTCGCCGCGGCGAACCGATTTGCTCGACCTGATCGGTGTTGCGCACGAAGTGAAGTCTGCGAACGTCGACGAGAGTTACGTTGGCGGAGAGCAACCGGAGGCGCATGCTGAACGGCTCGCGCGCGCGAAGGCCGAATCAATTGCAGCCGGCCTTAGCGAATTGCTCGTGATCGCAGCCGACACGATCGTGGTGATCGACGGAAAGGTGCTTGGAAAACCGACCGATGCCGCTGATGCCGCGCGGATGCTCAAGATGCTGAGTGGTCGGCGACACGTTGTAATGACTGCTGTCGCTGTTGCGTATCGTGGACAAACTGTCTCGAACATCGAGCGAGTGTCCGTCAATTTCCGTGAGCTGGGCGACGACGAGATTGAGAGGTACATCGCGACCGGCGAGCCGATGGACAAAGCGGGCGCCTACGGGATTCAGGGATACGGCGCGACGATCGTGAGAAGAATCGAAGGTGATTATTTCGCGGTGATGGGATTGTCTCTTGTTCGGCTTGTAGAGCTGCTCGTCCAAATTGGAGTGCGTTACACTTTCGCCAAGTAGCGTTCGCTCCATACGCCGAGTCGCGCGGCAACATCGGCAACCTGAATGCGATCCATTCGATTAGAGCGAGTTTCCATCGTGACCGGTCCTGATTTTCCCGGATCGTGGTACGCGTCGATTATCAGATCCTGGAATTTCCTGTAAGGCCCGGTTCGTCGGGGATCGCTGTAACCGATCAGACTTATGACGGGGCGATCGAGCGCGATTGACATGTGGAGCGGACCTGTGTCAGGGGATAAGACGAGTGACGACGCGTCGATGATCGACACGAGCTTTCGAAGGCCGCTTCCGAGGGCATAGATTGGCGGCTTGCGCGCAGCAGTCGAGATTTTCGCAGCGGCTTCTTTTTCGCGCGGCGACTCGCCGCCGACGAGCACTGGCTGCAAATCGTATTGATTCTCGAGCAGGTCGCACACAGCCGCCCATCTCTCGGGAATCCAGTCTTTATCGGGTTTGCTGGTGGCGACAACGATCACGGCAAATGGCCGCTTGACGCTTGCAACCCAACTCTGCTGCCATTCACGTTCATCGGTCCAGGGCCCGAGGTTCCACTCGATCGGCTCCGGCGAAATGCCGACCTCCGAGAGAAACTCGAAGTATTGATCCTGCACGTGCTTTATCGGACTCGCAGGAATTCTTCGATTCGTAAAAAGCCAGTTCACATCTCGGGCGCGCGCTCGATCGAAGCCCAGACGGACAGGCGCCCGCGACAAAGCGGTGACGATTCCAGCCTTCAAGTAAACCTGTAGATCGATCAGCAAATCAAACTGCCTCCGCGATAATTCGCGGCGCACATCGGCAAAGGCGCCGACTCCGCGCGTGCGATCGAAGATTACGACATCATCGACTGCGGGATGCCCGCGCACGAGAGAAGCGGGTCCGGGCTGAAGCACCCACGTAATTCGCGAAGACGGATGCTCGCGCTTTATTGCGTTGATCACAGGCAGCACGTGCACCGAATCTCCGACTGCGCTCATCATCACGATGCAAATGCGATCGAGATTGTACTGAGTCACTGCGTAAGCTCCATCACCCGCGCGCCGAGTGCGACAATCTCATTCTCGTCGACAGGCAATCCATCCAGGTCGCGTCGCTTTCGAAACGATCGTTGCAATCGCTCGATATTCGCGCGGAGGACGATCGGATCACTGGGTACATGGAAACTCACGCGATCGATATCCAGGATGTACGCAGCATCGTTCGAAATCAAAATATTCCGAAGATTGAGATCGGCGTGATGCGCCCCGGCGCGAGACAGTGACGCAACGAGTGCTGCAGTGGATTCGAGAGCCGCGCTTCGCCTCTGGCTCGGGGCACTCAACACTGCTCCAAGATCCTCGCCGACGATCTCCCGTGTTAATACATCTCCTCGACGCAGGACGGAGCCGGCGAGATACACGAGAAACGCAACGACTTCCGGCGTAGCAACTCCTGCCGAGCGCAATCGCAGCGACGCGATCAATTCTCTCAATCCGCGCGTCGGCGGCAGGAATAAATCGGTTTTGAGTTCAGCCAGCCATCCTCCACGCACCGACCGGCGAACAACGGCACTACCGCAATTGTCCGGTAGGTTTACGGCATAAACAGTCGCGCGCCCCTGGAATTTGCGCGCGTCCGGCTGGCGTGCCGCGAAGTCGTACAACGTTTCGTTGACGAGAATCGATTCGAGCGCGCTTTTGCAACTCTCGAGCGCTATTCCGCGCGCACGCGGCGAAGTGATGCGCGCGTAGCCCGGCAGAGTGATTCTCAATCGCGGCTGCTCGCTCTCACCTGTCCAATGGCCGCGAGCAACGCTCTCGCTTTGTTTTCTGTCTCATCCCATTCCGTTTCCGGAACAGAGTCGGCGACGATTCCAGCACCCGCTTGAATCGAAGCGACGCCTTCCGCGATTACACACGTCCTGATTGTGATCGCGAGATCCATCCGCCGCCCGCCACCAGCGATGTAGCCTACAGCGCCCGCATAGGGTCCGCGCGATTCGTCCTCGAGCTCGTCGATGATCTCCATCGCGCGAACTTTCGGCGCGCCAGTCATCGTGCCTGCCGGAAATGTCGCGCGGAACACATCCATCGCCGAGAGATCGCGCTGCAGCTTGCCTTCAACCTGACTCACGATATGAAGGACGTGTGAATACTTCTCGATCTTCATCAGCTCAGTCACTTTCACCGTGCCGTAGCGCGCAACTCTTCCCACGTCATTCCTTCCGAGATCGACAAGCATGATGTGTTCGGCACGTTCCTTCGGGTCTGCCATCAATTCCATGGACAGCCGCTCGTCCTCTTCCGTTGATTTGCCTCGCGGACGCGTGCCCGCAATCGGACGCAAAGTCACATGATTATCCGCGAGGCGTACCAATAACTCAGGCGAGCTGCCGACGAGCTCGACGCCGTCCAGAACAAGATGATACATGTAGGGCGACGGATTCAGCGCCCGCAGCGCACGATAAAGAAGTCCGGACGGAAAGTCTGCTCGAAGATCGATCCGGCGAGACATAAGGGCCTGAAAACAATCGCCCGCGCGAATGTACTCGCGAATGCGCTCGACTCGACTCATGAATGTTTCGCGATCCATGTTGGAGCGACCGCTGGCGACCGGCGCTTCGTTGTCGAGCGTCAACGCGCCGAGTCGCGAAGGCTCGGCGAGGCCGGATTCGATTTCATCGATGTCGCGTATAGCTGCGTCGTACTCTTTGCGCAACACATCGTCCGATGCGTCGCGATTCACGATCACGCTCACGACAATTCTCGCCTGCGCGCGAAGATTGTCGACGATCACCATCGCGCGCGTGAGAACGAACAGCGCGTCGGGAATGTCGAGCCGAGCTGTCTTGCGATTTGGCAGACGCTCGATGAGACGCACGATGTCGTATCCGAAGTAGCCAACCGCGCCGGTCCAGAAGGCGCCAAGCTCCGGAACGTCAACAGGCTCAGGCGCGGAGACGATTACATCCAGATCTGCGAGTGGGTCGTCCGGAGTTCGCGGATTGTGCCATCCATTCTCAGAATCCCAATCTTCGACGACACCGTCCTTGAATCTCCACGCCGCGCGCGGCTGCGTGCCGAGGTAGGTGTAGCGGGCCCATGTCTCGCCGCCTGCCGGTGCGGATTCCAGAAGAAATCCGAACGGCTCACGCCGAAGCTTTGCGAATGCAGAGACCGGAGTATCTGCGTCGAAGACGGTGTCGCGCCACACAGGGACGATTTGTGCCGAATCGCGTGACTGTGAGGCCCGCGCAAGCTCCACGAATCGTTCGAAGGATGATCGGCTCATTCGCTAATAACCGCCTACCGGGTACCGGGTACCCGGTAACCGATTCCCGGTAACCGATGCCCGACAAACGCCACAGACTCGAGGCTCAACGCGGTTTACTGGGGTACTGAATTGATCCGACCCACCTCTCACGTAACTTTCCTTGATGATGCGACGGTCAATGGCGGTGGTGCTTTCGATTTGCGCACTATCGTCTGTGATGGCTTCTCCCTCTCGTGCCGGCGCGCAGGGGTGGAATGATCCGCGTACACGCGCGCTCGTCGAGGCGGCTACTCAACGTCGCGCGAAGCAGATCGCCGATACGGCACTCGCCAGCTACAAGGCGATTGCACACGGCTATCTGACTTTTCTCGCGCAGCTTGGCGAAGGATTCACCGAGCCGCCTAAGATCGTCAAGGCAGACGAGCTCGCGCTAGAAGTGTATTGGCAGGCTCCCAACCTCAGCAAGCAGTGGATTGTCGGCCGGAGGGACACACTTCTCTTGCCGACCGACATTGCATATCACCGCGATCACCTTGGAATCGTCCAGAACAATTTTCCCAATCTCATTAGAGTTGGTGAAGGCGATGAAGTAAAGGATGTCCCGCACCCACTCTCGGAGGCTGGACTCGCCGAGTACGATTTCGCGATTCGCGACTCGCTTAGAATTTCGCTCGGGCCGCGCAATCTCGAGGTGTACGAGGTGCGCGTGCGCCCAAAGAATGATCGTTTGCCGCGAATTGTGGGCGCCGTGTTCATCGACAAGGAGAGCGGGGAAGTCGTTCGCATGGCGTTCAGCTTCACACGCTCTGCGCTTCTCGACAAAGAGCTCGAGGATGTAAGCATCGTTTTGGAAAGCGGCCTGATTGACGGCCGTTTCTGGCTTCCGCGCAGGCAGGAAGTCGAGATACGTCGCACCGGAACCTGGCTCGATTATCCGGTGCGCGGAATCATTCGCGGCCGCTGGGAGATTTGCTGCTATGAAGTGAACGTTCCGCTGCCAACGACGATGTTCGTGGGTCCCGAGATTCTGTTGGCTCCGCGAGGAACGAAGCAGCAAGTGCCGTTTGTCGGACAGGTTCTCGATTCGCTGCCGCAGGATGTTCGGGCGGTGACTGACGAGGACGTCGCGAAGGTTCAGGAAGAGGCGCGCGCACTTGTTCGCGCGCAGGCGCTCGCTCGCAGTCACAATGTCGCGCTCTCCGCGAGAGGACTCTCCGATTTCGCGCGAGTGAATCGCGTCGAAGGGCTGGCTCTCGGAACGGGAATCACTCGACAACTCGGCGCAGGGTTTTCGTTCAACGCGCGCGGTCGTTACGGAATCGATGATCGAGAGGTGAAGGGTCGCGGCGAGCTCGCGTTCAAGTTGCCGAGCGGTGGGGGAGTGAGCATTGCGGGATATCGCGAGTATCGCGATGCAAGCGATGAGATGGAACGGTCGACGTTAACCAACAGCATCGCATCTCAGGAATTCGGGAGCGACTATACAGATCCATTCGATGTGAGAGGGGCGTCGATCACAGCGCGAACCGGAACGTTCAACGCGTGGAACGCGATTGTTGAAGCCGCTCTCGAGCGAGATGATCCACTTTCAGTTCACGCGTCACCTGCGTCGGGGCGATACGAGCCGACAATTCCCGCCCGGCGGCTGGATGAGCGACGACTGTCTATCACGCTCGATCATCCGACGAGACTCACGGTACTGGGAATCGAAGCTCAAATGCGGTTGACCGGTGACGCAATCGGATATCGCTCGCCCGATTCGTCGAGTTACGTGTATCTGTCGCGAGTTTCAGCGCACGCGACATTCGAGAGACCGGTTGGAAAGACCCGCATCGTCGCGCACTCGCTGTTTACAGCCGCGATGGGTCAGGACTCGATTCCCGCGCAGCATCTCGCCTACGTCGGCGGTCCGACGACTGGGCCGGGCTACGATTTTCACGAATTCGCTGGGAAGATTGGGGCGAGCCAGCGCCTCGAGCTTCAATTCCCAGCGCCGTTTCCGTCGTTTACGCTCGGCCGTTACGGAAGAACTCCGGCGACAATCACACTCGCGCCGTATGCGAACACAATTTGGATCGACAAACGCTCGAACGGTCAGGAAGGTGGCTGGTTCCCATCCGTTGGACTTGGCGCGCTCACCCTCTTCGATACGATTCGATTCGATGTTGCGCGCGGACTTAGAGGTGGGCGGTGGAGTTTCTCTGTGGATTTCGGGAAAGATCTCTGGCGTATCCTCTGATCACGGTCACTTCCGGTTGGCTGTTCCGGATGCGTTGAACCGATTTCACTGGTAAAGAACGGATGCGCTGAAGGCGGCCGAGACCGAGTAGACTCGGCACATGCCCACAACGGCCGTCGCCCCACGTGATCAGTGGATGCTTCCGATTCTCGAGGGGTTTTTGTCAGCTTCGGATGTTGCGAAGATCGAGGAAGCCGTTTGCGACAGTTATTGGGAAGCAGCGGTGGCCACTGGATGCATCAGTGACGATGACTTGCTCTCGATCATTTCCCGCCGCGCGCACACACGAATTGCAGATGATCTCTTTGTAGCACCGGGTGCGCTCGACGTTGTTCCGGAAACCCTCGCGCGGCGATACCACATTCTTCCGCTCGATGCATCGACGTCACGTCTCGAGATCGCAACCGCCAATCCATACGACGCCGACTGCGAGCGCACTCTCGGATTCTGGTCGGGGCGGGCCGTCGGAATCTCGCTGGCACCGCCGCTCTTGATCGCTGAGCGAATCGAAGAAGCGTACGGAAAATCGCGCAAGAAGCGCGGTTTTTCCCTCGACGATCGAGTGTCTACGCGCACTGAAACGGCAACTGAAGTCAGTTACGACGGCGACCCGATCACTCAAGCGGGTGAGCCCGTTGTACGCCTCGTCGATCGAATCATCGCGGGCGGAATCAGCGAGCGCGCAAGCGATATCCATCTCGAGCCCGCCGAGCGTGGCTTGGCAGTTCGATATCGCATCGATGGACTGCTGCGACAGATCATGGTTCTGCCAAGCGCCGTCGGTGTTCCGCTTGTGTCGCGAATCAAAATCATGGCTGGGATGGACATCGCCGATCGTCTGCGACCACAGGGTGGACATGCAACCGTAACTGTGGACGGCGCGCGAGTCGATCTTCGCGTGTCGACACTTCCAGCGTCACACGGCGAGAAAGTCGTCATCCGCATCCTCGATACTCGCGCAGCAGTGCGCTCACTCGAGGGACTCGGTCTCGATTCAGTCGACGCCCCGCGAATGAAGAGACTTCTCGAAGTGCGAGAGGGCCTCGTGCTCGTCACAGGCCCAACCGGCTCGGGGAAAACAACGACGCTTTACGCCGCCTTGCTCGAGATCCAACGTCGCGGAGTGAATGTCATTACCGTCGAAGATCCGGTTGAATATCGAATTCCCGGAATCGTCCAGGTGCAGATCAACGAGAAAGCCGGACTCACCTTCGCATCAGCTCTGCGTTCGATTCTCCGGCAGGATCCCGACGTCGTGCTCATCGGAGAGATCCGCGACCGGGAAACTGCCTCCATTGCGATTCAAGCTGCACTCACCGGTCACCTTGTCTTCGCAACACTCCATACGAACGACGCATGCAGCTCCATTACTCGACTCACCGACCTCGGCGTGGATTGCGCAAAACTCGCCGGAGCTCTCAGGGGAATCGTTGCGCAGCGACTGATACGAAAGTTGTGCAGCGACTGCCGAGTTGTCGCAAACGCGGGCGCTCCGCTTCGCTTACGCGCGACCGTACCGGGCGACGCGATGGTCTACGCGCCGGTCGGATGCGAGAGCTGCGCAATGTCCGGCTATCGCGGCCGCCTCGCCGTCACCGAGATTGTCATTCCAGATGCCGAGCTCGAGCGCGCGATTGCATCCGGATCACTTCTTGAAAATCTTGTCGCAGCGGCGCGCCGCGAGGGTTCTCGATCACTATGGGATTCCGGAGTCACTCGACTTTTAGCTGGTGACACCAGCGGCGATGAGCTCATGAGAGTTCTCGAGCAGGAGACGGTCGCGCCACCTGATGGCGATCCCAAATCGTCCGATAATCTATGGAGCCTCTTCGATACTCCCGGCAGTAACGCGTCGCTGTATGATTCAGCCGATGATCGCGCGCGCTTTCCCGAGAATCTCAGCCAGGTGACGTCAGTCGTCCCTGGGGTAGTCGACGTCTATGTGATCAGACCATTGCCCGATGGTTGGCAAGTGCTTGTTGTGCGTCGAGCAATGGACACGCGATGTCCGGGCGCGTGGGAAACAGTGCACGGTCGCATCGAAGGCGATGAACGGCCCGAGGCTGCGGCGAGACGCGAGGTGAAAGAGGAAACAGGACTCGATCTCGAGCGACTCTACAACGTGACTGTTCAGCCTTTCTACCTGCATATGCTCGAGACAGTGCAGCTCGCCGTTGTGTTCGCCGCATTCGTTGCAGAACCGGCCGATGTCACACTCGGCGAAGAGCACCAGGAGTACGCCTGGTTGTCAGTCGAAGAGGCTGATGCGCGTTTTGTCTGGCCGCGTGAGCGCCAGGCTTTGCGCGACATTCATCAGCTGCTCGCAAGTGGCGACGCTGGACCGGTGGAGGACGTCCTCAGGGTGTACTGATCAATCGAGCTGAAGTCTGTATCCGCTTTTTCTAACGGTGAGAATGTGCTGCGGCTCTGCCGGATCTACCTCCAGCTTCCGCCGTAGCTCGCCAATGTGCGTGTCGACCGTTCTGCTAACGACGTCTGCGCCGTAACCCCACACTTCACGCAGCAGCTCGATTCGTCCGGCAACGCTTCCTCGCCTCCGAAAAAGTGCGAGCAGCAGATCGTATTCTTTGGGGCGCAAATTGACAGGCGCTCCGTCGACAAAAACATCGTGCGTGCCGGGCACCACCTCGACATTTCCAAACTTGAATGGCGGCTCGGTTCGTTCGATGCGATCGCGCGCAGTTTTCGCGCGCCGCAATAACGCATGCACGCGTCCAATTAACTCGAGAAGGCCGAACGGCTTCGTCACGTAATCGTCGGCGCCTTCTCTGAATCCGCGCACCTTGTCTTTCTCTTCGGTGCGCGCGGTGAGAATGAGCACTGGAACGTCGTCACCGTTGTCGCGTAGCGTGCTCAGCACCCGGTAGCCGTCCATTCCCGGAAGCATGAGGTCGAGAATCAACAGATCGGGCCGCGATGCCCGCAAACGCTCGAGACCACGCATTCCGTCGTGCGCGATCTCCACACCAAATCCTTCGATCTCCAGATTGTTCGCGAGGCCGCGTGCGAGATCGTCGTTGTCCTCGACGATGAGAATGCGACTTGTCACGCCACAGCTGACGGAGCAGCGTCGACAACGCCGTGTACAGTCGCCGAAGGCAGCTCGATGACGAACCGCGATCCGCGCCCGTCCGGCGCAGTTTCGACCCACGCTTTTCCGGAATGACGGGTCGCGAGCTCGCGCACGACAGCGAGTCCGAGTCCGCACCCCGTTGAATCAAACGATTCGCCGCGAACGAATGGAGCCCAGATGTCCTCTCGGCTCCGTCCAAAGATTCCGGGCCCTTCATCATCGACAGAGATTCGAACCACCATGGGTTGGGCAGCTGAGAGAGTGACGGTGATGGTTTGCTCCCGTGGCCCGTATTTGAGAGCGTTGTCGAGAAGATTGAGAACCATCTGCCGCAACGCCGATCGATCGACGATCGCAGCCGATGTCTCATCGAGATCTGCGACGATGTTGACGCCCCCGGCCTCGGCGAGCGGCTCGAATCCCGCGATCACCTCGCGCAACGCCGGCGCAAGCTCAACACGCTCGGGCGAAAGGCCAACCACTGGCCGCTCCGCTCTCGAGAATTGAAGTGTGTTTTCGACGAGCTGCATCAATCGTCGAGCCTCGCGGACGATTACTTCAGCGGCGCGAACGCGCTCCGTCTCCGAACGTGTCCGTCCCAGCGTCAACGTTTCGCCGAACAACAGTATTTGCGCGAGTGGCGTGCGCAGCTCATGCGATACACTCGTGGTGAAGTCAGCTCGCAATCGTGCCAGCTCGTGCTCACGCTGCAGATTTCTGAGAATGATTGCGGTGAGTAATCCTGTAAGCAGAAGGAGTCCGACCCAGACCGGCACTCGTGAAGACGGAATCAGTCCCTTTCCAAGCCGCGCAACCGCGTCCGGACGCAACGCAACTCTTACGCGTAAACCGCCCGCGGCTCGCGCAAGCGACGCGGTATCGGAACGAAGCCCGGCTGACCAGCCACTCGATCGATAAACCTCATTGCCATCGGGCGTCGACACGAGCGCGGTGAGAAGCGAATCGATCGGCAATCCTCGAGTGATCGCAAGCGGAAGAATCTGCGGATGTCTCCAAAGTTGATTGATGAGATTCTTCGCATAGACCTCCGGCTCAGCGACAAATCCGAACGCGCCCGCGGTTGCGCCGGATGAGTCACGCTGCGGTGCGACGCCGATAACGCGTGAGGAATCTCCGATTCGCGCGAAGATCAAAGTGAAATTCAAGCCCTGAGGCAGAGCGTGACTTGCAATCGAGGCGATTATGTCCTGCCGCTCGCGAACAGTCGGCGCTACGACGACTTCCTGATCAGCAAAAGATCCAACCTTCGCGGATGCAAAGCCCGATGCCGCCGCTGCATCTGTTCGCGGCGGAGGAATGATTGTCAGGTCGCCGCTTCGCGAGTCGAGCCGAAAGTAGTAGCTCGCCGGAACCGGCAGCGCGCAATCACAAGTCTCGAGATATCGAATTCCTTCCTCGAACGTTGAAGCGGGAGAAAGCGGTCCGTTCACCGGGATGCGCGCGCCAACGACTCCGCGAAAAAGTGTCGCGAGGGAGGCTGTCACCGTTGCGTCTGCGATGCGCGCGGTACTCCACGTCGCGTAGGCAGCGTAATCCTGCAACCCGCGCTCTGCGATGTCACGGCGAGAGCGCCCCGTGCTCCACGCTTCATACACGAGCAAACCCGCAATGCAGAAGACGACAACGAGGAGTCCTGCGAGTGCAGGAATTCCGGTGGCGGGCGCAGTGGATCGTGAACGTGCCATGAGAAAAAGCTAGCGTCGCGCGCCGAAATTCACGACAACGGCGGGTGCAGAAAGAGCCTCTGACAATTCTCTGACAATAGTGGGCTGGTTACGATCAGCCGGCGGGCACCTTCAGCGCGTCTGATTTGATCGCACAGTATTTTCTGCAATAAGGATTCACGCTGCGACGTCGGGATCGATCGCAGTTACCGCGATTCGCCCGTCACGCACAGCTTGAGCGTGCTGCCTCCCGTACAGGAAGTAGATCGAGAGGCCGATGACGAGCCAGATCACGAGTCTCACCCATGTCTGAACCGGCAACGAAGCCATCTGCGCGAGGCAAAACAGCGTCGCAAGTATCGGCACCCACGGTAGCCACGGCGTTCTGAATGGACGTTCCAGCTCGGGAGCAGTTTTCCGGAGAATCAAAATCCCGAGGGAAACGAGGACGAACGCGAGTAGCGTTCCCATGCTCACCAGAATGCTCAGCACGTTGATCGGCAAAAGCGCCGCAGCAATTGCAACCACAGATCCGGTGAGCATAGTGCTGATATGCGGCGTTCGGAATGTCGGATGCACGCGCTGAAAAACTGTCGGCAACAATCCGTCGCGACTCATCGAAAAGAAAATTCTCGTCTGTCCGATAAGCGTCACCAGCATCGTGCTGAATAGTCCGAATAGTGCGCTGACTTTGATTACAGGACTGAACCAGCGTAGTCCCGTGGCGTCGATCCCGACGGCGAGAGGATCGGCGACGTTGAGCTTCGGATACGCAACGATACCCATCAAAACAATCGCGACTGCAATATAGAGAACCGTGCAGATCGCAAGCGACGCGAGAATTCCAATGGGCATGTCGCGTTGCGGATTCTTCGCTTCCTGCGCCGTAGTCGAAACTGCGTCGAATCCGATGTAAGCGAAGAACATCACGCCCGCACCGCGCAGAACTCCGCTCCAACCGAAATGTCCGAATGATCCCGTGTTCGGCGGCACGAAGGGCTTGAGATTATTCACGTTCACATAGGCAGCACCGGCGACAACGAAAATCACCAGCACGAAGAACTTGATGATCACTAGTGCCGTGTTCGTGTTCGCTGACTGCCTGATGCCGATCACCAGAAGCCCCGACACAACCAGAACGATGATCGCCGCAGGAAGATTGATCATCCCGTGTCCGGCAGCGGCACCTGCGATCGTCACTGTTTCGCCGGGGGCGCCTGACAATGCCGCAGGAATCCTCACGCCGGCATCGGCGAGGAGACTTCGAAAATATCCGGACCAACCGACCGCAACCGTCGCAGTTGCGAGCGCGTACTCGAGTATCAGATCCCAACCGATGATCCACGCGAGCAGCTCGCCCATCGTTGCATACGCGTAGGTGTACGCACTGCCCGCAACCGGAATCATCGCCGCGAACTCGGCGTAACACAGTCCGGCAAATGCGCAGCCGACGCCCGCGATGATCATTGAGATTATGAGAGCCGGTCCGGCATTCTGCGACGCCGCAGTGCCCGTCAAAACGAAGATGCCCGTACCGATGATGGACCCGATGCCGAGGGTCGTGAGATTCAGCGGCCCGAGCGCGCGGCGCAGCGTGTTGCTCTCGGCATCGGCGCGAAGAGCATCGATCGATTTTGTCGTGAAGAGTCCCATTGCCAAATCATTATTGGCAACGGGACATGCTGCTACGGATGCACTGTCAGAATCCTGTCAGACGACGCGATGGATCGCTTAGTTGGACCGCCGCTCTCTGATTGACGTGAATTTCGTCGCGCTCTCGGGCGCATTCGGTTTCACACGGACGCTCTTCGCGGGAATTCCCACATACACGTGGTACGGTCGCACATCCTTTGTCGCGACAGCCATCGCGCCGACCATCGCCTCTTCACCGACGTGCACGCCCGCGAGAACCGTCGCGTGGTAGGTGATGCGCACTCCATCGTCGAGGCGCGTCATCGCATCGGTGACATCCTTCTGATCCACAATACTGTGCGTGTGACTGTAGATGTTCGCGTAATCACTCACCGATACGCGATTGCCCATGACAATTCCGCCGCGATCGTCCAACAAGACGTGACGATGGATCACTACGTCGTCGCCGACTTCCAAGTTGTACCCGAACGAAAACTCGACGTACTGAAACGCCTTGAAGTTCGCACCACACCGCTTGAAGATGTGCGACGCAAGCAATCGCCTTAGCTCGACACCAAGCTGAACATTTTGCCCGCCGAGTACCGTGCGATCGAACGAGTACCAAAGCCAAAGCAGCGGCTTGACTTTCTGAAATCGCTCATCGTCGCACTCGGCATAATACTCCGGCTCGAGAGTGATATTGCGCGGATCGAGCGCGTCGAGTGCAAGGCGCGTCGCATGAGGCAGCTTCGGATCGGCGACCGCCGTCTCCCAATTCGCCGCGTACTCGGGATACGCGATTTCGCACAGAATCTCTCGGCAAAGCAGGGCACGGTCGCAAGAAGAATCGGCGAGCCGAGCTTTCAATTGCTCGAGCCATTCCTTGGCAACGGAGGCGTTAGGACGCTCAGCTAATCGTCGAAGAGGAAGGATTGCCATACGTGAAAAACTACATCGCCCCGTCGCTTCCTTAAAGGCGTTAGCGCGAAACCCCAGTAGCTCTTGCACGAACGAGCGCCCGCTCCCGCTCGATTCGCTGAAGTGTTTGCTCCCACGTCGCATCGCGCTCACCCTGGAACGTCACCACCAGAGGATGATCGACGTCGATCTCACCCGGAAAGAGATAAACCGCGCTTTGAGTTTCGCGCTGCCTCAGCCGCTGTTCGCCAAAACCAGTCGTCAACGGCAGAACATCGATTGGCCGGAAGTCCTGACCCGCACTCGTGATTACCAGATCCATTGGACTGAATCGCGCCTCGGGCTGCAATCCATAGAATGACACATACCAAATCGCCGGCCTTCGACCACCAGAGCGTCGAGTGATCCGCTCGATGGCAGTTCGGTTGCTTTCCTCGAGGTCGCGCAATGCGCGGTAAGAATCTGCCGTCAGCAACCGGATGACATTTTCGTCGAGAGGAATCGCCCGCACGATCAAGCCCTGTGGCTGGAGGCGAATCGCGATGTCATCCTGTCTGAGCGAGCCGAATCCAGCCGGAACGGAAACACGACCAGTCGTATCTTCCCCTCCGGGCGACGCCTCGACGGCAGATGGTGAACCGCTCGACGCCGACGGCGGCGCGCAAGATGGCGCTACAATCCAGCCGATACAGGCAATCGCAAAGAAGTAATTATTTCGCATCGCCCGCTGAAGCCAGGGCCGCCGCAATCGCGCCGGCAAGCTCGTCACGCCCTTCACCGGTCATCGCGCTGAATGAGATCGTTTGCTCCGGATCCAGCCCAAGCCCCAGCGAAATCTTGCGAATCCGCTCGGCCGCAGCCTTTCTCGAGAGCTTGTCGCTTTTGGTAAGCACAACAACTGTCGGCATCTCGAGCTCCGAAAGAAGGTCGAGCATCGCGACGTCATCATCGCTCGGCTCATGCCTCATGTCCAGCAGCTGTACTACACCGGCGAGCTGCGGAGTCTTCGTGAGATAGCCTTCAATCAGCGGACGCCATTCGGCTTTTCGCGTCTTGGAAACGCGCGCGTATCCGTAACCCGGCAAGTCGGCAAGAATGAATTGGTCGTTGACGCGAAAGAAATTGATTTCCCTGGTTCGCCCGGGAGTCCGGCTCACCCGGGCCAGGCTCCTTCGTCCGACAAGTCGATTGAGCAGCGACGATTTTCCGACGTTCGAGCGACCAGCGAACGCGATTTCCGGAAGAGTTCCCTCTGGTCGCCATCCGCCAACGGACGCCAGTCCACCAATGAACTCGAGCTTCCGGATGACAAGCGGATTGTCTCCGGACCGCTCGGGCATCAGTGGGTCAAGTCGGGGCGAATCGAATCAGCGATGCCTGCATCGGGTTGAACGGGCAGGCCTTTCGCCGCCGCTGCTGCTGCTGCGCGCCGCGCTGCACGACTCGCTCCGACTTTCAATACATCGCCTCGCAACGCAATCGTGAGAACTTCGTCCATCGTCTTCACCGGATGGAATCTCACTGACTCGCGCACTTCTTCGGGAAGATCTTCGACGTCACGCGCGTTGCCGTAAGGAATGATCACGTCGCTGATCTTGTTGCGATGAGCCGCAACCGATTTTTCCTTCAATCCACCGATGGGCAGAACGCGTCCGCGCAAAGTGATCTCGCCGGTCATCGCTACGTCGCCGCGCACCGGGACTCCCGTTAGCGCGCTGATGACTCCAGTCGCGATCGCGATTCCCGCCGACGGTCCATCCTTGGGCGTTGCACCTGCAGGCATGTGAATGTGAATGTCTCGGTTCCGGTAAAAATCGCCGTCGAGTCCGAGAGCATTCGCGCGAGTTCGCGCGTAGCTCAACGCCGCGCTCGCCGATTCCTTCATCACGTCGCCAAGCGTACCCGTGAGCTGAACTTTTCCGCGTCCTTTGACGACGGAAATTTCCACCTCGAGCACTTCTCCACCCGCGCTCGTGTACGCGAGACCTGACGCAACGCCAACTTTGTCCTCGAGTGACGCGTCGTCTGGATCATACGGCGGCGATCCAAGCAGCTCGCGGAGATCGTCAGTAGTCACTGTCTGCTTCACTTCAGTCGGTGCGCTCTCGGCCTGTCGTCGTGCGAGTTTTCTCGCGACGCGCGCAATGCGCCGCTCGAGCTCACGAACACCAGCCTCGCGCGTATAACCGCGCAGGATTGCCGGAAGAACATCCGGCTCCCAGACGATGTCTTCGTTCGCGAGTCCATTTGCCCTGATTTGACGCGGAATCAGAAATTGCCGAGCGATCGCCATCTTCTCGTGATCGAGATATCCGGGCAGACGAATGATTTCCATCCTGTCGCGCAACGGCTCGGGAATTCCGTTCAGCGTATTCGCTGTCGTAATGAACAAAACCTGAGAGAGGTCGTAGTCGACTTCGAGATAATTGTCGTTGAACGTCGTGTTCTGCTCGGGATCGAGAACTTCGAGCAACGCCGCCGCCGGATCGCCGCGATAATCCTGCCCGAGCTTATCCACTTCGTCGAGGAGAATCACGGGATTCACAACTTCAGCGCGACGCATCGCCTGAATGATTCGTCCCGGCATCGAGCCGATATATGTGCGTCGATGACCGCGAATCTCTGCCTCATCGCGAACACCGCCCAGTGCCATGCGAATGAACCTGCGTCCCAGCGCACGGGCTATCGAACGCCCGAGCGACGTCTTTCCAACGCCTGGCGGTCCGACAAAACACAGTATCTGCCCTTCGATATGGCCAACCAGAGAAAGCACCGCGATGAAATCGAGGATGCGCTCTTTGACTTCGTCGAGCCCGTAGTGATCCTCGTCGAGTATCTCGCGGGCATGCGAAACATTGAGCACATCGTCGCTTCGCTCGTTCCACGGAATTCCGATTATCCAATCGATGAAGTTCCGCGACACGGTGAACTCGGGCGACATCGGCGACATTCGACGCAGCTTTCTCAGCTCGCGAAGCGCGCGTGTTTTCACCAGATCAGGGAGCGCCTTCTTGTTGACCTGGCCCTCGAGGTCGGCATAATCGTCACCGTCTTCTTCGCCGAGCTCCTTGTGAATCGCGCGAAGCTGTTCCTGCAGGTAAAACTCGCGCTGATTCTGAAAGAGAGCGCCACGAACGTCATCATCGATTTTTCGCTCGAGCTTGAGGAGCTCGCCTTCGCTTGCAAGCGTGTCAGCCAGCGATTGGAGAAGATCCTTGAGCGATCGGGACTCGAGGAGTCTCTGTCGGAGGTCGAACTTGACCGCGATGTGTGCAGCTACTCCCCATGCCTGCCGTTCCTCGGATTCGGTGCTCTGAATCAGACCAACGACTTCAGAAGGAATGCGGCGGTGGAGCGCGACGTATTCCTCGAACAGCGAGAGCACACGATTGGCCAGCGCTCGCGTCTCGGCTGCCGATACAGGTTCAGCCCATTCGACAGGTTGCGCGTTCGCGCGAATGAAAGGTCCGGTTGCTGTGTAGCGAGTGACTTTCGCTCGCGCGAATCCCTCGACAAGCACGCGCGTGCTTCCATTCGGGAGTCGCACAACTTGCAACACCCGGCCAAGCACACCGACACGGTGGAGATCCGCCGCGCCCGGCTCCTGAGTCTCGCCTTCTTTTTGGGCGACGAGCAGAATCAGCTTGTCGGCTTCGACAGCTGCGTCGATTGCCGCCAGCGAAGCCGGCCGGCCGACGAGCAATGGAATCACTACATATGGAAAAACGACGACGTCACGAAGAGGCAGAACGGGAATGCGATCACCCGCCTGCACAGCCTCGCCGTCGCGCAGGTAGTCTTGCGACATAGTTACAGTTGTAGGTTACGGGTACGGAGTGGAATTACGCTTCCTTCTTCCGTCTGACGGGCGAAATCTCGAGCAGCGGCTGAGTGCCGTTAGTGATGCACGACTCCGTCACCTTCACCTCGACGACATCCTCCCGGCTCGGCAAATCGAACATCACGTCCATCAGAACTTCCTCGAGAATCGCGCGAAGTCCGCGCGCTCCGGTGCCGCGCTTGAGCGCCTTGGTTGCAATTGCTGCGAGGGCGCCCTCGTCGAAAGTGATCTTCACTTCCTCGAGACCAAAGAGCTTCGCGTACTGCTTGGTGAGAGCGTTCTTGGGCTCCTTGAGAATTCTCACCAGCGACTTCTCATCGAGTGCATCGAGCGCCACCGTCACCGGCAGACGACCGACCAGCTCGGGAATCATCCCGTAGCGCAGCAGATCATCGGGCTCGACTTCGCCGAACGGATTCGTCTTGTCCGTTTCCTTCCGCGCACTCTGATTGTTGAAGCCGATCTGTCTGCGTCCGGTTCGCGCCTCGATGATCTTTTCCAATCCGTCGAACGCGCCGCCGCAGATGAAGAGAATGTCCTTCGTGTTTAGCTGGATGTACTCCTGCTGCGGGTGCTTCCTTCCGCCTTGAGGCGGAACTGACGCGACCGTTCCCTCGATGATCTTGAGAAGCGCCTGCTGCACGCCTTCACCGGAAACGTCGCGCGTGATGCTGGGGTTTTCCGACTTGCGGGCAATCTTGTCTATTTCGTCGATGTAGACGATGCCGCGCTCGCACTCCGCGATGTTAAAATCGCCCGCCTGAAGAAGGCGAACGAGAATGTTCTCAACGTCTTCGCCGACATAGCCCGCTTCGGTTAGAGTCGTGGCATCGGCAATCGTGAATGGAACGTCGAGAATTCGCGCGAGTGTGCGGGCGAGAAGAGTCTTTCCGACTCCCGTAGGACCGATGAGAAGAATGTTTGATTTGTCGAGCTCGACCTCATCGTCCTTGAGGGAGCTGGAATTGATTCTCTTGTAATGATTGTAGACCGAAACCGACAGCGCTTTCTTTGCCTGCTCCTGTCCGATTACGTACTGATCGAGGACGTCCTTTATCTCCTGCGGCGATGGAACCTGAGTAATCGCCTCAGAAACCTCTCGCTCCTCATCCTCGGCGAGAATCTCGTTGCACAGCGCAATGCATTCATTGCAGATGTACACCGACGGTCCGGAGATGAATTTGCGGACCGAATCCTTCGATTTGCCGCAGAACGAACAACGGAGATGCTTGTCTTGAGACATGGACGCTAGGCAACGCCCGGATCACCCGCCGCTCCGCTCCGGCGGTCTGCCGGTAAGGCGCTTTGAAGGATTCAGGCTGATTAACAGGCCACCGGAAAGATGGCCAATTTGCTGTGGCTACTCAACAACTAACAGCGGTTTTCGATATGGTCAAGCGGAATCACTTAGCTACCGTTTAAGGGCTTCCTCCATCTGGCCCCGGTAGTTCAAGACGTTGTCAATCAGGCCATAGTCACGCGCTTCCTCGGCAGACATGAAGCGGTCGCGGTCCATATCTCTCTCGATCTGCTCAATCGGCCTACCCGTATGTTTAGAGAACAGTTCGTTCATCTTGGACCTAAGGTATAGGATCTCCCTTGCCTGGATCTCGATGTCCGACGCCGAACCTTGAGTCCCGCCGCTGGGCTGGTGGATCATGATTCGCGAATGTGGCAGTGCCGACCTCTTTCCTGGCCTCCCGGCTGCCAAAAGGAACGATCCCATGCTGGCCGCGAGGCCCATGCAGTTGGTGTTAACCGGCGACTTGAGGAACTGCATCGTGTCGTAGATCGCCATGCCCGCCGAAACACTCCCACCCGGCGAATTGATATAGATATGGATATCGCGCTCCGGATTGTCCGCCTCGAGAAACAGAAGCTGCGCAATCACAACATTCGCGACATCATCATTTATCGGCGTGCCGAGGAAGATGATGCGGTCCATGAGGAGGCGTGAGAAGACGTCGTAGCTGCGCTCCCCGCGACTCGAGCGTTCGATTACGTATGGTGTGTACAGAGTCGGCATTTCTTCTTCTTCCTCAGTCCTGGGTTTGGATTTCATTTCGTTCCATAAGCCAATTGAAGACTTTGTCTTCGGTGATGCTCCGCTCGATTTCCTTGAGGCGCCCGCTCTTTTCCATTTGAGCGTATAGCTGTCCTGGATTTACCCCGCGTTTCTCTGCTTGCTCCGACAATCTGTCATCGATGTCCTTTTCTGTCGCTGCCAATGATTCACGCTCAGCGATCGTTTCGATGACCAGATCGCGCCGAATCTGACGCTCGGCCATGTTTCTGAATTCCGTGGCGAACTTTTCTCTGTCGCCCTCGGGAATTTGATACGCTTCGGCGTAGTTCAGGATCATCTGCTGAACCCAGCTCTTTGGAACATCGAATGGATTCGCGCCGATGATGTCGTCGATAAGCTTCTGTCGTGTCTCAGCATCGGCGTCGCGCTTGGCGTGCTCGTTCAGATCGGCTCGCACCACGGTGCGAAGGGCTTCGAGTGACTCGAAGTCTCCGACCTCACGCGCAAAAGCGTCGTCGAGTGGCGGCGCAGTTTTGCGTTTGACTTCGTTGAGCGTAATCCGGACGGTTTTTGTTTGTCCGCGCTGGGCTTCATCGGGAAAATCGTCGGGCCATCGCACGGGGCGTTGCACGGTTTGTCCGGAAGTCGCTTCCATGATCAGCTCTTCGATTCCCGGAATTGCCTGGCCTGCGCCGAGGACTAGCGGGTACGATTTCTCGTCGCCCGTGGTGTCGACTTTCTCACCCGTCGAAAGCTGGACATTTACCATGTCGCCGGGCATTGGCTTGTCTTCGACGGGTGCCCACGCGGCGCGCTGATCGCGAATCTGCTCGATCTGCTCGACAACCTGTTCGTCGGTGACGACGGGCTTGCGGCCGCTCACTCGGAATCCGGATGTGCGCGCGAGCTCGATCGTCGGCCTCAGCTCGAAATGGAGCTCGAATGTGAGCGGCTTTCCGTCCTCGAAGCTCAGGTCGTGGACGTGCGGTTGTGACGCGACTTTGAGGTCCTGTTTTTCTACGACTTCCTTATATGCGTCGCGGACGAGCGACTCGAGCGCTTCCTGTCGGATTTGCTCGGCGAATTTCTTTCGCACCATGGCTGCGGGCGCCTTGCCGGGGCGAAAGCCCGGAAGCCGGACCGACGAAGCGTATCGGCGTGCCGCTTTTTCCTCGGCGTCTCGGACCGTTTCGACCGGCACTGACACTTGCACGTGGCGGTCGACTCCGGTGCTTTCCTTCGGGGTAAACTCGATCGTCATGGACGGAATATAACAGCCCGTACAAACCGCCCGGCTTTGCCACTGATGGGACTAGATGCGGTCGTCCAGCCCCTTCACGCCTGAGAGGTGGGCGCAGTTGGCGCAACAATAGTAAGTGCCGTTGTTCTCGACGCCGTGCCCGATGATTCGGCAGTCGCAATGTGCGCATCGTGGAGCGAGCGCGTGAATGGCGCACTCGAATGAATCGAACGTGTGAGATTTGCCGGCCGCCGTGACGGTAAACGACTTGTCGTAGTCGTTGCCGCAGACTTCACATTTCGCCATTGGGACCCTCGCGCTCTGGAGACGACTGGATGTGATGCGCTTTTCGGGCCAATAGAGTGGCCCGAAGCGCACACAAGCTATTTTTCCTCTCTATGTGCGGCCGCTCCTCCCTTCACGATGATCCGACGAATATCCTCGAACGGTTCAGTTTGCCGCCGACGCTTCCGGGGTTCGCGCCTCACTACAACATTGCGCCCACTCAGCTTCAATGGACAATCTCGCGCGATCAGGAGCGCGCGCCTGTTGCTCGACAGATGAAGTGGGGGCTGGTTCCTTCCTGGGCAACCGATCCATCGGTTGGCAATCGGATGATCAATGCGAGGGCCGAGTCACTGGGGGAGCGGAGAGCATTCAGGGATTCGCTGCAAACGCGTCGCTGCGTGATTCTGGCTGATGGATACTACGAATGGAAAGTCGTCGGAAAATCAAAGGCGCCGTTTTATTTCCGATTGAATGACGGGCGCGCGTTCGGTCTCGCCGGGTTGTGGGACCGTTGGGAGCGAGGCGACACAGTGATCGAGACCTGCACGGTGATCACAACCGATGCGAGCAGGGAGGCAGCGACGATTCACGATCGGATGCCGGTGCTCCTCGTGGATGATGCGACAAAATGGTGGCTCGATGATTCTCGGAGTGCCCGCGATTTGCAGTTGCTATTGGCGCCATGCGACCGCAATGATCTCGAGTTTTACGAAGTCGGACGCTTTGTGAACAAGGCTGACAACGATTCCCCCGAATGCATCGCCAGACTCTCGGCAGCTAACGCCGACCTACTTCTACTCTGAAAAAAGAAATTGGAAAGCAGCGAATTAAGCGGACCCGATTTCGCTCGAGGAGTTTCCGGCAAAGAGCTGAATGATGGCGCCAGTCTTCTGGGGCACGCGCACGGCGAGTCCGTTTTGCTCGTGCGGAACGGAGATGAATTTTTCGCGGTCGCCGCGAATTGTACGCACTATGGAGGCCCGCTCGCGGAAGGTCTCGTCGTCGGAGCCACCGTTCGATGTCCGTGGCATCACGCGTGTTTTGATCTACGCACCGGGGCCGCGATTCGCGCGCCCGCGCTCAACGACATTTCGTGCTGGAATGTCGAGAAGCGCGATGGAAAGATTTTTGTCGGTGAGAAACGCGAATCGCAGCGACCAGGTCCGGCGCATGGAAGCAAACCCGAGCGTCATCCGAAATCGGTAGCGATCATCGGCGCTGGTGCTGCGGGAAATGCTGCTGCAGAAATGCTGCGACGCGAAGGCTACGATGGTCCGCTCACTATCTTCGATTCCGACAGCGACGCGCCCTACGATCGGCCAAATCTCTCAAAGGATTATCTCGCCGGTAACGCGCCGGAGGAATGGATTCCACTCCATCCGAAATCATTCTACGACGACCTGAAAATCGAGATCGTCGCAAACGCTCATGTGACTGCACTCGATGCCGCCGCCAAACGAATCACGCTGAGTGATGGAAGCACGCGTCAGTTCGATGCGATCCTGCTCGCGACCGGTGCGACGCCGATTCACCTCGACATCCCAATTAGTGATGGCGCCTCCATTCACTACCTGCGCACACTCGGCGACAGTCGCGCGATTATCGCCGCAGTGAACAAATCAAAGACTGCTGTCGTTCTTGGGGCGAGCTTTATTGGTCTCGAGGTCGCCGCGTCGCTTCGCACTCGCGGCCTCGACGTTCACGTCGTCACACCGGAGTCTCGCCCTCTGGAGAAAGTGCTCGGTCCTGAGCTCGGTGATTTCATCCGTGACGTGCATCATGGAAAGGGAGTGCAATTCCATTTCGGCCAGACCGCAGCGTCAATTGAAAAAGGCATCGTTGTGCTTTCGAACGGGGAGCGATTAAATGCGGATCTCGTTGTCGCCGGTATCGGTGTTCGCCCAAACCTCTCTCTCGCTGAGCAAGCCGGCCTCGCGATCGACAAAGGAGTTGTCGTCGACGAATTCCTTGAGACGAGTGCGAAGGGAATTTTCGCTGCAGGCGACATCGCGCGTTGGCCATATCCACAGACAACCGAGCAAATCCGCGTCGAGCACTGGGTTGTCGCCGAGCGTCAGGGACAAGCCGCGGCGCGAAATATTCTTGGCAACAGAGAGCAGTTCGACGGCGTCCCTTTTTTCTGGAGCAATCATTACGACGTTGCGATCCGCTACACCGGTCATGCAGAGAAGTGGGACGAAATCCGAATCGACGGCAGCGTCGCGAGTCAGGACTGCGCAGTCAGATATGTCCGAGGTGGGAAGACTATTGCGATCGCGACGATGGGGCGCGACAAAGAGAATCTCGAAGCAGAACGAGCGATGGAAAAGGCGATAGACTAAGACAGTGGTTTTTAGTAGTGGTACTCCAATTTCGACGTAAGAACAGTGCGGTCAGACTCGCGTGTCAGTCCGCGTCCGATTCCTCCACCGATTTCCCATCGGCGGCTGAGCTCGGTTTCGAAAGTCACGAAAAGTTGATGATGCTGCTCGGACACGGGCTCGAATGCTTTCGCTGGACCGAGAGCGCCGAAGTACTCGAGCGCTAACGCCCCATCGTCGCCAATCTCGTAGCTCGCCTTCGCGCGCGGCTCGAGCTCCAGCTCGCTCTCACGCGCGCTGCCAAAGCCACGCTCGAGCGCGGGATTCACTACAACCGAGACGCGACCGAACGTTTTTCCGATGATCGGGCTGATCTCGTACATCCAGCGATGCTCGCTGAATCCGTGCCGCGCGTATCCAACTTCCTGCGAGACGCCAAGGTCGACGGGAAGATTCCACGTCGACGGCGCAACAGCGGTCAGTCGCACACGATTTCCGACGTACTCCGCGCCCATGCCGCGAAAAACTCCGCCGACAAAATAAAAACTGCCCTCGAGCCAGCGATTTATTCCGTGGCTGAATTCCAGGCTCGAGCGAACGGCGCGATGGGATGAGACCAATTCGCTATCGGACGAACTTGGACCGGTGGGGACGAAGTTCGTGTGAAGCTCGAGCGCGCCGATCCGTGGGGCGGCTATGTGAGTCGAGTAAACCTCATATTCGTATCCTTCCTGAGCGCTGAGCGAAGGTGCGATTCCAAAAAGAATCGAGACGGCGAGAATTGATCGAAGCGCGACAGGCATTTTGATATCTTGCGTTTGAGTTGAATGCTGCGCGCGGAACCTAGCAAGTTGATTTAATTCCGACAAGTATTGTCGGGTATAGACTTCTCGCGCCGTTCGAGAAACATTCTTCACCGTCTCGAACGCGCCGTTCGCCGCTATGGGGCAGCAGAAAAATGCGCAGCACTCTAACGTTCATTTGACGTAACAGGTTTTTCATAAGAGCTTCGGAGAGGCACTCGATGACTGCCATAAAAAGCGCGGCAAGATTTGCACGGACGCCGAGCGTCGCAATTTTTTCTGTATTGATTCTCGCCGGCCTCGCATGTGGCGGAGGAGGCGGAGGAGGGAGCTCGAATAATTCCGGCTACCCGACCGATCCAACGAGTGGATCGAGTGGGACGGGAGGAACTGTAAGTCACAGTCTCCAGGTCGGCGTCGTGAACGTCATGTACACACCGGATGCGACGACTGTCCCAAAGGGAAGCACAGTGGCGTGGACGTGGAATTCATGCGACGCCGGCTACAACGGGGCGGACGTTTGCACCAGCCACAGCGTGACGTTCGACGACGGCGTGACGTCGGCAATACAGGATCACGGGAGCTACTCGCGCGCTTTCAATAGCGCCGGGACGTACAAGTATCACTGCATGATTCACGGTACAGCGATGTCGGGGACCGTCATCGTTCAGTAGTAGAACCCCCGCTAGGCTTTAACCTCGAAGCAGCACCGCGGATCCTTGCCACCTGATGCAGCATATCCGGGCGGGACCGACAAGCGCTTGCACGATAATGCCGCAGCAGCGCCCGCGCTGAGAACGACGTAGAGATCCTCGGCGAAGCAAGGGACGTCCCCATTACCCCGTGCCTCAATTCGGGGAAACACCTACAAGAACCGCTCTGTTCCATGATAGACATGCGAGTCCTCTGCCCCAAGGTTCTAATCTGCGGCGAGACTGGCCGTATGTGAACGCATGCCAAACCAGCGTGCCAGCCGCCGTACCTCGATGAAAGGTGCTCGAACCGCGTACCAATTTCAGGAGATTCCCAATGCGCTTAACCGGATGGGGGATGACACTTGTACTGGCAACGGGGGTGCTGCCAATCAGCGAAGCACGCGCCATTCCCGCGTGGGCCCGAAAACACAACGTAAATTGCTCCTTCTGCCACGGCCCGGCAGTTCCACGTCTCAATGCGCAGGGTTTCGCGTTCAAATGGGCCGGTTATCGAATGCCCGAGGAGATCGGCAAGAGCCAGGAAGTCAAGCAGATATCGGACTATCTCGCGGCCCGATTCAACATGCAATACGTCTGGCAGAAGACGGAGTCCAAATCGGCCGATGTGAACGCGTTCGTCCTCGATAATGCGACGATCTTTGTCGGCGGACCGATCGGCAAATGGTTCGGAGCGTTCCTCGAGTTCTCGCACTCGGCGGAGGGAGTGGAGTTGGTCAACAACCTCTACGGCGTATGGGGCAAGCCGAATTCGTATGGCGGTGCGCGCGTCGGCCAGATGCACTGGCTGCTAGAAGGCGCCGTCGCCGGCTTTGACCGGCCGACCGGTATCAGCGCGCCAGCGCCATTAGACGAACCGCTGACGGAAGGCGGCGTCCCGTTCAGCTTCGGGATCCACGAGCTCGGAATGGAGGCCTTTTACGTCGGCGGCATGAACCGGCTCTCGTTCGAATTGCTCAATGGCATCAACTCGGACGGAATGGGAGACGGAGTCGGGTCCCCGCACCACAAGGACTTTGCAGCAATCGACCAGTTCATCTTCGATGACAACGGGTCGGGCATTACGGCCGTCGCGTACCGCGGCTCGATCGACGGGCTCGATCCCACCCGCGACATCACGAGCCACTACAACCGCTATGCCGTCTCGGCCAACAAGATTGTTAAGAGGCTCGAGTTCACCGGCGGGTATGTATACGGCAAGGATACAGATCTTCCGATCGGATCGAACTTCAGCACTAGGTCCGTCAACGGCTGGGGTGCCTGGGGCTATGCCGGCTACACTTTCCCGAACGCGCTGACGGCATTCGGACGGTTGGATTACGTTAACTCGAACCGCGACGTGGCGAACACGGGAAACACACGCTATGTGTTTGGAAGCGTACTCCCGGTGAACCTGCCCGAGTATCTCCGGCTCGCGGCGGAGTACACGCTAGACAATCCGCACGCACCGGCCAGTTTGAAACGGAATGGGTTCACGCTGGAAGCAATGCTCAACTTCTAGCCGCCACCACGTGGGTGTGGCGCTAGAAGGATCGCGAGACGTAACAACGCTTTTCCGCCGCAAACCACGCTATTCATTGTTGCCGATGTTTGCAGGCATGCGAAAGGGGGGACTCGAACCCCCACGGGTTGCCCCACTGGATCCTAAGTCCAGCGCGTCTACCAGTTCCGCCACTTCCGCTCTCAACCAAAGTAATGCGAAAGAAACGAAACCGCCCTCGTGCACCGGGCACGAGGGCGGGTCGTTCAGATCGCCCAATCAATCGAGCGATCGTCTCTTAGCCACCAATCTTGATATTCACAACGTGGCTCGAGTTGTCCTGACCAAGCGTCGCAACGTTCAAGCTGATGTAATCGCCCTGCCTTACGCGCTGCAGCACTTGATTCAAATCCGCAGCAGTTCTGATCGGACGACGCGGACCCGGATACAACAGCTCGAAGATCACATCGTTCCTTCCGAGCTTCAGATACGAGGGTCCGAGCGGAACGACATCGGTTACGACGACGCCACGCTGATTTGTCGGAAGCTTCGCCTGCGTCGCAATCTCATTCGACACGGGCTCGACGGTAATGCCGAGCTCAGAATTCGACGATGACGTCGGGTTCGACGTCGGCGAAACAGGCGCGAGCTGAGCCGTTCGCGGGGCGTCCTCGAGCTCCGACAATCTCACTCGGAAAGATTTCTTCTGACCATACCGCATGACATCGACGTCGATCGTCTCACCCGGCTTGTGGTTTCTCACGATCTGCTGAAGCGTGCTCACGCGATCGACTGGCTGACCATCCGCGGTGATGATAATGTCACCGGCCTGCAAGCCTGCCTGCTGCGCCGCGCTTGTTGCTGCGCTGCCGAAGCCCTCGACCTTCGCTCCGCGAATCTCTTTCATTCCTGCGACTGCCGCATCCTCCGGCGTCACTTCGTTGATCTGAATCCCGAGGATCGCAACGCGAACCTTTCCGTGCGCGATGAGGTCATCCATCACTTTCTTCGCGAGCGTGATCGGAATCGCGAAACCATATCCCGCGTTTACGCCAGTGGGGCTCGCGATTGCACTCGTGATTCCAATCGCCTCACCGCGCGCATTCACGAGGGGACCACCAGAATTACCTGGATTGATCGCGGCATCGGTCTGAATCAAATCACTGATCGAATAATTCGGACCATTCCGACGAGAGAGTAATCCCGGAAGACTTCTGTGCTTGGCGCTGATGATTCCCGCCGTGACCGTGAAATCGAATCCGAACGGATTTCCAATTGCGAGCACCCACTCACCAACGCGGGTGTTGTTGTCGTTGCCGAGAGGAAGAGTTGGGAAATCACTTCCGTTGATCTTGATCACCGCGATGTCGGTCGTCGGATCATTACCGATGACTTTCGCCTTGAATTTGCGGTGATCCAGAAGCTCCACTGTCACCTGATCAGCCACAGTCGTGCGATCGCTTGTCGTGACGACGTGATTGTTGGTGAGGATGTATCCGTCCTTTGAAACGATAAAGCCGGAGCCGGATCCACCTTCGACCTGCGGAACCTGCTGTCCGAACTGATCGAAGAAATCCTCCATTCCGGGCGGAACGGTGATGCCATTGGGAAGAGCGCGACGACGCTGACTGTTTTGCGCCGGTCGACTCTCCGCCGAAATTGACACGACCGCGGGTGTCACATGATCTGCAATGGCAACGAAGGCATTACTCGCTTCGGCGATAGGGGCGGTCGTCGCGAGACTCGGCTTCGATTGCGCAAAGCCGAGTCGCGAAAGATTCAATCCACCCGAGGCGAGAATGAGTCCGCCGAGGAACGCGATAACGACTGCCACACCCCAGCGAGCACGCGATGAAAGTGAAGACATATATCCAGCTACCTTAACGAAAAGGGTTGAGTACTAATGTAAGACACCGGACGCCCCCCGCAGGTTGCGCCTCGGTGCCCATACACTTTTTTTACTTCTTGTCGTCGACGATCTCGTAGTCCGCTTCGACCACGTCGTCAGCTTTGGCTCCCGCCCCGTCACCCGGGGGCGCGCCCGTCGGAGCACCATCTGGCGGGGTTTCCCCACCGGAGCTCTGAGCTTGCTGCTGATAGAACGACTGTCCGGCCTCGCTGAACACCCGGCTCAGCTCTTCCTGCGCCGACCGGATCTCGTCCATGTCGTCGCCTTTCAGAGCCTTCCGCGAGCGCTCGATTGCCGCGTCGATCCTCGTTTTGATGTCGGGTGACACCTTGTCGCCCCACTCCTTCACGTTTTTCTCGACTTCGTAGGTCATCGAATCCAGGCGATTGCGCGCATCGATTGCCTCGCGCTGCTTCTTGTCCTCGGCCGCGTTCTTCTCGGCGTCCTTTACCATCCGGTCGATCTCTGCGTCGGACAATCCGCTCGAAGCTTCGATTCGAATCTTCTGCTCCTTGCCGGTTGCCTTGTCCTTCGCCGTCACATGCAGGATGCCGTTCGCGTCGATGTCGAACGTGACTTCGACCTGTGGCATTCCGCGCGGTGCGGGTGGAATTCCGGTGAGCTGGAACTTGCCGATCGTCTTGTTGTACGCGGCGAGCTCGCGCTCTCCCTGTAGAACGTGGATCTCGACCGTTGTCTGATTGTCGTCAGCCGTCGAGAACGTTTCGCTCTTCTTGGTCGGAATAGTTGTGTTGCGCGGGATGAGCACGGTGGTGACTCCACCGAGTGTCTCGATACCGAGCGACAGCGGCGTCACGTCGAGCAAGAGAACGTCTTTCTGCTCGCCGGTGAGCACTGCGCCCTGAATCGCCGCGCCAATCGCCACGACTTCGTCGGGATTCACGCCCTTGTTGGGCTCTTTCCCGAAGAACTTCTTGACGATCTCCTGAATTTTCGGAATGCGCGTCGAGCCGCCGACGAGAATCACTTCGTCGATTTCGTTGGGCTTGATGCCCGCATCCTTGAGCGCCAGCTCCATCGGTGGAATGGTGCGCTGAATCAGATCGTCGACGAGCTGCTCGAACTTCGCTCTCGTCAGCGAGTAGTTGAGATGCTTCGGGCCGCTCTGATCTGCCGTGATGAACGGAAGATTGATGTCGGTGGACTGAGTGGTGCTCAGCTCCATCTTCGCCTTCTCGGCCGCTTCCTTTAGACGCTGAAGCGCCATCGGATCTTTCGAGAGATCGATTGCCTGATCGCGCTTGAATTCCGTGACGAGCCAGTCGATCACGCGCTGATCGAAATCGTCTCCACCGAGGTTAGTATCTCCGTTGGTTGACTTGACTTCGAACTGACGCGAGCCTTCGACGTCGTAAAGCTCGAGCACCGAGATGTCGTACGTTCCACCGCCAAGGTCGAACACCGCGACTTTCTCGTCTTTCTTTTTATCGAGTCCATACGCGAGCGCTGCCGCGGTTGGCTCGTTGATGATTCGCAGCACGTCGAGTCCGGCAATTTTTCCGGCGTCTTTCGTCGCTTGTCGCTGCGAGTCGTTGAAATATGCGGGAACGGTGATGACCGCCTTCTCGACTTTATAGCCGAGGTAGTCTTCGGCTGTCTGCTTCATCTTCTGAAGGATCATCGCCGAGATTTCAGGGGGGCTGTACCGTTTTCCCTGGACTTCGACCATCGCGACATCATTCGGTCCCGTCACGACTTTGTATGGGACGCGCGCGGCCTCTTCCTTCACCTCGCTCATCTTGCGCCCCATGAAGCGCTTGATGGAGAACACAGTGTTCTGCGGGTTCGTGACTGCCTGACGTTTCGCTATCTGGCCGACCAGGCGCTCGCCGTCTTTTGTGAAGCCGACTACCGAAGGCGTGGTTCGGCCACCCTCCGCGTTGGGAATGACCACAGGGTCGCCGCCTTCCATGACGGAGACGACCGAATTGGTAGTTCCCAGGTCGATTCCGATTACCTTGTCTGCCATGAATTCCTCTTGGTGGGTTTTTGCTTCGTGTTGGTAGGTGGGTAGAGGCAATCCCGAGGCCGCTAATCTCTGCCAAAACGGCGCGATTTTCGGGCCGTTTGTGGGGACTCTGGCCGACTTCTCGCCTATCGCTCTATCGCCCTATCGCTCAATCGCTCAATCGCGCTCTCTCTCTATCGCGTAAATGATCCCGTTAAGCGACGAGCATCCGACGCTTCGCCCGCCGTACATGACGTACGCGATCCTCGCCGCACTCGTGGGGACGTGGGTGTTCGTTCAGGGAGCGGGATTCAACGAGCAGCAGCTCGCCGTGAGCATCTGCAATCTCGGAATGGTCCCGGGCGAGATCACTCATCAGGCAAGGCTGGGCACCGCGGTTCCCCTTGGCGATGGAATGGCGTGCCTCGTGGACAACGAGGCGATCAACAAGTTCACGCCGCTGATTTCGATGTTTCTCCATGGCGGTTGGCTGCACTTGCTCGGCAACTGCCTTTTCTTCTGGGTTTTTGGAAACAACATCGAGGACAGCATGGGCCACTTCCGCTTCCTCGTGTTTTATCTCGTTTGCGGGTTGGCTGCTGCGGCGACCCACATCCTGATGCAGCCCGGCTCACCGGTTCCGACCGTCGGCGCCTCCGGCGCAATCTCAGGAGTTCTTGGCGCGTATCTCGTTCTTTATCCGCGGGTGCGCGTTCGAATGCTTTTCTTTTTCATCTTTTTCTTCAAAATAATTCCGATCCCGGCGTGGGCCGTGTTGCTGTGGTGGTTCGGGTGGCAGGTGATCGGTGCGCTTCCCGAAGTGACCGGTATGCGGCCTGAAGTCTCGAGTGGTGTTGCGGTATGGGCGCACATCGGTGGCTTCGTTACAGGAATGATACTCGTGAAGTTCTTCGAGAATCCAAACCTGGTAGCCCGTCGTTCCGTGCCCGCGTAAATTTCCGCTCGCGCGACGACAAGTTTTTCGGACCCTAATCCCGGAACTTCATTTTGCAGCTCATCCCCCGCGACGCGCAGTTCTATGACATGTTCGCCGAAGTTGCCCAGCGCCTGACGGGTGTGGCGACTCTGCTTCACGAAGCCTTTGAAGATCCGGCACACCTCGAAGAGAAAGTCGCGCAGATCAAGACGCTCGAGCACGAAGCGGACAATCTCACCCACGACATCATCGATCGAATAGATCGCACGTTCGTCACGCCATTCGATCGCGAGGACATTCACGAGCTTGCCGGCTCGCTCGATAATGTGGTCGATCTGATCGACGGTGCCGCGCGTCGCGCGGTGATTTTCCATATCAAGGTTGCACGACCTCACGGCATTGCGCTCTCGGAGGTTTTGTTGCGGTCGGCGCGGACCATCGAAGAAACCGTGCGCCACATGAAGGATCCGAAAGCGGTGAGTGCCGGCAACCGGCAGCTCAAGCTCCTCGAGGAGGAGGGCGACAGCGTGTTCCACGAGGCGCTCGACGTTCTCTTCTCGAACGCGACCGATACGCTTCTCGTCGTCAAATGGAAAGAGCTCTACGACAAGATCGAGGACGCGATCGACCAATGTGAAGACGTGGGCAACGTTCTACAGAGCATCTCACTCAAGAACTCTTAGACCGTGCTTTACTATGTGGCCGCGATCGTGATCGTGGCTTTTGTCTTCGACTTCATAAACGGCTTCCACGACTCCGCCAATTCGATCGCGACGATAGTCGGTACGCGTGTACTGAATCCGTTGGCAGCAGTCATATGGGCGGCGACCTTCAATTTTGCGGCGGCATTTACCGTTGGCACCGCGGTCGCGAAAGCGATTGCCAAAGGTCTCATCGATACGAGCATCGTTACGCCGAACGTCATACTCGGCGGACTGATCGGCGCTATCATCTGGAATCTCATCACGTGGTTTTATGGGATTCCGTCGAGCTCGTCGCACGCTTTGATCGGCGGGTACGCGGGCTCGGCAGTCGCAAAAGCCGGATGGACGGCAATCGAGTGGGGCGCGAAGTGGATTCAGACTTTGTCGTTCATCGTGATCTCGCCGGTAGTGGGGCTGCTGGCGGGATTTCTTCTCATGGTGATGGTTTACTGGATTTTCCAGCGGATGGCGCCGGCGCGCGTGGATCGGTTTTTCCGGGTCGCTCAGCTTGTGAGCTCTGCGGCATTGTCGCTGGCGCACGGCGGGAACGATGCGCAGAAAACGATGGGGATCATCGTCGGTCTCTTGATATCGATCAAGCCGCTCGTCGCCGCGCAGACCGGATTCTGGCATCACTTCTATCTGACAAGCGATGCCATTCCACTTTGGGTGGAGATGGGCGCTTATACGGCGATCTCACTCGGTACGCTGTTCGGCGGATGGCGCATCGTGCACACCATGGGCTCGCGCATCACTAAGCTCCGACCAGTAAGCGGATTCTGCGCAGAGACGGCAGGTGCTCTCTCCATCACGCTTGCCAGTCATTATGGGATTCCGGTGAGCACGACGCACACTATTACCGGTGCCATCGTGGGCGTCGGCGCGACCAATAGACTGAACGCTGTCCGCTGGGGAATTGCGAGGCGGATCGTGTGGGCCTGGCTCGTGACCATTCCGGCGGCTGGAGTCATCGCAGCGATCGCGTATAACGTGCTACGCCTTATCGTCAGCGGGTGATGCGAAAATGGCCGCTGATCCTTCACTCTATCTAAATCGTGAGCTGAGCTGGCTCGAGTTCAACTCGAGGGTTCTTCACGAGGCGTTCGATGAACGCAATCCTCTTCTCGAGCGACTGAAATTTCTCGCAATTTTCAGCACGAATCTCGACGAGTTCTACATGGTGCGTGTTGCGGGACTTCGCCGGCAAGTCGCTGCCGGAGTTCTTCAGACTCCGCCCGACGGACTGACTTCAACAGAACAACTCGTGGCGATTCATGATCGGGTTGGTCCGCTTCTACGCAGCGCGAGGCAATGCCTTCACGATCTATTGCTCCCTGCGCTCGGGGAGCACGGAATCAAATTGGTATCTCATGAGGATCTCGATTCGACCGAGGCCGAGACGGTCAGGCAGTTTTTCGAGTCGCAAGTCTTTCCGGTGCTCACTCCTCTCGCAGTCGACCCAGGGCACCCATTTCCGTACATCTCGAATCTCTCACTCTCGCTGGCGGTCGAGCTGTACGACACAGAGCGAGGCGCCGAACGCTTCGCGCGCGTGAAGGTTCCGAAAAGCATTCCGCGATGGGTTGGATTTGGCCGCGACCGGCAATTCATCCCGCTCGAAAAAGTGATTGGCGCAAATCTCAGCGCTCTGTTTCCAGGAATGGAAATCCGTGGCTACTACGCGTTCCGTGTGACGCGCTACTCCGACCTGGAGCTTCCAAACTTCGACGAGGACGATGATCTGCTTGCGATGATCGAGGAGCAGGTTTTCCAGCGTCGATTTGCTGAAGTTGTGAGAGTGGAAGTCGAAGACGGAATGCCGGCGTCACTGCGATTGCTTCTGCTCGAGGAGCTGCAGGAGGATCAACCACCGGAGATTCCGCCGCTCACCGAAGCGGACGTCGTCGAGAACGGGCCGATTCTCGAGCTCGGCGACCTGATGTCGATTGCGACGCTGGAAATTCCCGAGCTTCGCGATCCGCCGTTCAACGCACACACGCCGCCGGAGCTGCGCGACCAAAACCGGCCGATGTTCGACGTGCTGCGAGAGCGAGACATTCTCGTTCATCATCCTTTCGACTCGTTCTCGACGACGGTCGAACACTTCATCACGAGCGCCGCCGTCGACGAAAATGTTCTCGCGATCAAGATGACGTTGTACCGAACTTCGGGCGATACCGCGATTGTGCGAGCGCTCACTGAAGCCGCGAATCGTGGTAAGCAGGTGGCGGTCCTGATCGAGCTGCAGGCTCGCTTCGACGAAGCCAACAACATCACCTGGGCGCGGACACTGGAGAGCTTCGGTGTCCACGTTGCCTACGGACTCCCCGGACTCAAGACACATTCGAAGACTACGCTCGTTGTTCGCCGCGAACCCGACGGCATCACGCGTTACTCGCACATCAGCTCGGGCAACTACAACTCGAAAACAGCGCGGACGTACACAGACATCGGTCTCCTTACTCGCAATCCGGAAATCGGCGCCGACTTGACCGATTTGTTCAACGCACTCACCGGATTCTCGCGCCAGAGCGCATATCGCCAGCTAGTTGTCGCTCCTGGCAACATGCGCGCGCGGTTCCTCGAGCTCATCGAGCGCGAGGCAAAAGCAGCGAGAGAGGGCAGGCCGGCACGAATCATCGCCAAGATGAACGCGCTCGTTGATTCAGAAATGATCGAAGCACTTTACGCTGCGTCGCAGTCCGGCGTGCCGATCGATCTCATCGTGCGCGGGATCTGTTGTCTTCGCCCCGGCATTCCCGGAGTGAGCGAGGGTATTCGCGTGATCAGCATCATCGGGCGATTTCTCGAGCACTCCCGGCTTTTCTATTTCGCGAATGGCGGCGAAGGCGAATCCTATTTTGGGTCATCGGACTGGATGCCGCGGAATTTCGATCGTCGCGTTGAGGCAGTGACGCCGATACAAGACCCTGCGCTACACCAGCGAATCCGGTCGCTGCTAACTGTATGTCTAGCGGACAATCGGCAGGCGTGGGAGCTGGCCTCGGACGGGAGCTACTGCCAGCGACAACCGAATGGCGCTCCGGAAATATCGACCCACAGACTTCTGATCGGTGACCCTTGGGGAGAGGCGGCGGTTGCTGAGCTGCACCTCTCAGCTATCGAGCAAACTCAGTCCGGTTCGCCGACGTCGTCGTCGTAAGTCAAAACCGATCCGTCGGGCGCAACAATCTCGACCGTGGTGTCTGCCACTTTCGACAGCAGCTTTGATTTTCTCGCTGCACCCCAGAGATCGAGTCGCATGCTCAGTCCGCGCGGATGTGGGACTGCAGTGAGCCGCAATGCGCGCTGAGTCCATCGCGACTTCACTGCCTGAACAGCGCCGGCGTGACCGCGATCGAATCCATCTGCGATCCGGAGGATCGCAGCCAATCGAATGATCCTCGATCTCATCGCCTTGTCGAGTGAAATGAGGTTCTCATGTTTCTTCTGCGGCTCGGCACCTCGATGATATCGCGCGACATTCGCGACGATGATTTGATCGGCTGGTGTCAGTCCAAGCAAATCCGCGTGCTGAATCAGATGGTAGGAGTGCTTGTGGTGCTTGTCGTAGTTGATGTGATAACCGATGTCATGCAGAAGCGCCGCGTCGGCGAGAAGCTGACGATCCGCCTTGGTGCAGCCGAGACGTTTGCCAATCGAGTCGAAGATCTGGAGAGCGAGCTTCTGCACGTGCTGTGAATGAGGCTCCTCGTAGTGGGAGCGCTCCGCAAGCTGACGCACTGATCGCGTACGAGCTTCTCCAGGATCGGCGACGACCGGCGTCACTCGCGCCGTCTGAAGCAGAACGCCCTCGCGAATCCCGTATGCCGATACCACCAGCTCGCGCGCGTCGAGTCGCGCAACGACTTCAGCGATCACTGCGAGCCCTGCGACAATGATATCCGCGCGCGCGGGATTCAACCCCGCAACGCCCTGGCGCTCACCCGATGACATGTTGTACAAGACATCCACGATGTGCTCTAGCTCGACCCTCTGCACGACGGTGCCGTGAACTGTGCGCGCGCTTTCCATTCCGCCGCGCGCGAGAAGAATTCCGGCGAGGTTCGTCGCGGTTCCCCCCGAACAGATCACCCGCGACCCACGCCAATCACTTACCGGAAGATTTTTTTCGAGTTTGCGCCGCGCATACTTCCGCAGTCGAGTCAGTCCTTTGCGCCTGCCATCGGACAGAAACTCCTCCGTCATTCTGATGGCACCGAGCGGGAGTGACAACAGGCGCTCGAGGAGACCGTCAGCACTGAGTGCGAGCTCGAGCGATCCACCGCCGATGTCGATGATCGCAGCGCGCCCAACTCCGAGGTCGAAATGCGCGAGCGCGCTGCGAAAGCTCAGTGCGGCTTCGTCCTCCCCATCGACGATTTTTACTCGCAAGCCCGTTTCTTCTCGTACGAGATCGAGAAAACGCTGGCTGTTCGTGGCGCCGCGTACGGCGCTCGTGGCGATCACCTCGGTGCGTTTGGCTCCGAGCTGTTTCGCAAGTGCAGCCATGCGGCCCAGTGTCGCGAGCGCGTTTTGAATTGCGATTTCACTCAAGCGCCCGGACTTCTCGATACCAGCGCCGAGGCGCGGCGCGGCTTTCATTTCGTCGATGACGCGGATGCTTCCGTCGGGTGAGACATCGGCGATTATCTGACGAATCGAATTGGATCCGATGTCGATCGCCGCGATGCGAGTCGGATTATCCGCGCTTTGCGGCGCGACGCCGCCGGAGCTCAAGGTCAGTGCGGGTCTTCCCGCTGCCTGGGTCAATGCTAATCCTCGAAGTGATGCTTGATCTGCTTACCCTCCGCGAGGTACACCGCGTCTTCTCCGATATTAGTCGCTAAATCGGCAACGCGCTCGAGGTTTCTGCTCACGAGAAGCAGCTCGAGTGCGGGGCCGATGTTACGCGTGCTCTCCATCATGTGCGTCAACAACACACGAAACACTGAATCGTGAAGTGCGTCAACTGCGTCGTCGGCTTTGCAGACTTCGCGGCCGAGTGCGCCGTCGGCGCGAAGGAAAGCGTCGAGGGCATCACCGAGCATTGCCCGAGCGCGGCGTGCCATGTCCTCGAGGGCGGGAGTGGGCGTGAGTCGCCCACCGTGATCCACCAGACGCACGGCGGATTCAGCGATGTTGACAGCATGATCCCCTACGCGCTCGAGGTCACTTGAAACCTTTATCGCTCCGACGAGAAAACGCAGATCACGCGCCATCGGCTGTTGAAGTGCGAGCATTCGCACAGCGCGCTGCTCGATCTCGACTTCCATCTCGTTGAGCACCTTATCTCCGGCAATTACTTCTTCGGCGACCTCACGGTCGCGCTCGAGCACTGACTTGATGGCGAGATCAACGAGACGTTCGGCCTGTCCCGACATGTCGAGCAGTCTTTGCTTTAACTGCGCGAGCTCTTCATGAAAATGCCGGGGGCCCGGATTCTGTTTTGGTGCGGTCATCCGAATCTCCCGGTGATGTACGCTTCCGTGCGTTCTTCGCGCGGGCTGGTGAATATGACGTCCGTGGGTCCGCTCTCTACCAGACGCCCAAGATAGAAGAATGCAGTATAGTCGGACAATCGTCCCGCCTGTTGAAGATTGTGAGTCACTATGACGATCGAGAGCTCGGACTTGAGAGTGAACAGAAGCTCTTCGATTCTTTGAGTCGCGTGAGGGTCGAGCGCGCTCGCCGGCTCGTCGAGAAGAAGTATCTCGAGGTCATTCGACAGTGCGCGCGCGATGCAAAGCCGTTGCTGCTGTCCACCAGAAAGTCCAAGCGCGCTCGAGCGGAGGCGATCCTTTACTTCGTCCCAGAGCGCAGCGCGTTGTAGCGAAAGCTCCACGATTTCATCGAGCTCGCGCCTTGATGGATTGCGATTGATGCGTGGTCCGTACGCAACGTTGTCGTAGATGGATTTCGGAAACGGATTCGATCGCTGAAATACCATGCCTATGCTCGAGCGCAATTCGACGACATCGGTCTCCGCGCCATAGACATCTTTTCCGTGAAGCAGAATGTCCCCTTCGTGACGAACGCCCGGGATTGTCTCGTTCATGCGATTGATCGCACGAAGAAACGTCGACTTTCCGCAACCAGAGGGGCCGATCAACGCTGTGATCGCGTTATTCGAAATCGAGAGGTCGACGTCGTGCAACGCCTGCTTATCGCCATACCAGAAAGAGAATTTTTTCGCCTCGACTGCCGGCGGCCCGGTTTCCTCCACCGCTTTCTCCGGAGGCGACACAGAAAGAGCAGCGCTCATCCGAACCTTCCGGTGACGTAATCCTCCGTTCGCGAATCACGTGGATTCGTGAACAGAGTATTTGTGGGAGCGGACTCGATCAGCTCTCCAGCCAGCAGGAACGCCGTGCGATCGGAGACTCGCGCAGCTTGCTGCATGTTGTGCGTGACGATCACAACGCCAATCGATTGTCGAAGCTCGTGAACGAGCTCTTCAATTGTCTGCGTGCTGAGCGGATCGAGAGAAGCGGTGGGCTCGTCGAGGAGCAACGCGCGCGGTTGAGTGGCAAGTGCACGTGCGATGCAAAGCCGCTGCTGCTGCCCGCCCGAGATACCGAGCGCGCTTTCCCGCAACCGGTCCTTCACTTCATCCCAAAGCCCGGAACGGCGTAGCGCTTCTTCAGCGATCGCGTCCGCCTCGGAACGCGACGGCCCGCTTGCGCCGAGTATTCGAAGTCCGGCGAGGACGTTGTCGCGAATCGACATCGTCGGGAATGGTGTCGGCCTTTGGAAGACCATTCCGATTCTGCGACGGACTGCAATCGCGCTCAATCCGCTTTTGTAGATGCTTTCTCCTTCGAGCTGCACATCTCCCTCGACGGTCGCGTCTGCAACCGTCTCGTGCATCCGGTTAAGACAGCGAAGCAATGTCGATTTTCCGCAGCCCGACGGACCGATGATGGCCGTGATCTCGCGATCGCGTACGTCAATCGAGATGTTGCGCAGGACACGCGAACGTCCAAAGTACGCGTTCAGTCGCAACGTAGAGAGAAGGGGCGACTTGGCTCGCGCAAGTATTGATTCGACTACGCCAGGCTCGACCGCCGTATCGACAATGACGCCCATATCAGTCAGTCGCGCTCCCAAATCGCGATCGCGTGGCGAACCGTGCAGCCAGGCTGATGATCAGCACGACAACAATGAGGACGAGAGCTCCCGCCCACGCTTGCCCGTGCGCGGTTTCGTACGCAGTTGTCGCGTCGGCGAAAATCTGTAACGGGAGAGCGGCGATTGGCTCCTTTAGCGACGTTGACCAGAACGCATTTCCAAGAACGGTGAAGAGCAGAGGCGCCGTTTCGCCTGCGATGCGTGCGACAGCTATCAGCGCGCCCGTCACAATTCCCGGGAGCGCCGTGCGAAGGACGATCGTGAGAGAGGTTCTCCACTGAGTGTATCCAAGAGCGAGAGCCGCCTCGCGCAACGATACAGGTACGAGGCGAATCATCTCCTCCGTCGTGCGCGTGACCAGCGGGATCATCATCGCTCCGAGCGCCATTCCCCCCGCGATCGCGGAAAAATGGTACGGGCGGACGAGAAATTCCCAGGCGAAAATTCCCACCACAATCGACGGCAGACCATTCAATACATCAGACAGGAAACGCACTGTCGTTGCGAGTGCCCTTCCACGTTTCTCGGCGAGATAAAGGCCGGCCCCAATTCCAATCGGCAAGCCAATGAGCGACGCAACTGAGATGAGGATCAGTGTTCCAACAATTGCATTTGCCATTCCTCCACCGGGCTCACCAACCGGCTTTGGCATCTCGGTAAAGAACGACGGACGAATGTATTTGGCGCCTTCTGTCAACAGATGCACCAGAATGAGAACGAGCGGCAGCGTTGCGATTGCGGCGGCGACATACGTCAGGCCAAGCATCACGGTGCTTTTGGTGTGTCGCGCGCGCCTGTTCATCGTCCCGATCCTCGGGTGACGCGCCACACGAGCCATCTCGCAATTGCATTGACGATGAGCGTAACGATGAAGAGAACAGCGCCGACCGCCATCAACGCAGAGAGATGAAGATCGTTGGTTGCTTCGCTGAACTCGTTCGCAATCAGCGACGCCATGGTGTAGCCCGGAGCAAAGAGGGACGCCGAGATCTCGGCGCGGTTGCCGATCACCATGGTCACCGCCATCGTCTCGCCTAACGCGCGGCCCAGACCGAGAATTATTCCGCCGATGATTCCAGACCTCGCATACGGCAGTACTGCGTCGCGTATCATTTCCCAACGCGTTGCTCCGAGCGCGAGTGCTGCGTCGCGTTGCGATCTCGGAACGGCGAGCAAGACTTCCCGCGTCACTGCCGAAATGAATGGAAGTATCATGATCGCCAGGATGATCCCGGCGGCCAGCATGCTGTAGCCGTAGTTGGGCCCACTGAACAATGGAGTCTTACCGAGGCCCAGTGTGTCGTGCAGGAACGGCCCGATTGGATCTCTGAGCAAGGGAACCAGAACGAAGATGCCCCATAGGCCGTAGACGACACTCGGTATTGCCGCGAGCAAGTCCACCAGAAATGCCACCGGCTGGCGAAGCCATGCGGGAGCAATCTCCGAAAGAAAAATCGATACGCCGAGCGCGAGTGGCGTTGCAATGATGAGCGCGATCGCCGAGGAGACGAGCGTGCCGTAAATCGCGGGAGCTGCTCCAAACTTTCCCTCGGCAACATTCCATTCGCTGCCGGTCACGAAGGAAAGGCCCATTCGCGATAAGGCCGGCCATGCCGCGAGCCCGATCGAGACGGCGATCAGTACGAGGAGAATAGGTATGAAAACGGCGAAGCTGGTGATTACCGCCTGGTAAATCTTATCGCCGTAGAGCGAAGGTCTCAGCAGCGCAGCCACCCGAGCTGCCCGGGGTGGAGTTGACCCAGGCAGCTGCGCCGTCGAGTCTGTCACCGGGCGGAGCCGAGCTTGATCGAGTCGAGGCGAGACTTGAGCTGCTCTATTATCGGCGCAGGTAGCGGAGCGTAATTCAAAGTCGTCGCTTCCTTTTCTCCGTCAGTCAACGCCCAGCGGAGGAAGTCGACGAGCTTTTTTCCCTTCACGCTGTCGGGCTGATTCACGTAAGCCAATATCCACGTGAAGGATGAAATCGGGTACGCGTTGGCACCGGTTGCATTGACGATTGAAATCCGATAGTCGGTGTTCGGCGGAAGTTTATTGGCGACTCCCTCGGCAGCAGCGGTGATCGTCTCGGTTGAAGGTGCGATGAAATTCCCAGACGCATTCTTGATCAGTGCAGACGGGAGTCCGTTCTCCTTTGCGTACGCGAGCTCGACGTATCCGATGGCCCCCGGTGTCTGCTTCACGTTGCCGGATACACCCTCATTCCCTTTTCCGCCCAGGCCTACTGGCCATGGGACTTCCTTGCCCTTCTTTGGACCCTTCGCCCAGGCCGGACTGACTGCGGTGAGATAGTCCGTGAAGACGTACGTCGTTCCACTTCCGTCGGATCGATGGACGACGAGCATGTCCTGGTTGGGCAGCTTCACGCCCGGATTGAGCGCCGCGATTTGGGGGTCATTCCATTTTGTCACCTTGCCTAAGAAAATGTCGGCAACAAGCGGCCCCGTAAGCTTCAGCGGTTGCGTAACCCCGGGCAGATTGTATGTGATCACGTCGCCGCCTAGCGCCGTAGGAATGTGGAGGATGGCGCCACCCTTTGCCTTCGAGAGCTCATCGTTGCTCATCGGGCCGTCAGTCGCACCGAAGTCCACTGTCTGCTCCTGGATCTGACGGATGCCTCCGCCCGAACCGATCGACTGATAGTTGATCTTCACACCGGTTCTCGCGGCGTAATCGGAAAACCATTTCGAATAAAGTGGATACGGAAAAGTTGCACCAGCGCCGGTGAGATCCACCGATCCAAATTGGTTTGCGGCGACACCGGTGTCACTGCCGCTTTTCGATTTGTCAGGGCTGCATGCGATTGCGATCGCGAGAACAGCGAGCGTGAATCGTTTCACTGTGACTCCTGAACTAGTGATGTTTTTTAGGTCACATCGTGTTTGTAACGATGAAAGCTATGAGCAGCGGAGTCGCTCGCCCTGCGGGCTAAGTAACGAATCTGTCACGACTGTCTTTCGCCGCTGCTCACAGCATCTGCCTCGGTCCGGCAGCTATCAGAAATTCGCCACCCAATGCAGGAAGTAGATTCGCGTCGGAGCAACTGCCGTCGTGTTTTTCGGCGTCTGTTCCTGATAGTCAAGCGAGATAGAACTCTTCTTCGACAGATCCCACGTGAGGCCCGCAATCACAACATTGTAGTGAGCGTCCCTCGATGTGTTTGGCTTCACGTGATCCCAGCGAGCGACAATTCCCAGTGGGAAAGTCGACGCCGCATCGGCAATCTGGAACGGTTTGACGACGGCGTAGCCCGACAAAAGACTTCCGGTGGAGTCGGTCACCGCGCGTGGCGAAGCGAGCGTATTGAGTGTGCTTCCTTCGCCGCCGTCACTGCGTTGCGCGTAGTCGACGCCGACAATAAGCCGCGGATCCTTGATCCCGGCGAATACTCCCCAGCGATTTCGATCGAGTCCTTCGCCAACCGGACCAACCTGTCCGGCGCCACCGTTGACGAACTTGCTCGCGATTGCACCTCGGTACACCCAGCCATCGATCGCAAAAGTGCGGAGATAACTGACGTCGCTCGTTGTGAGAGGCGTGAGCGTCAGGCGCGCCTGATAATCCTTGAACCGGTCTGTCTCGCGCGATGCGTAGCCCGGGCCGTTCGTGATCGCAGCGTACACCTCACCGTACTTGTTCGGAATCGTAACTATCGTTGCGACGCCGGCGTCGGCGGAAGAGAAATATCCGGCACGCTCTATCGGAACAAGCGAGAGCCACCTCGGCCAGAATGTTTCCTCGTGGTCGATGAACATCGTGTGGATGACACCAATCCGCGCCACAGCCGACCAGTCGGCGCTCGTTTTTCCCTGGAGATAATCGTACTGGAGGTACGCGTACTTCACACGAAAGACCCAACCTTTGTAAAACGAGTCGGCGTTGTTCGTGGAGCTGGTCTGTTGAAAGACATCGGCCGTAACGCGAATGCTCGCGCGATCACCGGCGGGCATTCTGTAAGTGAGATATGCGCGCTCGAGGTTGAAGCTATTCTGAGCTTTGTTCGCCGCCTCTCCGTGGTACTGATAATTACCGTAGAGTACGCCTGAAAGTGGGGGCGCGGGCGCAGGCGCAGGCTTAGGTGCGGGCTTGACCGAGTCGGTTTTGGGCTTCGCGGAATCGAGCTGCGAGTATTGTGCGGCTAACCCGGCGGGCAGCAGCAACGAAGCTAGAACGACGATCGAAATTCGGCGCATAGTCAGCGGCCCACCTTGATTGTCTTCAAACGTGATTCGAGATTCGCGATCAAACTCTTCGGAAGCGGAGCATAATCGAGCGACGGCGCCGACTTCTGCCCATCACGATACGCCCAGTCAAGAAAGTTGACGAGCTTCTTGCCCTTTACCGGGTCCGGCTGGTTCTGATATGCGAGAATCCAGGTGAAAGAAGATATCGGATACGAATCTTTTCCGGCCGCATTTACAATCGATACCCGGTAGTCCGTTCCTTTTCCAAGACGCTTGACCGCGCCGTCGGCCGCCGCCGTGACTGACTCGATCGTCGGCATCACATAGCGACCATCTGCGTTTTTTATCGCAGCGTAAGCAAGCTTATTTTGCCGCGCGTAAGCCAGCTCGACATAGCCGATGGAGCCCGGTAATTGCTTCACCTGTCCGGCGACGCCTTCATTTCCTTTTCCACCGAGACCAACTGGCCAGCTCACTTCCTTTCCTTTTCCTGGAGCCGCTGCCCAGGCTCGACTCACTGCCGACAGATAATCGGTGAAGATGTAGCTGGTTCCGCTTCCGTCGCTGCGATGGATCACGAGAATGTCCTGCGATGGAAGGGAAACGCCGCGATTCTGTCCCGCGATTCGAGCGTCGTTCCATTTCGTGATTTTGCCGAGGAAAATGTCGGCGACTACATCGCCACTCAGATTCAGCGGGCGTGCCACTCCCGGAATGTTGTAAGTGATGACAACCGCTCCGAGCACAGTCGGGAAATGCAACACCGCGCCGCCCTTTGCATTCGAAAGATCGGCGTCGCTCATCGGCGCATCGGACGCGCCGAAATCAACCGTCTGCTCTGAGAGTTGTCGTATTCCGCCGCCAGAACCGATTGACTGGTAGTTGATCTTTACTCCCGTGTTCGCCGCATAATCAGAAAACCACTTGGAATAAATCGGATAAGGAAAAGTCGCACCGGCGCCATTGAGATCAACCGACTGCGACTTTGCAGCGAACGGGACGAGCGCTGACAGGAGCGCGCACACAACGAGTGAACGATGATTCACCTCTCTCTCCATTGAGATTTTGATGGAGGTGAAGGTGCCGCATATGTGTCACATCATTGCGTGCTTGATGTAAAGAATCTGTCACGCAGAAGGGAAATATGCCTTGATCGTCGTGCTGACTCCGATGACACTTTCTGCATGCACGCGACCGCCGTGCGCTTCGGTCATGTGACGAACGATAGCGAGACCGAGACCAGTTCCACCTTGCTCGCGCGCCCGGCCCGGATCTGCACGATAGAATCTCTCGAAGATCCGCGGAAGGTGGTCGGGATGGATTCCTTCGCCAGTGTCAGCGACGCCGACCCACACTCCATCGCTGTCAGCCTCTGAGAAAATGCGCACCGATCCAGTCGCAGTATGGCGGAGTCCATTCTCCAGGAGATTGGAGAGGATTTGGCGGAGTGCGGTGCGATCGGCGAAAACGCGATTCGCGCTCGGCGGTATCGTGGCTTCGATGACGATGTTTTTTTCAGCCGCTGCACTCTGTGTCGCATCGACGAGCTCACGCGCGAGTCCGTCCAGATCGACAGAGATTGGTTTTGGAATCCATCCCCCCGATTCGATGCGAGAGAGATCGAGCAGGTCATCGACAATGCGCTGCATTCTCTGCGTGTGTGCGCGAATCGTCGAGGCGAATTGGCGGCGATTGTCTTCGGGAAGGTCTTCATCGGCGAGCGTCTCAGCAAATCCGCCAATGACAGTGAGCGGAGTACGCAGCTCATGAGACACATTGGCGACGAAGTCACGACGAACGAGCTCGAGCTGACGGATGCGAGTGAGGTCGAACAGCGCCAGAACGGCACCTCCTCTCGCAAGCGGTCGCGCGGAGAGCGACACCGTGCGATCTCCCATCGTTAGTTCGACCGGCTCGGTGACCTTGCCGTCGATTGCACTTTGGATCGCTCGGCGCAACTCGGGAACTCGTGGCAGTCGATCGACGGCAAAGGGAGTTCGATCGGGAACGCGAAGAAGCTCTCGTCCCGCTTGATTGATTCGGAAAACGCGCTGCTGCGAATCGATCGCTGCAACTCCCTCGTTCAGCGACTCGATCAGAGCGGTAAGCAAAGCGTCTTCGGATTCGAGTGCCGACATGCGGCCGCTGAGATGCTCGGCCAATCGATGGATCGCAGTTGCGAGCTCACCGACCTCGCCGCGCGCCGAGAGAGGCGGACGACTCGAGAGACTTCCCGTTGCAAGCGATCGAGTAATGTCTCGCAGCTCTTCAATCGGTTGTGTAATTGTTCGCGCTAATACGGTGGCGACGATGAGTGACGCGGCTGCAGCGAGCAGAGCGGGGACAAGCAGATCGCGCCAGCTCGCGTGCGCGTCTTCGATTAGAACTGCGACGATCACCAGCCCCACCACCGCGAGAGCGAGGAGCTGGAGTCGCCGTGTCAAAGTCACTGTTCGGCCGAGCTCGCCGGGCGAATGCGGTAGCCGAACCCGCGAACCGTTTCGATCAGATCTCCCGCGCGGCCGAGCTTCGTCCTGAGACGCTGGACGTGCATGTCGACTGTCCGCGTTTGAATGTCGGGAGCGGCTTCCCACACAGATTGCAGAAGATGAGAGCGCGCCTGCACTCGTCCGCGTCGCTCGGCGAGAAGAATCAGGAGCTTGTATTCGGTAGGCGTGAGGTCAATCGATTGCCCAGACAAGGCAACAGCATGAGCAGAGCGGTTGATCGAAATATCTCCGATTCGAAGAATTTCGTCTCGGTCACCCTGTGCTCCGGTGCGCCGCAGAATTGCCTTTACGCGAAGAACGAGCTCGGCCGGACTAAACGGCTTGGTAAGGTAATCGTCAGCGCCGAGCGAAAGACCCTTCACTCGATCGACCTCATCTTTGCGTGCAGTGAGCATCAACACTGCAACACCGCTCGTCGACGGATCGCGGCGAATCGTTTCGAGAACTTCGAATCCGGATATTCCGGGAAGCATCAAATCGAGAACGATCAGTGATGGATGCTCTTTTCTCGCCTCGTCCACAGCGTCGTCGCCATTGCTTGCAGTTGAAACGCGAAATCCCGCTTTGGCGAGGTGATATGCAACGAGCGCAACGATATCGGGCTCGTCGTCGACAACGAGCACCCGCTTGCCATTCAGTTCGGCTGGTTGCATTGGGTAAAGTTCGCCGCCACGCGACGTAACAGTCAACGCTTCCAATGTCACGACATCGTGACAGAGTGCGGCTATTGCGGGACTATCACGAGCATGTAGGAGGCAACCTGGTCGGCGAGCCAGTCGCGAACCGTTTCGCTGTAGTGCAATCCATCCACAGTGTCGGAGCTGCTTTTCCACGTGAGGCCGTTGTCGTTCGACGTGCGCGCCGCGAGATCGACGAGCCGCACACTACGTCTCGCTGCGAGAGAGCGAATCAGGGTGTTGATCTGTGGAATTGCGCTGATGCCGTTTGCGGGCGCGAGCGTTGTCAATATGAAGTGATCGGCGCCGTGTCCCGAATTGACCCATTGATCGATCATCCATTCGAGATTCGCAGCCGTCTCCGATGGTCCGATCGAGGCTGCGGGATCATTCGTGCCCATCGAGACGTACGCGAAATCGTTCGACGCCGCGGAGAATGCTTGAGTGCGGGCGATCGACCCCGAGGCATAGTAGACGTTCGTTGGCTCGCCGCCGCTCCACGGATACGCAGCGCCAAGCGCTTCACCGGCAAAGCGCGTGATGCCTCCAACCTGCGTCAGTGCGTTTGGAGCTCCGCGGGGAGTTCTGCCGACGCCAGTGCTCGTCGCGGAAATTCCATGGTTGACAGCCGCGATGGCCTTTGAGCTTTGAGCGCGCCAGCGTGCTTCGATTTTTCCCGCGAGCTGATAAGGACTGTTTGTCGCGCTCGGGGAAAGCCGGACATCGGAAGCACTCGATACGTAAGAGGCAGCGACGGGATTTGGATTCGTTCCGGCAAAACCGAAGTCAGTGTTCGAATCACCGAACGTGACGATGCGAACAACGGAGCCACGTGGTAGAGTTGCAATCGCGACGAAGACAATAGGACTTCCCGACAATCCCGTAGCCGTCGCGTATATCGAATTTCCACCGACGGCTCCAAGCGTCCAGCCCACTGTCGCAATTCCGTTCCCGTCGCTAGTCGAATTCGCCTGATCCAGTGACCCGCCTCCGCTTCTTATAGAGAAGACGACCGATACGCCGGCGACGCCTACGCCGTTAGCATCGGTGATTTTCACCGCCGGCCGCACAGGTACCGCGGATCCCGCCTCGGCAGACTGACCGTCGCCGGCGTAAAGGGCAATCGCGGCCGGTGGGCCTGCCGACGGGTTTGGCGGCGGTGGAGGCGGCGGAGCACCGGGTGCAGGGGCTGTCGTCGCCGTTGCGACGAATATGAGAGGGCTTCCACTGACGCCAGCAAGCGTTGCGAAGAGCGAGTTCCCACCTCCCGAGCCGAGTGTCCAGCTGCCGATTGTCGCAATTCCGGCGGAATCACTCACTGCCTGCGTTCCGGTGATCGTTCCCGCTCCACTTCTGATCGAGAAGGTCACAGTGATTCCGGGAACCGGCTTACCTCCCGCATCGGTGACCTTTGCCGCCGGACGAATCGCGACAGCGGCGCCTGGTGGAGCGAACTGCCCGTCACCGGCGAAGATCGAGATCGCGGCGGGAGGTGCAGGGGGAGGCGCCGAGACGATCGGTTGCGCAGTCGCCGTGAATAGAACCGGACTTCCGGCTGCGCTGGCGAGCGTTGCGGAGAGAACGTTGTTCGCCCCCGAGTTCCCGAGTGTCCAGCTTCCGACGCGAGCTACGCCGTTTGCATCACTCACCGCGTCACTGCCTGTGATGCTGCCGCCTCCATCTGTGACGGCGAATGTCACATGCGCGCCGGCGACGGCGAAGCCGTCGATGTCAGCTACAACAACAGCAGGCGCGATTGGTAGAGTGCCTCCCGAGCTTACGTTTTGGCCGTTGCCCTCCGCCATTCTGATTTTCGCGGCAGCACCTGAAGTCACAGTAACAGTTGCCGTCGCGTTCATGTTGCTGCAGCTGACTGTCACGACGGCACTTCCCGGTGAAACCGCAGTCGCGACGCCACTCGAAGCATCGATCGTCAGGACTCCCGCATCGCTCGTGCTCCAGGTCAGCGTTCGTCCCGAGAGAGTTTTTCCATCGGCGTCGAGCGCTGTCGCGGCGAACGTGGTCACGTCGCGAACTCGTAGAGCCGGCGCACTCGGCGCAATTGTCACTGATGCGACGGCAGGCTCGGTAAGTATCGCATACACGCCAAACGCGCTGACGTGAGTTGTCACTGTATGCGAGCTCAGGTTCACAGTGCTCTGATCGACTGGCTGCCACTCCAATCCGACTGCCTGATAGATGCTGAGCGCAGACTCCGACGAGGCGCCAATCGATGCAGGATCGTATCGGATCGTGAGAACTACTGGCTGAGAGAAAACGGTTCCTGCTGAAGTGCCGCCTCGCGGATTACTGCGAATCTCAAACGCCGACCCGCGCAGAAGCCGTGTGCTCGGCGGATAATCGGTTGCTGAGTTAACGAACAGGCGCGAAATAGAAACGACTGCAGCGGGAGGTACGGACAACTGAACCATTCCGCCGATCGCCGAGATCGTTCCGCCGGCTGGGCCGACGAGCCCGCCGTCTTCAACGGAAACAGGAAGCGTCGCGCTTTTACCTTCTACGCTCACGGTGATTGTGGCATCGCCGGGTGAGAGAGCCGCGATCAGGCCATTTGTGACGGTTACGATCGATGTGTTCGACGAGGTCCAGCTGATCGGCCGATCGAGCGCATCGCCGCTGAGGTCGTGGGCGACCGCAGACAACTGTGCGGTCTCGCCGGGGACGAGATCGAGAGAATTCGCTGAAACCGTAACACTTTCTACGGCTACCGGTCCAGCGACTTCCTTGCAGCTACCAAATACAACCAGCGCCGCAGTGACTAGACTGCAGCCGAGCAGGTTTCTCGGTTTCATCGCGTCCGATTGTGGAAAACTTCTCAGCCCACTCCGGACACAGATTATACAGGGTTTCTCCTGTGATTTACAAGGGTTTTTGTGCCTCGGAAGGTCGCGGCGCGAGTGGTGCCGTGGCACCAAAATTGGGTATATGGGAGCCCGATGAAATATTTGTGATGGGGGCTTCGCGCCGCGGGAAAAATCTTTTTAAGCGGAGGAAATGCTTCTCGTAAAGGTTCCAGCTGAGCAGTGCGACAGCGAGCGAAATGGAGCCGGAGATAATCGTAAATGCGATTGCGCCTGGGAGCGGCGATCCAGCGACGGTCGGAAAAGTTTGAATGGTGAGGCCCATTCGCTCGAGCGTGGGCGCGAGCGGAAAATGAAAAACGTAAAGTGCGTAGCTGTATTTGCCGAGGACACGCATCGTGCGTGTTTGAAAGAATCGGGAGAGGCGGGTGTGGCGGCTCGCGGGGTCGATGGCGACGATGATGAGTGCTGCACTGAAGAGCGCGATCAGCGGATATCCAACCGTCTCCATCTCGATGCTCGACTGCGCCAGTCCGCGCGTACGAATCGAAAGAACGAAGAGTGCGACGGTGGCAGCAGGAATCATGTAGCGAGCATTCGATCGAACACGCGCCCACATATTCTGGTCGCGGACGATCACGGCGAGTGCTGCACCAATGGCGAGTGTGTCGAGTCTCGCAGGGGTGAGGCGATAACCCAGGCCTGGATTGAGTCCGGCCCAGTTGAGCCAGATGCGGAAGAGAAGGCTGCCGACGATGCAGAACAGACAAACCCGAAGCAGACCTTTTCGTGACGCGAGGAGGACGACCGCTGGCCAGAAGAGATAGAACTGTTCTTCAACGGCGAGAGTCCAGAAATGCGAGAGTGGATACGGTCGCGCCCACTGGGGGAAAAGGAGCTGATAGTTGGAGAGGTAGCTCCAATACCAGCCTTGTGATGCACGCCAGGCGTCGAACGGTCCGCCCGGAGTCGGCGGTCGCAGTGCGGGAGCGAGGATAAAGAACGCGAACAGGAATCCGTAGTACAGCGGAAAGATCCTGAGCACGCGCCGCACGTAGAAGTTGCGGAAGTAATGACTCGATCCTTTTGCGTCGAGGAGTATTCCCGTGATCAGGAATCCGGAGAGGACGAAGAAAAGATCGACGCCCCACCACCCGGTTTGAATGAGCGTCCTCAAGCCGCGCTCGAAACCGTAGACGGGATAAAACCCGAGGTTGAAATGGCCGATCATGACGACAAGGATCGCCAGCCCGCGCACTCCATCGAGTGCGGGGATGTGACCTTGTATCTCGGGCTTTTGCTCGATCAGCATCACTGACAATAATCGCGTGGTTTGCCACGGGCGAGAGAAAAAGCGAAAGTTTGTGTTATGAAGCTCAGTTCAATTCTTTTTTTGTTCGCCGCGATCGCGCGAAAGAAAGTCATTCGCCCTCAGGATTATTTCACCCAGAACTGGCGACTCGTCTACCCAGGCGCACGCACGCCATGACGGGGGATCCCATGCTACGCGTCTATGTCGACGCAAAGCCAGTCGATGCGCCGAAATCGGCGACGGTGCTCGACGCAATCGAGATTGCTGATTCTTCTCTTGCGTCATCGGTTCGCGCGGGCGACAGCGTGGTCACCGACAGCCGCGGCCTTCCCATCAGCTCCGACACTCCGCTTCACGGCGGGGCGATTTTCCGCGTGATTCCAGTGAGAAAGGGAAGCGCATGAGCTTTTGCTTTCCCAGGTGATTCGATAGAATCGTGGATGCTGACATCTGAAAAACTGCGCCGTCTTCCCAAGGCGGAGCTGCACTGCCATCTCGACGGATCGCTGCGTCCGCAAACGCTGATCGAGTTGGGCCGTGAATACGGCGTTCGGTTGCCGACCGAGTCAGCCGACGAGCTGCGCGATTACATGCTCGTCAACGACGCCGAAACACTCGAGGATTATCTCGCTCGCTTCGAGACTACGATCTCCGTTCTTCAGACAGCGGAGGCAATCGAGCGAGTCGCGTACG
>JBGQKT010000005.1:0-49759 GCA_041499635.1 Gemmatimonadaceae bacterium
GGATCCGAACATCATCATGGTCGGCGAAATTCGAGATCTCGAAACCGCGAGCATTGCCATGAAGGCTGCGCTCACGGGTCACCTCGTGCTGTCCACCCTCCACACCAACTCCGCCCCCGAGACTGTCACGCGTCTGATGGACATGGGAATGGAGGGATTCAACGTCGCATCCGCAATCAATTTGATTGTCGCGCAGCGGCTGGTTCCCCGAATCTGCACCAGCTGCGCACAGAAATACGTTCCAGATGAAGCGGAGCTCGGCATGGCGAAGGTGGATGCAAAGATGACGCTGCGTGAGCTCGAGTTCAGCGACGTCGCGCTTGCCGAGGCAAAGCCGCGAGCCACCAAGCACGCACTTCCATTCGCGCAGAAGGTCACGCTCGACACGCAGATCGGCCAGCTCGCGTTCTTCAAGGGCGTTGGCTGCGCCGCCTGCCAGCAAACCGGTTACAAAGGGCGGCAGGGCCTTTACGAGACGATGAACATGACGCCTCGCTTGCGCAAAATGATTATGCAGAAGGCAGGTGCCGCAGACATCGGCAAGGCTGCGATCGCCGAGGGGATGTTGACGCTGCGAATGGATGGCTGGCTCAAGGTCATCAAGGGCATCACGACTTTGGAGCAGGTCGTCCGCGAGACGGCGATTTAAAAAAATGAACAGAACAAGGTTTTTGTGCTCTTGTTTGATAGGTGGTCGTCTTAATTGCAAACGGAGATGGTTCGAATGACAGTATCTGTGCAACCTATCGTGCCAGTGAATCCCCCCGTTAACGAGGAGCCGCCGCCACCGCACCCGGTGATTGGCCGCGCCCCGCCGGCGCTCGGGGTCAATCTTCGCATGCTCCTCGACGAGATGGTCGCCGCGAATGCATCGGATCTCCACATCGTGGCCGGCGAATATCCGAAGCTCCGAGTCGACGGCGAAATGACGAACGCGACGAGCGGACACATGCTCGGCACGAAGGACACGATGCAGCTCGCCTACTCGGTCCTCACTGAGAATCAGAAGAAGCGATTCGAGCAGGAAGACGAGCTCGATTTTTCATTCGGCATCGCCAACCTCGCGCGATTCCGCGGAAACTGTTTCCGTCAGCGCGGCTGCGTCTCGATGGTGATTCGTCAGATTCCGTTTCACATCAAAGGATTCAACGAGCTCGGACTTCCGCAGGCGATTGCAAAGATGGCGGAAAAGCCGCGCGGTCTCGTGCTCGTCACGGGTCCAACGGGTTCGGGAAAATCGACGACTCTCGCGGCGGTGATCGACAAGATCAATCGCGAAAGAAAGGGCCATATCATCACCGTCGAAGATCCAATTGAGTTCATCCACAAGCACCAGGGATGTCTCATTAATCAGCGCGAAGTGGGAACCGACACCAAATCATTCGCGAATGCTCTGAAGTACGCGTTGCGAGAAGATCCCGACGTCATTCTCATCGGTGAAATGCGCGACCTCGAGACGATTCAGGCCGCGCTGACTATCGCCGAGACAGGTCACCTCGCTTTTGCAACGCTGCATACGAACTCCGCAGCGGAAGCGATCAATCGAATCATCGACGTCTTTCCTCCGCATCAGCAGTCGCAGGTTCGCGCTCAGCTCGCGTTCGTGCTCGAGGGAATCGTCACGCAGACTCTCGTTCAGAAAGCGAGCGGACATGGACGAGCGATGGCGGCCGAGGTTCTGGTTATCACGCCTGCGATTCGAGCACTCATCCGCGATGACAAGGTCCACCAGATCTACTCGCTCATGCAAGCCGGAAAGAAGTGGGGCATGCAAACGCTGAATGATGCTCTCTATGCACTCTATATGAATCGCGAAGTGACCGCCGATGAAGCGCTGCGAGTAACGACCGCACCGGATGAATTCCTGCGCATGATCGGCAGGGAGCCGTCGCATACCGACGAGCACAAGATCGCGCAGCAGAACCGTCCTGCACCCGTCGGAGCTAGACGATAAATGCCGTCCTTCACGTACACAGCCCGGTCATTCTCCGGAGATCTAAAATCAGCGACGCTGGAAGCTGCGTCGCGGGATGATGTAATTGCACAGCTCCGCCGTCAGCGGCTGAGCGTCGTCAAGATCGACGAGGCCGTACAGAAAAAAGCTCGTCGTGGTCACATCAAGATGCGCGACGTCGTGATCTTCACGCGTCAGTTCTCGACGATGATAAACGCTGGTCTGCCCCTCGTGCAAGCTCTTACAATTCTCGCCGAGCAGAGCCAGAACAAAACGTTGTCGGAGATTACGCGAAAGGTTGTGTTCGACGTCGAATCGGGTAACACGGTTGCTGATGCGATGGGCAAGCATCCAGCTGCGTTCAGTCCGTTGTACGTGAACATGGTCGCGGCGGGTGAGGCAGGTGGTATTCTCGATACGATTTTGATGCGTCTCGCGACGTTCATGGAAAAGAACGACGCGCTCGTCAGGAAGGTGAAGGGCGCGATGATTTATCCGACCGTCATCATGAGCGTTGCGGCAATCGCTGTGACGGTACTGCTCATCTTTGTCATCCCGGTCTTCGAAAATCTGTTCAGCTCAGCGGGACTCGCCCTGCCGCTGCCGACGCGAATCGTGATGGGAGCGTCGCGTTTCCTCAAGGGTTACTGGTACATGGTGATTGCCGCGGTCGTGACCGCGTGGTTCCTGTACAAGCGGTATGTGTCCAAGCCCGAGGGACGGCTCAGGGTCGATCGCATTCTATTGAATGTTCCCGTATTGGGTGACGTTCTCAGAAAATCGGCCGTGTCGCGCTTCACGAGAACGCTCGGTACTCTGGTAAGCTCCGGCGTCAGCATTCTCGACGGACTCGAGATCACGGCAAGGACAGCGGGCAACCGGGTCGTTCAGGATGCGATCATGGAATCGCGCTCGTCGATTGCCGGTGGTGACACGATTGCTCAGCCGCTCAAGAAGTCCGGAGTATTTCCGCCGATGGTTATCTCGATGATCTCGGTCGGTGAGCAAACCGGCGGACTCGACGAGATGCTCTCGAAGATCGCGGATTTCTACGATGACGAAGTCGATGCGGCAGTCGGCAACTTGCTGAGCTTGCTCGAGCCGATGATGATCGTCTTCCTCGGCGTCGTAGTCGGCGGAATGGTGGTCAGCATGTACCTGCCGATCTTCGACATGATCAACGCGGTCCAATAGAGACACTACGGACTGCGGACTAACTGCGGACTCCGGACTAACTCCGGACTGCGGACACAGCGTCAAACCAGTAAAGGCGCCCGGTCAAGTAAACCGGGCGCTTTTGCGTGAATCTGAGCGATACTCACCTTGACAAGGGAATACATTTCGGCTCACTATATATGCGACATATATAGTGAGCCTGCCGGATGTCGACTCAGCCTGAATCACTCACTCCTCTGTCCGCTGCGATCCTCTTTGCCCTCGCCGATGGCGCCAGCCACGGTTATGCGATCATCAAGGAGATTGAGGCGCTCACCGATGGCGAGATGCGCCCGCACACTGGCAGCATGTACCTCGCACTGCATCGGCTCCTCGAGGACGGACTCATCGTCGAATCACCAGTGAAAGGCGAAGACGCGCGTCGCCGCTACTACAAGCTGAGTGATTTAGGGAGAGAGGCTGCACGACTCGAGGCGCGACGACTCGCCCAGCTCGTTAAAGTCGCGTCCGCAAAGAGACTGATCCCGAGGAGCGCGCTATGACGAGATTGCTGACCAAGCTTTTTGTCGCGAGCCTCCGATTATTTCCGGTTGAATTCCGGAACATTTACGGTGTCGAGATGGAAGAAATCTTCGCAGATCGAATCCAATCGCTCAGCCCGCTCGCCGCGTGCGTCGCTGCGCTAACAGAAATTCTCGACGTTGCTCTCTCTGCGATCCGCGTGAGACTTGGACATGCCGCAGACCTTCGCTCGGCAACGATCGGCATGCTCGGCACGATTGTCGTCGCGGCAATGATCACTGCCAGCGCGGTCGAGCGGAGTCCCGCAGCTGCAATGCGGGCCCCACTCGACAGCATCGACTTCAATGCTCGCGATCCGGCTGGAGAGTTCACTCTCGCAATCCGACACGGACGCCCAGTCGGGGCGACGATCGATCGCGTTCCGTTACCGCGAAATCGCCTCATTCACTCAGGCGACAGCATTCGCGTCCTCGGTCCCAGTGGCCGAGTCGTGCTTGCCTTGGCGTATTACCACGATCGCGCACGCATCGAATGGCAGCCGCGGTCGAGTGTTTGCCGCGGACACGCTGTTGATTGCACGCTCCTGCAATGAAGGCGCGATCGATAATCATTGGCTTCGCGCTTCCATTCGCCGCGTCCGCGCAAACGCGAGGGATCGATCTCGATCAGGCGCGCCTCTACTTCGGCGAGGTTCGCCACCTCGGCCAAATCGATGGCGGAACATTGTGGGGCCGACACGTCGACGGTCCAATGTTCTTTGTCGATCCGCAAACTCGGCAAGTCGTCGCGAACATGCGCGATTCAGCCGGCCTCTTCCATGAACAAAATGGAGTTTGGGTAGGGACCCTCTCTTTGGATCAGAGTCCCGCGAATACATCGCTCCTCTGGGCGGGACGTCGATGGTCGATGGTGATGTGGCCGGTTTCCGACAGTCGCTACGCGCGCGGTCGCCTCTTGATGCATGAATCTTTTCATCGTATTCAAGATGATCTCGGTTTGCCGGCAAGCGATCGCGCGAACAATCAGTTCGGTACCGCCGACGGTCGCATCTGGACTCGACTCGAATGGCGCGCCCTCGTGGAAGCGCTCGTGCGTAGGGGAGGACAGCGTAGAGAAGCGTTGACTGACGCGATGACATTTCGCGCGCGTCGTGAATCACTCTCGCCAACTGCCGACGACGACGAGCGCGCGCTCGAGCTGAATGAAGGATTGGCCGAATACACCGGTTACGCGTTGAGCGGCTTGCCACATTCGGCGCTATATGATCGAATCGCCGTGAACCTCGCGCAGTCCGAGCAACAGGACAATTTCGCGCGCGCCTTTCCTTATGTATCAGGGCCGGCATATGCGCTTCTTCTCGACGCAACAGGCCAACCCTGGCGAAAGAGACTGACGGCGAAAAGCGACATCGCCGAAATGGCGGCGAAGGCGTATGGAATTATCAAAGTCGATCCAACCACGGCCGACGCGCGAAGTGCTCGCTACACACCAGCGAGAATGATTGCCGATGAACGAGCCCGAGAAACCCGGCGAGTCGCAACAGAAGCTCGGCTCCGCGCAAAATTCGTCGATGGTCCAACAGTCACGCTCATTCCAGGATCGAAGTTCAACTACTCATTCGATCCCAACGGTGCGACTCCGTTGGAGAACGTTGGAACTGTCTTCGAGAGCTCGCGTGTTACCGACGAATGGGGAGCTCTCGATGTGTCATCTGGTGGCGTGCTGATGCGCCGAGGCGCTGGGTCAATTACTGCCGTCGCTGTCTCCGCGCCGGCGAGTGACACACCTCCGATTAAGGGCGACGGTTGGGAAATCCATCTCGCCCCCGGCTGGTCGATCCAGCGCGGTGCGCGCGCCGGCGACTGGGTCGTTCGACGCATCGGGAATACCTAACCGGACGATTGCCACAGAGACACAGAAAGCACAGAGAAGGACGGACTTTTAAGATGAACCGCGTAACTACCGCGCAGTTCTGTTGGCGCGCTTTTAACCCTTAAAAAAAGAGTTGCGCTCCGATGGTGCTTGCGAGTAAGGGCCCTCTGTGATTTCTGTGTCTCTGTGGCAAACATCACTGCAACGGCTTCCCATCGACGTCGAGGATTTTGATCGGCGCAATTCCCGTCGCCTTGAGCGGCGCTTCGATTGTCGCGCGATCACCGACGATCACAATGTTCAGGTGGTCCATGTCGATGTACTTCTTCGCAACACGCACCAGATCGTCGCGCGTCACCGCATCGATTTTCGCAGCGAGATCCCGGTAATAACTCTGTTCCAAATCCTGCGTATAGATGGTCGAGATCGCGGTGCCAATCCCATTCACCGATGAAAACCGGCCCGGCAATGACTGAATGATCGACGACTTTCCCTGAGTGATCTCGTCGTCGGTGAACGGCACGTCGCCTCGCACGCTGTTCAGATGCGTCATGAAAAGCATAAGTGCGCTGTCTGACTTGGCGCTTACGATGCCGCCTCCCGCGCGAAACGCGCCGGGTCCGCGACCATATGCGAAGGATGAGTTGACACCGTAGCTGAATCCCTTCACTTCGCGAATGTCGTGATTGAGCCGCGATTGAAAAAGTCCGCCTAGAATGGCGTTCATTACTTGAAGCGCGTAGTAGTCGGGAGTGTTGCGAGCCGGGCCCGGAGTGCCAATCGCGAACACTGATTGCGCGGCTTTGGGTTTATCGATGAGGTAAATCGTCCGTGGACCAGAAGCAGGGGCAGACGGATATGCGAACGTCGGACGATCGCCGCCCGCCGGCCAGCTCGAGAAAGCCTTCTCCACCTGCGCGCGCACCGCGTCCGGATTTACGTCTCCCGCCACAGTGATCACTGCGTGGCCGGGTCTGAAATACGCGTGGTGGAATGCGAGCACGTCGTCTCGCGTTATTGCGCGCACCGTCGTCTCATTGACGACTCTGCCGTAGGGATGCTCGTTGCCGTAAAGGATCTTCGCGAACACGTTCGCCGCGATTGCGTTCGGCTGAGCCTTCGCTTCGGTGAGTGACACGAGTGCACGCGCGCGGATCCGCTCGAGCGCGGAGTCGGGGAACGCAGAATTGACGAGCATCTCCGCGAGCAGCGCCAGCGCGGGCTGGAATCGATCCGTCAGCGACGTGAAACCGATCGTTCCTGATTCAGCACCGACGTTGGCGGTAATCGAAGTGCCGAGCAGCTGTTGTGCGTCTGACAGCTGATCAGCGGTGCGCGTCGGCGTTCCCTCTGAGAGCATCTGCGCCGTCGCCGAACCAACGCCGAGTTTGTCCGCCGGCTCGTATGATGTAGCGCCGCCGATGAAGCTGATCGAGAACGCAACCAGCGGAAGGTCATGCTTTTCCGTAACCACGAGCTCGGCGCCATTTGCAAGCTTCGTATGCGTCCACGTCGGTACTCTGAACGTCGGAGCTTTCGCAGGCGGCGGTGTGACATTGCGATCGAGGGCAGCCTGTGCGCCGACATCGGCGGCGCATACCAGGAATGCGACGGCGACTGCTGCGCAGCGTCGAGTGCGAATGGCGGTCATTGTGCGCGCTCCATGATGTAGTGTCCGCCGTCAGGTGCGACTGCGACTTTCGTACTCTTGTCGGGTTTCGAAGCGAGTTCTGGTTTTCCCTGCGGCACGACACTCAATACAACGCGTCCTGCTCCCAGATACTTGTTCGCGACGCGCTTCACGTCCACAGCGGTAACGGCTTTCAGCTTTGCGAAATCTGTTCGGTAGTGACCGGCGTCTCCGTGAAAGACGAAGCCATCGTTGAGCGTTTGTGCCTTGCCTAAGTTCGACTGAAGCCGCGATACGAATCCGAATTCCAGGCCCGCCTTCGTTTTCGCGAGCTCCTCACTTGTCGGCCCGTCGCGTTTGAGTCGTGCGATCACCGAATCGGCCGTTGTTTCCAGCTCCGCAAGCGTATGACCCGGGCGCGGCGTGATGTTCACCATGAAATAACCCGAGTTCTCTGCGTCATTGTTGAATGCGTTCACGTTCGCCGCCGATTGCAAATCATAGATGAGTGTTTTGTTGAGGCGAGCTGTGCGCGAGCCCGAGAGAACCTGTGCGAGCGACTCGAGTGCGTAGGCGTCATCCTTGTCGTCGCCGACTGATGGCCACGCGATGCTCAAGCGTGGCACCTGCACACGATCCTCGAAGACAAGACGCTTTTCCGCCGTCAGAGTCGGCGCCACGACACTCGGTCGTTTGATCGCTGTGCCGCCCTTTAGATCGCCGAAATATTTGTTGACCCACGCCTTTGCCGGCGCGGGCTCGAAGTCGCCTACGATCGTAAGTGTCGCGTTCGATGGAGCGTAATACTGACGGAAAAAATTCTTCACATCCTCGACCGTCGCCTTCTGAAGGTCGGCCATGTAACCGACGACGGGCCATGAATACGGATTGGATTGCGGATACATCGCTGCTTCGACGATTTCGAACGTTCGCCCATATGGTTGGTTGTCGATTCCCTGGCGTCGCTCGTTCTGCACGATATCGCGCTGTGCGGCGAATTTGGCGTCATCGAGCTTGTCGAGCAGAAATCCCATGCGATCGGCTTCGAGCCAGAGCGCGCTCTCCAGATAATTCGACGGCACGTTCTCGTAATAGTTGGTGCGGTCGTTGGTCGTCGACCCGTTGTTGTTTCCGCCGACGCCCTCTGTAAGGCGATCGTGCAGTCCGTACGGTACGTGTCCCGAGCCGGTAAACATCACGTGCTCGAACATGTGCGCGAAACCTGTTCGGCCGGGCACTTCGTTCTTCGATCCCACGTGATACCACACGTCCACGGCAACCTGGGGAATGGTGTGGTCGGGTGAGAGAATAACGTTGAGGCCGTTCGGCAGAGTGACGCGCTCGAACGGAATGTTGATCGAGACAGTGCCGGCGGGCTTCGCCTGCTGAGCATTTGCCGCGACCGTTGAGAGTGCAACGAGAGCGGCGAGTCTAAGTATTCTCATGGAGAGCCTGACGATTTGTAGTGAGCGACGAGGTCGCTGACAAAAGTCGCGTTCGTGAGCGTGCCAGTCCAGTGGGTGGTGAACATCCAGTCGTCGAGAAACTTCGACAAGTCGCGCGTCGAATTTTTCCTTGCGAACGCAACGAAATCCGGCGTGGTCCCTCCATTCACGAACTGCTGGTAATAACCGCCAATCATCTTGTTGAATTCGGCCTCGCCGACCAAGTCGTAGAGAGTCGAAAACATCATCTGCCCGACGGTGTACGAGCGTCCCGTCATTTCATGCGTTCCGTAGTCGATGAATGGGACAGTTCGCAGCAGGGAATCGTTCGCCATCTGGCGCTTCAAGTATGCGATCCTGTTTTTCTCCGCTTCTTTTCTGCCGGTCCAACCATTCAGTCGCTCCTGCATGAGATCCTCGAGAAATGTCGCCAGTCCTTCGTTCCATCTCGGCGGCCCGGGCTCGCGGTCGATCGCATTCCATAGATGCGACAACTCATGATAGAGCTGGCCCACCTGCATCGTATCTCGGAATGCCGATGCGGTCTGGATGATTCCTCCGACCAGATTTCCTTGTGATCCCCATCCATCGGGGATTTCAGTGATCGTAAGACGTGCCTCCGAGTGGAGCGGACCGAACCATTTGGTCAACGTTCGAATACCATCCTGCGCGCTTTTCGCGAGGTAACGCGCACCGACGCTATCGGCCGGGAAATAGAAGATGTGCACGCCCCCCGCGGTTAGCGTGTCGAAAGGAGCAATCGAGATGTTCAGAAATGGACTCGTCTTGCCGGATGTGTATCGCCAGGTCGTGGTTCCGTCTGCGTTTGGCGTGCGCGTTGCCACACCTCCAGTCGCAACGAGATATTTCGATGGAACGCGGATCTCGGCATCGTAGGTGAAGTCAGGGTACGGCAGCTTGCGATTCGCAACTCGAGAGATGCCGCCGATTTCGGGGAACGCGAGCGCATCGCGCCGGAGAATTGTGAATGCTGTGTCGATGTGATCTTTGACATAAAGCCAGCCGACCTCGGAATACGGAGTCAAATAACCGGAGTAGTCGATCCGTATCGTCGTGCGTTGTCCCGGCCCGATGGTGCGGGGCAGCTTCACGACGACCTGCGTAACCTGGCGCATGGGCTCATCCATGATCCGAACGACATCCTGCGTATAGGGAAGCGTTGCGCCGGAGCCGTCACGCACCGAGGTCGCCTCCATCAGGCGGTGGAGGAGGAATGAGACCGTGCTCGAAGGTTGCTTCGTCCAGTTTTCCATGTCGAAAGTCATCGAGCCGCTCAATCGCTTCTCGTTGAAATCGACGGAGAGCTGGAGTTTTTCGTTGCGAGGGTCGAACGATTCGGGCTTGATCTCCTGGGCGGCGACGCAGCGAGCACCGAGCATGATCGCACTTGCCAGGGAAAGAATTTGGAAGCGCATAGCGCTCTCCTTGAGTGTCAGGGGAGGGGTTCTGCTGAAAATTCAACACACCTGAATCTTGAGCATGCCTGCCCCGGATCAATAAGGGTTTCTCTTACAGCCATATTTCTCCTTATGACCAGATGTTCAGCAATGACCTTGGCGGCCATTCTTATGATCATCGGGGCCAACACGAAGACGGCCTCGGGACAAGAAACCCTCAACGACATCGCGCGATGGAAACGTGAGGCGCAAAACGTCACCATCATCCGCGACGACTGGGGAATCGCACACATCTATGGAAAGACCGACGCCGATGCGGTGTTCGGCGCGCTGTACGCGCAGGCGGAAGACGATTTCAATCGCGTCGAGACCAACTACATAAACTCGATCGGCCGTCTCGCCGAAGCCGAAGGCGAGAGCGCGATTTACAGAGATCTCCGCATGAAGCTCTTCATCGATCCCGACTCGATGAAAGCGAAATACTCGGCAAGTCCGGCGTGGCTCAAGAGGCTGATGAACGCTTACGCCGACGGATTGAATTACTACCTGTACAAAAATCCGCAGGTGAAGCCGAGGGTGATTCGGCATTTCGAGCCGTGGATGGCGCTCACGTTCAGCGAGGGATCGATCGGCGGTGACATAGAGAGGGTGAATCTCCGGCCGCTCGAGGAATTTTACGGGCACACGCCGGCGTTGACGTCATATCGCGACGAACCAAGAGAAGAGCTCGGCGGCTCAAACGGGTTCGCGATCGCGCCGTCGAATACGGCCAATCATCACGCGCTGCTTCTGATCAATCCGCACACGAGCTTTTTCTTCCGCTCTGAATTACAGATGGTGAGCGAGGAAGGACTCGACGCGTACGGTGCGGTTACATGGGGACAGTTTTTCGTCTATCAGGGGTTCAACGATCGCGCAGGATGGATGCACACATCGAGCGGAGTCGACGCAGTCGATGAATACCTCGAGACGGTAGTAAAGAAAGGCGACCGCTACTTCTATAGGTATGGAAACGAGGAACGACCCTTCAGGACTGCGCGCATCACCGTGCCGTACTCGACGCCAGCCGGAATGGCGCAAAAGGATTTCACAGTTTACTACTCGCATCACGGCCCGGTCATCCGAAGCGAGAACGGAAAGTGGGTCAGCATCCGCCTGATGCAGGAGCCGATGAAGGCGCTGATTCAATCCTACACGCGCACGAAGGCGAAAGATTACAAGAGCTTCCGCGAGACGATGGAGCTTCAGGCCAATTCGTCGAACAACACGATCTTCGCCGACGCAAACGGCAACATCGCGTACTTCCATGGCAATTTTATTCCGCGACGAGATACGCGGTTCAATTGGATGGAGCCCGTCGACGGTAGCAATCCGGCGACGGAATGGCACGGACTCCTGTCGATCGACGAGACGCCGCACCTTCTCAATCCGGCGAGCGGTTGGCTCTACAACTCCAACAACGCACCATGGTCAGCCGCCGGGCCAAGCAGCCCGAAGAAAGAGAACTATCCGGCGTACGTCGAGAACGGGGGCGAATCAGCGCGCGGTCTCCACGCCGTCCGCGCACTTCAAAACAAAAAAGACTTCACACTCAGCTCGCTGATTGCTGCAGCATACGACACGTATCTGACCATGTTCGAGAAGACGATTCCTTTGCTGCTCGACGCGTACGACAAGCTGTTGCCGGACAATCCGCTGAAATCGAAGCTGGCCGATCAGGTCGCGATGTTGAGAGGTTGGGATTATCGATGGTCGCTCACTTCAGTGCCCACTTCGCTCGCGGTGTTCTGGGGAGAATCGTTCAGCAGACGCGACACCGTTGGCGCAAGAACGGCGAGGATGCTGCCCGACCAGTACATCCTTACTCGCGCAACGCCTGAGCAGAGAATCGAAGCTTTGTCCCGCGCTACGACCAGACTCGAAACGGACTTCGGAAGTTGGAAAACTCCTTGGGGCGAGATCAACAGGTTTCAGCGCGTAAACAGCGACATCGTTCAGAAATTCAATGATTCGTTGCCGAGTATTCCGGTTGCGTTTCCGTCGGCACGTTGGGGATCGCTTGCGTCGTTCGCCGCCCGCGCTTATCCGGGAACGAAGAAATGGTATGGCACGAGCGGAAACAGTTTTGTCGCAGTTGTAGAGTTCGGCGACAGTGTGCGCGCACGTGCAGTGACAGCGGGCGGTGAGAGCGGGAATCCATCATCGCCCCACTTCAACGATGAGGCGACGAGATACGCGACGGGGAGTTTACGCGACGTCTATTTCTATGGGTCTCAGCTCAAAGGCCACACCGAGCGACAGTACCATCCCGGTAATTAAGCGCCCGGGCCTCCGCAAAGTTGCCGAGGAAAGGCACCACAGCATCGGTCACGACCTCGTTGGCCAGACTTGGGAGCTCAAGCTCTAACCGCAATCTCTTGCGGATTTCTTGCGACTCGGAACGCCACAGTATCGGCTCATCACCAAAACTTTGACCGGTTTGGTACTTGGGTCTAGCCTGACACTTACACAGGACGGCTCTCGTATCGGAGACTATCAACCCAATCTGAATCCATATGACAGGCATATCGCTCAGCAGGTCGATGTATGGCGCTACGATCCTCGCGCCGTCCGACCCTTATCGCTCCAGACTCTTTCGCCTCGTCTGCAACATTGTCGCACAGGGAAGCCGCCCGCCGGGCGCACGCGACGACGACTCGTTGGAGAATCGAATCATTGCTGTCCCCGAGTCCAGCGTACTCGACCTCTTCAGCGCAGTCATCGACGGACACAAGACCGAGAACGAAATGCTCTCAGACGATTCAGAGACCGGAACTTTTGCAACTGGCGACGTGGTGATCAATCCTGCATTTCGCGAAGTGACGAAATCAGGGAAGCCGGTTCATCTGACTCCGCGCGAATACGATCTGCTGATTGCTCTCGCCCGACGCAGCGGAATTCCGGTGACGCGTTCGCAGCTCGAGAGAGAAGTCTGGAAGGCAGAGCTTCCGCCGCGCTCGCGCACGCTCGATCAGCACATAGTGGAGCTTAGGAGAAAGTTGGAGGACGATCCGAAGGAGCCGAAGTACATCCTCACGACACGCAAATTCGGATTCAGGTGCGTCGGCAAATGGGACGAATGAAATAAGAAAACTGCGTAACTGAAGGTCTGAGACCTCGGACCTTCAGTTACGAGCTCTCTGTCTCAAAGAGAAAGCAATCTCCCCTCGAAGGGAACTCGAAAAGTTCGAGACAATCGGACTCGTGCTCCGCTAACCAGCACGAGCACCGCATCCCCACCAAACCAGGGATGCAACTCTGTAACCCGATCGAGATTCACGAGGAATCTCCGGTGCACTCGAATAAATCCGAATGGCTCTAGACTCGCCTCGAGCCGGCTCAGATTTCCGCGAATGAGATGGCTCGCATTTCCAATGTGAAGTCCAACGTAGTTCCCCTCGGACTCGACCCAATCGACTTCCTCTGCCTTCACCAATCGCAGACGATTCCGATCCTTCACGACAATTCGGTCAGCCACCGAATTAACAGAAACGGTCATGCTCGCCTCCTTTATTGCTTTGATGTCGCAATCTGCAAAATGGATGGCTGAAAACGCGCACACTTGCGATAATCTGACACAAACCCGACAACTGTAGTTGTGGTGTAAATCGCATCACAGAACGCTTCGTGACACGCCCATCACGGCTCGTACCAAATCCGTGGTGATTGCCCATGGCGACAGGCTATCCTCGCTTCAACTCCAACAGCGAGGAAGATCTTCATGAGTACCAGAAGTGTCAGACGAACGCTCACTGGAGCGCTCGCCATTGTCGCGTTCACCACAGGTGCAGCGACAGCGCAAGCGCAATCAGTGATCAACGGTCGGGTAACCGACGCGCAGGGGAATGGAATTCCCGCTGCGAGCGTCGCGCTTCCCACGCTAGGCGTGGGAATCGGCGCCAGCACTAACGCCGAAGGAAACTTCAGCATCAACCTCGGCGCCAATGTCTCCGCGGGGCAGAGCCTCGTCGTGCAGGTTCGACGAATTGGCTTCTCACCGCAAACGCGCGACGTGAAGATCACCGGCGGCTCGCAAACCGAGAACTTCACTCTCACGCAGCAGGTTCGTCAGCTCGACGAAGTCATCGTCTCCGGCGTATCGGAAGCGACGTCAGCGCGCAACCTGACGATCTCCGTCGGTAAAGTCGGAGAGCAACAGCTCAAGGACGTTCCACCGAAGGACGCAATCTCAGCGCTCGCCGGAAAAGTTTCCGGAGTTCGAGTGCAACAGACGCAGGGACTTCCAGGCTCGACCCCTGCAATCCGCGTTCGCACCTCGGCGATTCTTTCCAACTGCACCACCGCGGCGACAGGCGTTGTCACGTGCGCTAACAACGAGCCGTTGTTCATCGTCGACGGAGTGCTGACGCAGGGCGGCCTCGCCGATCTCAATGCAAACGACATCGAGTCGATCGAAGTCGTGAAAGGCGCAGCTTCGGCGACAGCGTACGGCTCGACTGGAGCGAATGGTGTGGTGAACATCACCACCAAACGCGGCAAGGAGGGAGCAGAAGGGAAGTTCAACTTCATCACGCGAAACGAATTCGGTCGCTCCGCAGTGGAACACTACGTCCCACTTGCCGAGCACAATCCGTACGAGCTGAATGCGGATGGAACCTTCAAGCTCACGTCGTCCAACCAGCGCATCATCAAGGCCGATCGCTACGCGGATAATCCATATCCTGCGGGAACGTATCGAAACCAGCTGAAGACGAATCTTCGCGACGGTCAGTTCGTTACGAATTACGGGCAGATCTCGATGCGTCGCGGAAATTCAAACTTCTCGTCTTCGTTCTCGCGCGACACCGATCGCGGAATTCTTCCGTTCCTAAATGGATTCAAGCGGCAGAACGTTCGGCTCAATCTCGATCAGGGAATCAACTCGAAGACCGATATCTCGGTGGGATTGCTCTATGGTCTCTCGACTAGCGATCAAACTCTCTCGGCGCAGGGGACAACTACGTTCTTCGCGCTCCTTCAGGCGCCACCGGATGTGGATCTTACATATCCGAACGGTCCAGGCACAACGAAGTACTCGCCCGTCATTCCATCCGACGCCGCGGGCGGCACGGCTCGAGGTAATCCATTGTACGACCTCGCGCACCGGAGCTACAACGATCGCCGCGAGCGAATCTTCGGATCGTTCACCGCGCGCTATCGTCCATACACCTGGCTCAACTTCGATGGCTCGTATGGCACCGACAGGTTGAATGATAGAACGTCGAACTTCTACGACCGTGGTCTCCTCAATCAGGCGAACACGGACGTCGAGACGCCGGGCGTTGGATCGCTGGCACTCGCCAGCGCGAACGACCAGTCGTCCAACTCGCAGATCGGCGCGACCGCCCATTTCTCACTCGGCGATCTGCATTCGACCACACGTGGCGCGTACCTGTACGAGGACACGCGCAACAGCTCATTCGGCTCCGGATTCAGCAAGCTGTTGGTTGCCTCGGTTCCCGATCTCCAATCGGGTGATCCGACTCAGCTCTCAGTATTGAATACGCTCTCGAACATCCAGAACGTCCGCACGATGAACGGGTCGATTACGCAGAATCTGAATTACGCCGACAAATATCTCGTTCAGCTGCTAGGGCGTCGTGACGGCTCGTCACTTTTCGGCGCCGCAAATCGCTGGAACAACTTCTATCAGATCTCGGGTGCGTGGAGAATCACGCAGGACATTCACATTCCTGGCTTCCAGGAGTTGAAGATTCGTGCTGCGCGGGGAACTGCGGGACTTCGTCCCGGATTCGACTATCAGTACGAAACATACTCGCTCGCGGGCGGTCAGCTCAGCAAGAACACCGTCGGCAACAAGCTTCTCAAGCCGGCAATTCAGACTGAGAATGAAGTTGGAATCAACGCCAGCTTCCTCGATCGTTTCGACGTCGAGTATGTGAAGTCGGATCGTCACACGGTTGGCGCGTTCCTGCTCGTTCCACTTTCGCTCGCTCAGTCAGGTGGGTTCACGTCGCAGTGGCAGAACGCGGCGCGAATAGGCGGACGGACAATGGAGCTGCAGCTCAACACTCGCGTCTTCGAGACGCCAAAGTTCAGCTACAACTTCACGCTCACCGGTGAGAGAAGCCGTCAAAGAATCGACGAGCTTAATCGCGCGCCGTTCCGCGTTGGATCGACGTCGCAGAACCAGAACATCTTCTTCTATAAGGCCGGCGAGACAATGGGCGTCATCTACGGACAGAAGTTCGTGACGGCCCTCGATCAGCTGAAGGACAATCCGGCCAACGCGAGCATCGACGTCTCGCAGTATGTCGTGAACGATGAAGGCCTGGTCGTGCTCAAGAGCTGCATCAACCTGGCTTGCGAGCGACCGATCGTTTACGTCGACAAGAATGGAAACAACAACCTCAAGATCGGCGACGTGAATCCGAGCTACACATTCGGTTTCGCAAATACAGTTCGTGCTGGTGGCTTTACTCTTTACGGGCTGCTCGACGGCACGCGTGGCGGGAACATCTACAATTTCACGAAGCAGTGGATGTTTCAGGATCAGCGTCATGCCGCGATCGATCAATTCGGCAAGCCCGCAGCCGACAAGCACGTGCTCGATTACTACACCGTTGGTCTTTACAACGCGCTCGAGCCGGCGAGCTACTTCGTCGAGGACGGCTCATACGTGAAGCTTCGCGAATTGTCTGCGAGCTACAGTTTCCCGCAGAGCTTCGTTCGCGCGATTCCGTTCATGCACACGGGCCAGAGTCTCAAGCTCGCGTTGATCGGACGCAACCTGAAGACGTGGACCAAATACACTGGTTTCGATCCTGAAGCGAGCTCGAACGGAGATTTCAACTTCCGTATCGATGGCTTCCGCTATCCGAGCTTCCGCCAGGTCACTGGCCAGATCGAAATCGGTTTCTAACGGACAATGACTACAATGACCTATAGACATCGAATTGCAGCGCTGGCTGCGAGCGCAGTTGTGGTTGCGCTCGCCGGCGCGTGCAAACCCGACCTCAACATCACGAACCCGAACGCGCCGGACGTCGCACGCGCGATATCCACGCCTGGTGACGTTCGCAACCTGATCGGCAATTCGTTCAACACCGCCTATCTCGCAATGCAGGGAAGCGCTCGACCGTATCCTGGAATTGCAACGGGAGTCATGGCGGATGTCATCACGATGGCGTTTGGAAACTTCGGCGCACGATTCAATGGACAGGAGCCGAGGCTTGCGTACAACAACAGCTCGTCGGCTGATGATGGTCGATTGGCGAGTGACGTGTACGATGGATTGTACGGAGCACTCGGCGCCGCTAACGACGGACTCAACGCGATCAAGCGTGGAGTCAAAGTCGCGGTGACGGATGGTGCTGCAGACGAGACTCCACAGTTCAAAGCATTTGCGTATCTCGTGCAGGGTCTGACGCTCGGCTGGGAAGGACTTGTCTTCGACAAGGGATTCGTCGTCGACGAGGACACGCCCACGGGCGGCGCGACTCTGCAACCGTATACCGACGTGAGTGCAGCTGCGCTTACGAAGTACGACAAGGCCATCGCTGCAGCGGCAGGACAATCGTGGACGGTTCCCTCGACGTTCACGCCTGGGATGACGCTGACGGCTGATGCGCTGAGTCGTTTCGCCAATACGATGGCGGCGCGACAGCTCGCGTACGTGGCGCGCACGCCCGAGGAAGCAGCGACAACTAATTGGGCGAAAGTGCTCGCGTACGCGGAGAAGGGAATCTCCACCGGAGCGACTCCGCTCACACTCCAGATTACCGGAGACGGCGGAAGTCTATGGTACGACCTCTACAAGTATTACGAGGAGAGTCAGAGCTGGGTGCGTTCGGATCAACGTGTAGTTCAGGAAATGGATCCGACGCAGCCGGTCGTTTACACCAGCGTGACGCCTCCGCCGCGTGCAACATCGGCGGATGCGCGGCTCGCAAGTGATTGGACCTACGTGCAGACGATTCCATTCAATCCGGCGCGCGGCGTGTACTTCTTCAGTCAGTGGCAGCACACGCGTTATTTCTTCCATTCATTCGAGACGGAGAGTGGTGGCCTCGTTGGCACCGTGCCGTTCGTTCTGCCTGCAGAGAACGATCTCCTGATCGCGGAAGCGCTGGTGCGAACTGGCGGAGACAAGGCGCGTGCGGCATCGCTGATCAACAAGACTCGCGTCGGTCGTGGAAATCTTCCCGCGCTTTCGGGCGGGAGCAGCACCAATGATCTCCTCGCCGCGATCTTCTATGAGAGGGATGTCGAGCTCATGGGAGTCGGAGCCGGTCAGGGTTGGTTCGACCGTCGGCGTATCGACAAGAGCCTGACGTACGGAAGCATTCCAATCGGTAATACGTGGGGCTTCCGCGGCGGCTCAGGTTTGCAGCTCGGCACTCCGCGTCATCTCCCGCTTCCTGCAAAGGAGCTCGAGACTCTCGGCATACCGGTTTATACGTATGGTGGTGCAGCGCCAAATCCGGTTTTCGGCGAGAAATAGAGAAAGTGAAGGCGCGTTCGAAAGAACGCGCCTTTACTTTTGGTCGCCGATACCCGCTGGCCGATAACCGATTTCAGATGGCCGAAACTGAAAACTCACAACGGAGTTTTCGGACTTCGGGAATCGGTCATCTGCCAGCGGGTATCGGCGACCGGTCCGTTTTTAGGTTGTCGTCGGTTTACGAAATACGAACGCGTTGATGAGCCCTATTGCAACCGCGACAACAACTGCGATGAGTCCGTTGTTCGTGTCGTACAACCAATCGAGTCCGACAAATCGATCCAGCGAGTAATCACCCGGTCCGGTGAATGTGAGTATCAGAGCGCTCATTCCATAAACCATGTTCAGCTCCCAACCGTTCTTCCCATTGAAAAATCCATTCTTCAAGTGAACGGTAATCGCAGCGGTGATCATCATCAGGATCAACAGTGCGGGGCCGAGCGGCCACAAGAATCCAAGGGCTATCAGCGATCCGCCAACGATCTCACTGCTTGAGGCGAGTATCCCGAAAAGCCGCCCCTGTTGCCAGCCGAGTTTGATCATGAACTCGCCGGTCTTGCTGATTCCGGAGCCTCCGAACCAACCGAGAAGCTTTTGAGCCCCATGCGCGGCGAATCCGATTCCGATCGCGACACGGGCGATCAGAAGCGCGACGTTCGCCGTGTCGCCGTAGATGATATTGTTCATACGTGAACAATATAGCCGGCCTAACCGTGGTCAAGAGCTTTTCGCCCTCGGAAAACGACTCGGAGATTGCCCGTGAGTCTATTCGATTATTACGCTCTTATCGGCAACGGTTCCATTCGGTCCGTATGTATCTCCCGAGTGCTCGACCCTCACATGAACAACGCCGGGAGCGAGGCCGGACACAATTGCCTCATAGGTAAACGGTACAAGCACGTCTGGGCAGCTTACGTTTCCCAGATTCTTTTTAACTCTGTTGGAGATTCTCACGTCGACAACTCCGCCATTGAATTCCGCCGCTGCGGTGATTTCCTGGCACCCGCCCATACTGTATCCGCCCGTAACTCTGATTGCGTCGTTAGATGGGGTTATGTCAACCGAGGTTGAAAAGGTGCTTGAGCGCTCCGCCGAGATGGTGACGGGCAAGCCCGGTCCCATATCGCGACACGCGAAGCCCGCTGAAAGAAAGAGGACCGCGATCGAGCTTCTGGTCCACACGAAAGTTGTTGTCATGCACTCTCCATTCTCCGCTTATGAAGAAGGTAATCAATTGCAAGGGCATCACTGACAATTCGCGTGCAGTACGATAAGATTCGTCGCGACATGACTACCATAATCCGAGCACTCGGCGGTGCTGTCATAATAGTCGCTGCGGCATCATGCAGCGGCGCGCACGGTAACGCCTCAGCTCCGCTTCGTCCTGACTCGACGCTCATTCGCAACGACATTGCCTACCTCGCGAGCGACGCACTCGAGGGAAGGCTTACCGGAACGCCGGGCAACGATTCCGCCGCTGCGTACATCGCACGCCGATACAAATCACTTGGCCTCACACCACTAACGCCCGGATTCCTCCAGCCATTCGATGCGCTGTCCGCCGAGGAAGCGCACATGGGGCGCACTCAGCCGCGACACAGCGAGAATGTCGTCGCGCTTTTGCGCGGAACCGACGCCGTTCTGAAGAACGAGTACATCGTAATCGGCGCGCACTTCGATCATCTTGGACGCGAGACGACTTATGCGCAGGATCCCGAAGCGGGCAATGCAATTCGCAATGGTGCGGACGACAATGCATCCGGCACCGCAGCGGTGATGGAGCTCGCGCGAATTCTTTCGGCAAATCCGCCGAAGCGATCGATCGTCTTTGCAAACTTCAGCGGCGAGGAGCTCGGACTGCTGGGATCGCAGTGGTTTGTCACACATCCCCTTGTTCCACTCGATCATGTAGTCGCGATGATCAACTTCGACATGGTCGGCCGATTGAAGAACGACAAGCTCATCGTTTACGGCACTTCCACGGCGACAGAGCTGAAGCCATTGCTCGACAGCGCGAACGGTGCACTCGATGGCGGATCATTGAAGGTCACAGGCATCGGCGATGGGTACGGTCCGTCTGATCAGACTTCGTTCTACGCGAAGGACATTCCAGTCCTTCATTTCTTCACGGACCAGCACGAGGACTATCATCGCGCGACCGACGACGTCGAGAAGATCAACGCGGCAGGTGAAGCGCGTGTCGTGACTCTCTCGCTGAACGTCGCGCGAGCACTCGCGAATAGACCGACGCATCTTACGTTCGTCCGCGCGCCAGCCGCCGCGCGCACAGGGATGAGCCGCGAAGGCTCGCAGACTTATCTCGGTTCGGTTCCCGACATGTCAGCGACTGACGTCGTCGGCATGAAGTTGATGGGCGTGCGCCCTGACAGTCCTGCCGACAAAGGCGGTCTCAAGACCGGCGATGTCATAATCGAATTCGGCGGACTACCAGTGAAGGATTTGTACTCCTACACCGACGCTCTCTATTCCCACAAACCAGGCGATGTTGTGAAGGTTGTCGTGATGCGAGGCACGCAACGCGTCGAGCTCACGGTTACGCTCGGTAAGCGCGGCGGGTAAGGAAAACTGCGTAACGTTCTACGTTACACAGTTTGCTACTTGCCAGTCGCTACAGTCTCAGGCAGTAATACGAATCTCGCGTAGTTGGAAGTATTGAAGTACTGCTTCGCCGCATCCTGCAGCATCGCCGGCGTCAACCGCTTCACCATCTCGTCGTACACACTCGTCAGCCCCACGAGATCCTCGCCGGCTTCGTCGCGGGACATGATGTTCGCGACCCAATAATTATTCTGGCGAGTCTCGACTTCGCGCCCGCGAAGAATCTGCTCCTTCACTTTGTCGACGTCTGCCTGCGAAGGCGGTGTCGCCTTCAACGAATCGATCAAAGCAAACGTCGCCTTGGTGAGAGGTTCGACATTCTCGGGTGACGATCCGAACTGAATCTGAATCGTGTACTCCTGTCGAGGCTCGTGGTCGCATCCGCCGCCAACGTTCGGGCTGTATGTGCCGCCGAGTTTTTCGCGCAGCGTCTCGTTGAGTCGCATTTGCACAAGGGTGTTGAGCGCGCGCATGGCGAACCTGTTCTCAGGCTTGTACACGCACGGGCCAGTAAAGAGGATGAGCGTGTTTGCCTTCGGCTCGGTTCCCCTGTGAACCTCACGCTGCACAACGCCCTTGGGCGGAGCACCACCGGTGTTGCGCCATGTTTCCTTCCGCGAAATCGAAGGCAGACTTGCAATGTATTTCTCGACGTATGGCTTGAGCGTCGTGGTGTCGACATTACCGACGAACACGAACGTGAAGTCGCTCGCGTCGGCATATCTATCCTTGTAAAAAGCAATTGCCTTCTCGGGATTCACCTCCGCAAAGGTCGCGGGAGAAATAGGTCGCTGGCGGACGTTGTGCTGCGACATCGTAACCTGAATCGTGTCCTGGAACACTGCCTCGGGTGAAGCGCCGCGGTTTGCCAGAAATGGGCCTATCTGCGCTTTGAACGCGTTGAACGCCGTGGTGTCGAGGCGCGGGGCGGTGAAATCGAGGTACACGAGCTGGAAGAGCGTCTCGAGATCCTTGGGAGATGCATTCCCTTGGAACCCTTCGGTTGTTTCGGTTATGGACGGAACCACCCTTACCGCTTTTCCGGCGAGCTTCTTCCCAAGGTCGATGCGGTTGAAGTTCCCGATACCGCTGAGATTGACCACGTTGTCGGCAAGCTCAGCAGACATCTCGTCGGCGTCCGAAGCGAGCGAAGTTCCGCCGCGACTGTAAGCGCCGAAAAGGATTTCATCCGCCTTGAAGTCGGTCGGCTTGACGATCACGCGCGCACCGTTCGACAGCTTCCATTCGGTGGCACTGATTCCCGTGATCGGTGTCGAGCTCACGATTTTTCCCGCAGTCGGCGCTTTGTCGAGCAGCGCACCACCCGAAAGATTTTCTGTCCACGCCACGACCGGAGCTTTACCCGCCCGGTCAAATACCGCGAGCAATCCGCCTTCTGTCGGAACCGGGACACCTGCCTTGATGGGAACCTGCGCGATGATCACGCGATTGTCGTCTGTAATCCAGCTGCTCGCGAGCTTGTTGACATCCGCCAGCGTGATCGACGGAAGAATGCCCTGGGCGAGCTTGTACTCGTATTCGATTCCCGGAATCGCTTCGCTCTCGAGGTAATTGCCGATGTATTCCTCGACGAATGATGCGGACTGAGTCTTGTCCCGCTCCGCATACGCGCGCTCGAAGCCGCGAAGAAGATCATCGCGCGCGCGATCGAGCTCCGACTGCAGAAATCCGAACTGGTCGACTCGCTTTGCTTCGGTGAGAAGGGCTTCGAGTCCTTTCTCGATGCCACCATCCTTCACGCTTGCGGCGAGAGTGAAGGCCTCGGTTGTCCGCGCGAAGAAACTTCCATTTGATGCGTCTGCCGCGAGAAACGGCGCATCCGGCTTCTGCACGATTTCGCTGAATCGGCTGTTCAGCATGTGCGTGTAAAGACGCTGAAGCAGCTCTTCGCGATAATCGGCTACCGTCTTCATCGCTTTCGCGGGACGCTTGAAGATGAGATCCACGCTCGAGTTCGTTGCTTCCTTGTCGCTTGCAATCGCGACGAGCGGCGCCTTGTTCCCCGGCACATCATAGAGAACCCTCTTTGGCGCATTTGCGCTCGGCGCCGGAATGCTGCCGAAATGTTTCTTGATCTGCGCCTCGATCTCGGCGGGATTGAAATCGCCGACAGCGATTACCGCCTGGAGATCGGGTCTGTACCAGCTGTTATAGAATGCGTGAATCTTCGATGGCGTCGCCGCCATGATGCTCTGCTCGGTTCCAATCGGAAGACGCTCTGAGTAGCGAGATCCTTTGAATGCAACTGGCAGCCACTCATTGAGCATTCGCTCTCCCGCGCCTCGTCCGCCACGCCACTCCTCACGCACGACGTTTCGCTCGCTCATCACTTCCGTCGAGTCGAACGTCTGTCCATGCGCCCAATCCTCGAGAATTGTGAATGCCTGCTCGACGATGCGTGCGGTGTCGGTGGGAATGGGAAGGATGTAGACCGTTTCGTCGAACGACGTGTACGCGTTCAGATCCGCGCCGAATCGAACGCCAATCGATTCGAGGTACTTGATGAGGTCGTTCTTCGCGAAATGCGTCGTGCCGTTGAACGCTGTGTGCTCGACAATGTGGGCCTCACCGAGCTGATTCGGATTTTCGAGTACCGAGCCGGCGTTCACGACGAGCCTCAGCTCCGCGCGCTTCTCGGGTTTCGAATTCTGACGGATGTAATATCGAAGTCCATTCGGAAGCGTTCCGATCTTCACTTTGGGATCGATCGGCAGCGGTGTTGAAGGAGCGGGCAGCGCAGCCGCAGGCGATGCCGCGGGATTTGCCTGTTGAGCCGGAACGAGCGCAGGGAAAAGAACGAGTGCTGCAGCGGCGAGCTGTCGAATTGTGGGCATGTCGCAATTGGGTGAAGTTGTGCAACCGCGCAACAGTCCCTGGAAACGGGGCCGGCGATAGCTGATTCAATATGTGGGTTCCCCCTATTACACCTGCAAGCGGTCGCGTGTTCGCTCTTACTCTTCTCTTACAGTTGCGGCGAATACAATCACTCCAATGCCTCCGATCGCTGCAGCGACATAGAAGGGAATCGTCGGCGAGATTTTCCAAAGGAGTCCGCCAATGAACGCCGCGGGCGCGATCGCAACGCTTCGACCCAGATAGTAAAGCCCCACAACTCGGGCGCGAAGCGCGGGCTCGGCAAGATCTATGATGAGGGCCTTTCGCGCGGGCTCACCAATCTCTCGAAGTCCGCCGACGACAAACGCTGCAAGCAACCAGCTGAAGCTCGTCGACCGCACGACCGCGAGAGGAAAAAACGCGAACGCTACGAACGTCGCGATGACGAACGGCTTCTTTCCTGTCTTTTCGGCGATCTTCGCGGCCGGGATGTAAACGAGAATCGCCGTCAGTGATTGCACTGCAATGGCTATCCCGAAGTCCAGGCTGCTCACGCGGATGATCGTCACGGCGAAGATCACGAGAAACACATCGACCATCGCGTCGCATGTCCTGATGAAGATGTCCGATGCAAGAAGCCAGCGAAGACTCGACGGAATTTTTCGCCACACTCCCCTGATGTTCGTCGGCGCTTCGTCGGGAATTACAGGAATGCGAATCTGTGAAACGATCACGAGCGTGATTATCGCGAGGACAATCGAGATGATGAGTCCCGCTTGAACACCGCGTACGATGCCAAGCTTCGCGACCATGAGGCCACCGAGAATCGGCGCGATCACGATCGGCACGCGTCGCAGAACTGATTGGACGGTGAATCCCATCGTGCGCATCGACGGTGGAAGCGCATCGCCGACAACCGCGAATAGAGTTGGGCTCGCCATGCTGTCCCACGCCATTATCAGCGCAAGCCCGATGAATGCGATCCACCACGAGTGCATGATGAGAAAGACTGCGTAACCCGCCGTGGACAATGCGATGAAGCTCACGAGCGCTCGCCGTCGCCCGTACGTGTCAGCTAGCCACCCGCCTGGATACTGATAGACACCGTCGAGAAAATCCTCGACCGTCCCGAAAAGTCCGATCGCCGTGATCGGTGCGCCAAATGCCTGTAAATACCGAGGAAGAAAGCGACGCCAGAGATTCTCGCCGAGTGCGAGGAGAAACATCGTCGCCGATACCGCGACGATGTTTCGCTCGAGGCCAAAGTATCCGATTAATCGATCGCGGCGGCGCAGTTGTTAGTCCGTAATCCGCAATCCACAGTCGTCATTTGCTGTTGGTGGCGTCGAGTGCGGCTCGCAACCCACGCGCAATCGATAGCGCGTCGTTGTCTCCCCAGAAGTGCATGAAGAAAAGATGCGGCGACTCATCGAGCATGTGACTGTGAATTGCCGTGACTTCGATTCCGTTCGTTTGCAGCGCTCTGAGAACCGGATTCACCTCGCCCGCAAGAAGGACGAAGTCTCCGGTTGCAACCGCGCGTCCTGAACCGGTGGGTTGAATGTTGATCGCAGTCGCGAGTCCCATCGACGGTGGAATGGTGATCCCGCCCATGTTGATCACTTCGGCTCGAGGGACACTGACTTGATAAACGATGCCGTTGAACTTCCCGGCGTGTCCAAGTGCTTTTGCGATCCCAGCTGTGTCGAGACCAATGACGGCGGGCAACGTGACGACTGGCGCAGCGGTCATCGGCGTGCCCGTTCCGGCCAGCGCCGTGTGAATCGTTCGCGCTATGGTGACGGGGTTTCCGCGCGCCATGATGTGCATGTACATCACGTGAGGCGACTCGCCGCGCAGATGATTGTGGAGCGCCGTTTGTTCAACGCCACCGGCCTGAAGCGCGCGCATCACGCCGGCGATTTCATTTTCTGTAAGAACGAGATCGCCCATCGCAATCGCCTGGGACTGGCCGGTCCGTAGAAACGCGACCCAGGAGCCAAGGGCGAGTGCAGGTTTGAGCGCGACGGCTCCGATCGTTACTGAAAGATCAGTTCGCGGCAGGCTGAACTTGTATGCCGAGTCGGTTTGAACTGCCCCTTTTCGTCCGAGAGCGCTGTCTACACCAGCTTGCCACGACGCTGCCTGTGCACGTGTGCTCGACGGAGCCACGCCCGCAATCACAACGCTCAGCAGGCTCATCAGTCCAATTCTCCCCACCATACGACCTCCTCGCGAAACCACCACCAGTGATGTATGATACAACTGTATCATCCGGACACAATGTCCGCCAGATCTTCCGGAAAACCGATGCCATCACGTCCTCGCTGGCTCGTTCTCATGCATCAGCTACCACCGCAGCCCGACTATTTCCGGGTAAAGGTGTGGCGCCGACTACGCGCGATCGGTGCGGCCGCGCTCAAGAACTCCGTCTATGTGCTGCCGAATACGCCCGAAGCGCGCGAGGACTTCGAATGGCTGTCGCGTGAGATCGTTGCAGGGAACGGGGAGGTAACGCTTTGCGAGGCGAACATGATTTCAGGAACCACCGACAAGGAGGTCGAGATGCTGCTCGCGAATGCAGTAAAGGACAGATCGTCGCAGGCCGATAATGAGAAGCGCCAGCTGCCCACCGTGAAGGCGAAGCCGGCAGATGCCACGTGGGTGACGAGACGAAACATCCACGTCGATCGAATCGCGAGCGCGTGGCTCATCAGACGCTTCATCGATCCCGGTGCGCGGTTCAAGTTCGTCCCCGCTTCGGGCTACACTCCGGTTAAGGGCGAGCAGCGCTTCGATATGTTCGAGGCAGAATTCACCCACGTCGGAGCAGCATGCACGTTCGAGGTGCTGCTCAGTACGTTCGGCCTCGGCAGCGACGAAGCCTTGCGTGCAATAGGCGAGATCGTACACGACATCGACTACAAGGACGACCTATTTGGACATGAGGAGACGCGAGACACCGCGGTCGAGCTGAATCGAATCTATGGTCGCAATGCGTCGGATTACACGCGACTGGACGAAGGCGCGATGCTGTTCGAGAGTCTTTACGCGATGTTCGGAGGTCGAGCTACTTGAGCGTCCTCGTCGGGGTGAGTCTCACGTTCGTTCCCCAAGGGTCCGTTGCGAGCCAGCTCTCGGCTCGCGTGCCGTCGCCCGGAGTTTGCTTGACCGTGTAACCGGCTGCCTCGATGCTTCGCGCAGCATCAGCTGCATCGATTGCAGACGGAACGATCACAGTCCACTCGAGAAGACGCGCGTCGTTTTCTTCGGCGCGCGGCGCGCCCGCTGCCCAGGTGTTGGTGCCGAGGTGATGATGGTAGCCGCCGGCTGAAAGAAAAAGCGCGCCGGGATAATTCCAAACCACTTTATCGAGACCGAGTCCTTCGTGAAAGAACGACGCGGCCTGGTCGATGTCGCCAACATAAAGATGCACGTGTCCAACGATAGTTCCCGCAGGCATACCGGTCCATTTCTCTCCCTTCGCAGCCGCGACAAGGTCTTCGACGTTTAGCGGATTCGTCGCCATCGTGAGCTGTCGTTGCTCGTGCTTCCACTGACTCCGTGGACGGTCCGCATAAACTTCGATTCCCAATCCGTCCGGATCGGTGAGATAGAGGGCCTCACTCACGAGATGGTCTGACATTCCGGCGTACACGCCAAGCTCGGAGAGATGCACGAGGAATCTTCCGAGTGACGCGCGGTCGGGCAGCAGGATCGCGTAATGATAAAGTCCGAGCCGTCCGCGACGTGGTACCGCTCGCGCGCCCTTTCGCTCGACGAGCTCGATGAGAACTGTGTCGTCACCATGCGCGGCAAGTGTCGCTCTGTCACTCTTTTTGTCGATCACGCGAAATCCCATCACGCGATCGTAGTACTCGAGCGATCGATTCAGATCGGATATCTGCAGTCGCACTGGTCCGAGTCGCGTTTCTTCCGGAAGCCGGTAACCGCTGGGACGCATACCATATGGTACATCGCTCATTGCTGCTCCTCTTTTTGGCGCGCCTTTTCGAGTAACGCGATAAGTGTTTTGAGCTCGGTCTTTGTCAGGTGGCCCAGCTGTTCGGCGTGTGCGTCGCTGATTGGTTTGTCGAGTTTCCTGAGTAGATCCAGCCCCGCTTGAGTGATATGCGTTGTGACGAGGCGGCGATCGATGGTGTCTCGTGCGCGGTCAACGAGGCGGGCTTGCTCGAGCCTGTCGAGCAGCCGCGTCACGTCGGGTACCTGCGAAACGAGTCGCTCCTTGATGTCTTCGCGACAAAGTCCATTGCCACCTGCGCCGCGCAGAATTCTCAGGACGTTGTACTGCGTCGGGGTAACGTCGTAGGGCTTGAGGACCTCGATGATCGAGTAGCCGAGCATGGCGTCGGTTCGAGCGATGCCGAGCACGGCTTCCTGCTCCAGAGAGGAAAACGGCTTGGATTGTTTGATCTCGTCGCGCAGGTGAGTGGTCATATGAAGCAATTTACGTGTGCAAACACATAGTTTCAAGGTCAACCGCACAAGCTCGTAGCGGGAGCGTTCTAGCCGGAGCAGCTAGTGGCTCAAGCTGGAAGGCTCCCGCTACAGGCCTGAGTTGTTTTTGAAAAAAATCGTTGATTGGAATCGCACACCGATACTATCGTGTGCAGGAACCCGAGCCTTCGGTTCCACGTACAATCCTCGGCATTTCGTGACTTCTGAACTTCGGCGTTCGTCTGTCAGAGGCAGACCAGCAGTCGTCCATCACTTTTTTATTGCCCCTGAAGTTGTGATACCATGAAAAAAATCGCTCTGACTTCGATTAGTCTTTTTGCCATCGCTGTAGCTGCGTGCGTGAAAGTTCCGACCGCCGTGCCCGACGCGGAGGAATTTCCGCTGCGCGCCACGGTGACTCCGGACAACCATTGCACCGTCGAAGCACTCGGCAAGACGTACAAGTCGATTGGACAGGTGCGCGGTGCGGTATTGCCCGACTTCAAGGGCGACTTCGTCAATGAAGGTTATCACGCGATTGGATGCTGGGTCGCGAATGTCGACGGCTCCGGCGCCGACGGCGACCTGATCATCACCTTCTCCGGCGATTCGTATCAACAGCCGTTCCCGACTGGCTCGTTCAAACCGATTCTCGACCCGCCGTTTGGTGGAACCGAGAAGATCGTGAGTGTCTCCTTCCGCGCATCGACCTACACGGCCGAGAAACTAAAGACGGTGAATGAATCGACCGGAGCGGTGACGGTCGAGAGCTCCTCCAACGGCGCGAGGACGATTACGGTCGACGTCACGGCCGTCAAGTTTCAGTTCTAGAGCGAGAGAACAGCAGACAACATTTGCTGCGCCTTCGCGGCAAATGTTCTTCTCTTTTTCTCCCTCCCTTTCGGTTGCCTCCCTAGTGCTGAACGAGTCTCTACCAGATGAGATTCCTCTCTCCAATTCTCGGCGTACTCACAGCTCTAATTGCCCTCGAACTTGGGCTGCGGCCGCTCGCAACTGCCGATCTACCTCCTCTTGCCCGGCCAGCCGCCGACAGGCTCGGCGCACCCGTAATCACGAGTCGTCAACTCGAGGAAGGAATTGCTGAAGCGCACTTCTCGTCTGCGGGTGCACGGCTCACCGGAAATCCAGTCGTCGTCGGTGGTCCTGTCATCGTCATACTCGGCGATTCACACGTCATGGCGCGCGAGATTTCCGACGATCAAACGATGGGAGCATGGGTCGAGCGACTCGCGCGAAGCGACCAGTATTTCATCAACGTGCGGCAGTATGGTTGGCGCGGCGCATCGCCGCCGCAATATCTACTCGTCGCCCACGATGTTCTCGAAAAGTGGAAGCCAACCGAAGTCGTCGTCGTGCTCGATGGCGATGATCTCGGTCCCGATCCGCTCAATCGACGCTATCCGAGAATGCGCATCGGCGCCGATGATTCAATGGAGATCGTGCCCGATCCTCACGAATCTCCCGTTGCATCACCTGCTCATCATCACCTTACTCTCGCCACGCTTTTCAGGATTCGCTGGCAAATGGTGCTCGAGCGCTCACCGCGCACCGTTCGTTATTGGCTGGGTGCTCCGCTAGAGCAGCGAGGACCAACTCCCGATCCGCAGGCTGTCGCGGCGGTTCCGCGCGTCGAAGTCAAAGCACTCGCGCACGCATTTGGACCGCGACTTACCATCGTCTACACCGCCGATGTTCGCGCAATCGGTGGTGAGAAAATCGATCCCGGCGAACAGCGACTTCTCGATGCGTGCGTCGCACAGCATGTGCGGTGCTTGTCGATGCGGCAACTGATGCTTGCCGCGCGCCGCAACGGTTACGTCGTTCGCGGATTCTCCACCACGACACTCGGCGTCGGCCATCTCAATGCGATGGGACACGAGCTCGTCGGGCGCGCCATCTGGACTGCCATCCGCCGAGAGGCTCCGCGGAACACGTCGGTGCTCGCGGAGCGATAAGAGCGCGACATGCTTTTCATTTCCTGGGAGTTCGTAGTCTTTTTGATTCTTGTTCTCGCGGGGCTGCGCATCATGCCCACGAGGACATCACGACAAGGCTTGATACTCGTCGCGAGCGCAGTTTTCTACGGATCCCACACGCCGTGGCATCTCCTCATTCTTGCCGCGCCGAGTCTCATCGATTTCGCTTGCGCCGCGCGCATCGAGGATTCAGACGACGCGCTCACGCGCAAGCGATGGCTCTTGCTGAGTCTCGTTTCGAACCTCGGACTCCTCGCTTACTTCAAATACGCCGACTTCTTTGCTGATTCGATTGGCGCGCTCGTCGGCGTGTCGACGGTTCCGCTGGGGCTGGCGCTGCCTCTCGGAATTTCATTCTTCACCTTCAAGACGCTGAGCTACACCATCGACGTTTATCGTCGAGAGATTCCGGCGTGCCGGAGTATGTGGCGATACGCGATGTTCGTTTCGTATTTCCCTGAGCTCGTCGCCGGTCCGATTGTACGAGCATCGGTTTTCCTTCCGCAGATGAATCGGTCGCTTCAGCCATCACTCGCGCGGGCGACTGTCGGACTGCAGCTCATTCTTCTCGGCGTTACGAAAAAACTTTTCGTCGCAGATCGGTTGGCAACGCTGGTGAATCCGGTATTCGTGGCACCGCAGGCGTACTCTCAGTTCACTGTCGCGTCTGCCGTTGTCGCTTACTCGCTGCAGATCTATTGCGATTTCTCAGGATACTCCGACATCGCGATCGGAGTGTCGCGCATCATCGGCTTCGATCTCCCCGAAAACTTCAACATGCCGTACCTCGCGACATCGATCACGGAATTCTGGCGCAGATGGCACATCACTCTTTCGCAGTGGCTGCGGGATTATCTCTACATCCCCCTCGGCGGAAATCGTAAGGGTCGCCGACGCACGTACATCAATCTCATGTTGACCATGCTGCTCGGCGGATTGTGGCATGGAGCGGCGTGGACCTTCGTGATGTGGGGACTGCTGCATGGCGTAGGACTGGCTGCGCACAAACTGTGGACGGAGCACGCGTCGCACGGGCGGCGTCCATTCCATGGAGTAATTGGATGGCTCGCCACCTATTCGTTCGTCTGCGTTGCGTGGGTGTTCTTTCGCGCGCACGATTTCCCGACGGCGGCATTGATGCTGCGAAAGATTGCTGGACTCGAGCCCGGTGGAGCGACGTGGGTGTATCTGCCGCTTCTCTTGATTCTTCCACTCGTCGTTGCGGCTCACGCCGCCGGTTGGTGGATCGCGCGCCACGAAAGGAAAACTTCGACGGGCCTGGAGAAATGGGTTCCTGCCCCAGCAATCGCATCCGTGATCTACGATGAAAAGGATCGTGGGATTGCGATCAGACCTCATCGTGCCGCGGGATTGTATCTGCTGCTGCCGCGACCCGGATTTATCAGCGCGTTCGTGCTGACCGTCTGGGTCGTTGGACTTTTTCTATTCTCACCCGTTCACACGCGGCCCTTCATTTATTTTCAGTTTTGAGCTGGGGAGGGGAATACTTTCTCCATCCATCTCCAGATGTCGCATATTTCAGGAGTCCAGAACTCGGATTCCTCAAATGTCCATTCTCTCCCTCCACCACATCACCATCGTTTCCGCCGACGCTCAACGCACCGCCGATTTCTACACTCGCGTGCTCGGCCTGAGACTCGTCAAGAAGACCGTCAACTTCGACGCACCGAATACCTACCATCTCTATTTCGGTAACGAAAATGCCGAGCCTTCGTCGCTTGTGACGTTTTTCGAGTGGCCTCATGCGTCGCGTGGTGCGCCGGGAATCGGGGGCACGCACCACTTCGCCCTTCACGTGGCGGATTATGACGGGCTATTGATGTGGAAGCGGCGCCTCACCGATATGGGAATTGCGGTGAATGGTCCACTCGACCGCCACTATTTCACGAGCATCTACATCAATGATCCGGACGGAACGATTGTGGAGATTGCGACGCGAGGGCCGGGCTGGACTCGCGATGAGCCCGCAGACTCGATCGGCACGACTCACCGTGCGCCACCTCCGGAAATGCTTACCGGAAATCGTGACAAAGCGAAAATTCAGGCGATCAATTGGCCGGAGCCAGTTCCCGAGATTGTGCCCGCGATGCGACTCGAGCACGGCATTCATCACATCACAGCAATCGGCAAAAACATTCATCGCACTGCGGATTTCTTCGGCGGATTGCTCGGCATGCACCTGGTCAAGCAGACGAACAATTTCGACGATCCGAACTCGTTTCACTGGTACTGGGGCGTCGGTGATGGTAAACCGGGGACGCTCGTCACTTACTTCGAGCGCAATCCGGAAAAAGAGCCGGCTGTGAAAATGGGAACTGGGCAAACTCACCATTTCGCTCTCGCTGTTGCCGACGACGATACGCAGCACGCGTGGCGCGACAAGTTGATGTCCGCAGGTGTACAGGTGACCCCGGTGATGGATCGTGTTTACTTCAAGAGCATCTACATGCACGATCCCGATGGCCACATCATCGAGATTGCAACGCGCGGTCCGGGGTTTACAGTCGACGAGCCACTCGAGTCGCTCGGCGAAAGTCTCCAGCTTCCGCCGTGGCTCGAAAAGCATCGCTCACGTCTCGAATCGGCACTTCATCCGGTGACCACAGAGAGATGGGAGCCCACCTCCGTCGTCCAGTCGGTCTAACTGACCGCTCAACCGCTCAACCGCTCAACCGCTCAATCGCTCAATCGCATTTCAAAGTGTCGGAACAATCTCCTCATAAGGGGCAACCGGTCAGGACTGCCGGTGCGAAACTGCAATCCGCGACCGCAGCGATGATCATGCTCCATGGTCGCGGCGCAACCGCGGAGAGCATTCTCACGCTGGTTCAGGCAATCGACACGCCGGGTTTTGCTTATCTCGCTCCGCAAGCAGCGGGGAATACGTGGTACCCGAATTCATTCCTCGCCCCGATTCCGAGCAACGAGCCGGGAATCTCGTCGGGGCTCGGCGCAATCGATGATCTGATGAAAAGGATCGGCGCGGCACATATCCCGCCGGAAAAAACGATGCTTCTCGGATTTTCTCAGGGAGCGTGCCTTTCCCTCGAGTATGCCGCGCGACATGCGCCACACTACGGAGGAATCGCCGGATTGAGCGGCGGACTCATCGGTCCGGATGGCACGCTTCGCAATTACTCGGGATCATTCGATGGCACGCCGGTTTTTCTCGGATGCAGCGATGTTGACTCTCACATTCCGGTCGAGCGCGTGCGCGAAACTGCGAAAGTTTTCGAAAAAATGGGAGCCGTCGTCGACGTCCGCCTTTATCCGGGAATGGGACACATCGTGAACGACGATGAGGTGAACGCGGTCAAGAAGATGATGGCCAAAGTCGTTTCTTCCTAATCGATGCGATTCACCTACGAAGCGGCCCTGCCACGAGTCGTGTTCGGCGCGGGGTTGTTCGCCTCTCTTCCGCAGGAAATCGATCGACTCTCCGGGGAGCGAGTCCTGGTTGTTGCGACTCCGGGTCGATCAGCAGTCGTCGAACGCGCAACGCAACTGCTTGGCGATCGGGTTGCTGGAAAATTCGACGAAGCTGTTGTGCATGTGCCCGAAGCAGTGGCGGCACGAGCAATAATCGCTGCCGCTACGGCGCGAGCTGATTCGATTCTTTCGATTGGCGGCGGTTCTGCGATCGGCGTTTCCAAAGCCGTCGCGCTGGCGACCAACCTATCTATAGTAGCGGTCCCGACGACGTACAGCGGCTCGGAGATGACTCCGCTTTGGGGACTGACTCGTCACGGTGCCAAGCACACCGGTCGTGATTCGCGCGTGCAACCGCGCACGGTCATTTACGACCCGGAGCTCACTCTCGAATTATCCGCATCTGTCTCTGCGGCGAGCGGCATGAATGCGATCGCACATTGTGTCGAGGCCTTGTATGCGCCCGACGCGAATCCAGTGACATCGTGGATGTCGGAAGAAGGAATTCGCGGTCTCGGTAAATCGCTTCCGATAATCGTCGAGTCGCCGCGCGACATCGATGCGCGCACCCGCGCCATGTACGGCGCGTGGCTCGGCGGTGCCGCGCTCGCGAGCGTGCAAATGGGATTGCATCACAAGCTCTGCCACGTGCTCGGCGGAAGCTTCGATTTACCACATGCGGAAACTCACGCCGTCTTGCTGCCGTACACCGCCGAGTTCAATGCTCCGGCAGCGAGCGATGCGATGTCGCGCGTCGCGCGCGCTCTGAACGCGACGAATGCACCGGTCGCATTGCATAAACTCTGTCGCCGATTGCCGATACCACGATCGCTGGCGGAGATCGGAATGCACGAATCCGATCTCGATCGTGCCGCGACGCTTGCAATGGAACAGACGTACCCGAATCCGCGACCACCGACGAGGGATGGAATCCTGACGATTTTCAAAAAGGCATTCGCCGGTGCGTCCCTCGACTAAATTGACGCCATGGCGGACACCGACAAATCGAAAAAAATCAACTACAGCAGAGCATGGGCTGAAGCTCGCGAGCTGATCTGGCAGCATCGTCGCTCGTTGAGCATCGGGCTGGCGTTGATGCTCGTCAACAGATTGTCAGGCCTCGTGCTTCCCGCAAGCTCGAAGTACCTCATCGACGATGTCATCGGAAAGCATCGCGCTGATCTGCTTATTCCGCTCGCCGGCGCAGCAGCGGCCGCAGTCGTCATCCAAGCAATCACGACGTACGCCCTGTCTCAGATCGTGAGCATTGCGGCTCAGCGCGCAATCACCACCATGCGAAAAGACGTGCAATCGCACGTCCTGCATCTGCCGGTATCGTACTTCGATTCCACGAAGACCGGCATTCTCATTTCTCGCATCATGACCGACGCCGAGGGAGTAAGAAATCTGGTCGGGACTGGTCTGATTCAGCTCACGGGTGGATTCATCACGGCGATCATCGGCATTGCGGTGCTTTTCTATCTCAACTGGAAGCTGACGCTGTTCACGATCTTTGTTCTGTTCGCATTCGGCGGCATGATGGCGGTGGCATTCGGAAGATTGAGACCGTTGTTTCGCGATCGCGGTCGCCTCAATGCCGACGTCACTGGCCGCCTTGCTGAATCACTCGGTGGCATTCGCATCGTCAAGGTCTACACATCCGAGGGTCGCGAAGAGCGCATCTTCTCTGAGGGAGTAGAGAGTCTCTTCGACAACATTCGGAAAACAATCACCGGCACTTCAATTGTCGGAACGGGTGCGACCATAATCACCGGCGCGATCGGCGTGCTGATGATCATCGTCGGCGGACGCGCAATTCTCGCCGGCACGATGACCCTCGGCGGATTCATCATGTACATCTTCTTCATCGGGATGGTTGCGGCGCCGCTCGTCCAGATCGCGTCGATCGGTACGCAAATCACAGAAGCCTTCGCCGGACTCGATCGCATTCATGAGATCAGGGAGATGCGCACGGAAGATCAGGACGATGCGTCTCGAGCCGCGCTTGCGGAGGTTGATGGAAAGGTCGAATTCGATCACGTGACGTTTTCGTATGTGCCTGGCGTACCAGTCTTGCGTGATGTCTCCTTCCGCGCGTCCGAGGGATCGACGACGGCGCTTGTCGGCTCGAGCGGATCGGGGAAGAGCACACTGCTTGGATTGGTGATGGCGTTCAATCGTCCGGACAGCGGCAGCATACTTGTCGACGGGCGCGATCTATCGACGGTGCGCCTCCGCGATTTCCGATCGCAGCTCGGAGTTGTGCTGCAGGACAATTTTCTTTTCGACGGAACCATTCGCGAAAACATCGCGTTCGCCAGGCCCGCCGCGACCGACGAAGAGATACGTGAAGTCAGTCGTATCGCGCACGTCGATGAGTTCGTCGAGAAATTCGAGAATAAATACGACACGATTGTCGGCGAACGCGGAGTGAAGCTATCGGGCGGTCAACGTCAGAGAGTCGCGATTGCGCGCGCGATACTCGCCGATCCGAGAATCCTCTTGCTCGACGAAGCGACATCCAGTCTCGACAGCGAAAGCGAGGCGATGATTCGCGACGGTCTCAGATCGTTGCGCAAAGGACGCACGACGTTTGTCATCGCGCATCGATTGTCGACGATCGAAAGCTCCGACCAGATCCTCGTGCTCGAGGGCGGAGAAATTGTCGAGCGAGGAACGCACAACGAGCTGATCACAATGCGTGGCCGTTACCGCCAACTCTATGATCGCCAGTACGGACTCGAGCACGACAGATTCATAAATCCGGGAGAGGACCTGACTCCTGTTACGCAGTCACCGCGCGAGGAGCTTGCCGAAGCTGCGGCTGTCGCGAGGGGCGGTAGCACCAGCGGAAACCTGTGACAAAAGAGCCGGTCGCCGGTGCCCGCTGGCCGATGACCGATTAGCGAAGTCCGATGTTTTCAGGCCTCGGAGATCGGCCATCGGCCAGCGGGTATCGGCGACCGATTTTTCTCTTGCTGATCTTTCAAGCTGTTCCCGCTGGGGCCGTGGCCCAATCGTCGATCGGCGCGCAGGTAATGGGAATCGTCACGCGCGCGTCGCCCGCCATCGCGAACCGTAATCTTACTGAGGGGTATCTCACTCAGCCGATGCTGATGGGTTCAGTGTCGACTGCCGACGGTCACTTTGCGCTCGAGGGAATGCTGGACCTCGAGGGACTGACTCTCGAGAGAGGAGAGCTCGATGCAGGCATTTCCGGAGAGGGATATGTCGACCGCCGTCATCCGCACACCTACCTGCACGAGCTTGTCGCCACAGCTACAGGTGCGTTCGCCGCAACACGCTATTCAGCGGCACTTGGCAAAGGCTTCGTTCCGTTCGGCACTGACGATCCAATGGTTCGTCCGTTCGAGAAGTATCCAATCAACCATCACATCTCTCAGATAGTGGAGCGGCTTCTGGCGACGGTTGCGGTAAGGAACGGTCCCTTCCTTATAGAAGGTGCGCTATTCAACGGTGATGAGCCCGAATCACCGTCGGATCTTCCCAACAGCAACAGACTTTGGGATTCGTGGTCCGCGCGCACCACATTGTTGCCGACGAGTTATCTCGAGATGCAAGGAAGCGTCGCTCGCGTGAAATCACCTGAGCTTGCTGCCGGTGGCGGGCTCGATCAACGAAAGGTGAGCATTTCCGCGCGCGCCGAGAGTGCAGCGTCGATGGATTCGCGCGATGCGCATTACTATGTGTTGGCGGAATGGGCGAGGAGCTCCGACTACGACGGTCGCGATCGCGCATTCAGTTTCAATGCAGCGCTCGCTGAAGGCGAGCTGAGTCGAGGGCGCGTCGCGCTTGCCGGAAGATTCGAGCGAACTGAGCGTCCCGAAGAAGAGCGACTGGCAAATCCATTTCGAACAAAGCGCCCGGCAACGGACTTCAACATTCTCGGCCGAACTTTGTGGAACATTACGTCCGCTCGAGCGAGCGTGCGCACCTTTCAACGAGGCACGATGACCTTCACGCCGTTCGTCGAGGTCGAGGCCAGCCATGTGACTGCGCGGGCGACCGGATCTGTATTCAACCCGCGAGCGTTTTACGGATCGAACACACTTTGGAGCACGACAGTCGGTGTGAGCTTCGCCGTCGGAATGATTCATCGACGAGCCGGTCAATACGGCGCTGCATCGAGAGAGTCCGGCGAAATGTCGATGGCGGGGATGTGAGTCGAATGCCTCGATCCGTTGCGAGACTGACGTCGATCACACTCGCGACATTATTCGCGTTCGCGTCAACGAGTACAATCACCGCGTGCGACAACAAGGCGATCGACGCGGGCGGTGACTCGACGATCACACAGGTTTCTCGCGCGCTAAACACTGAGGGCCGAGGAGTCGTTGCCGATCGCTACACTGCGGAGCTTTGGGTAGTGGGCAACGTGGCGTACACCACTACGTGGGGTTCGCGAACAGTCGATGGCGTTCGCTCGGTCGGCAATGCAATAAAAATCTGGAACGTCGCGGGAGCGACACCAGCTCTGGTTGATTCCGTGATCGTGTCCGACGCAACGACGCTCGGCGACATTCAAGCGACGGATGACGAGAAGCTTCTCGTTGTCGCGACAGAATTTGCGCCCGGCTCCATTGTCGTTTACGACATCGCAAATCCGCTGAAGCCGCAGCTCGTTTCGCGATTCTCCAGCGCAAACACAGCGCCTGGCGTTCATACGGCGACAGCGGCTGTGGTGAACGGAAAACTCTACGCATTTCTTTGCGTCGATCCGGGTGTGGATCAACCAGCGAAGCTCGTGATCGTGGATCTCTCGAATGCGTCAGCGCCCGTCGAGGTTTTTTCGCAGGCGATGGGAAATCCATTCGTGCACGACGTATTCGTGCGCGACGGAATTCTAATGGTCGCATTGTGGAACGACGGGATGTCGATCTTCGACATCGGCGGCGGTGGCGCAGGCGGCACCATCTCGAATCCAAAACAGCTCGGCAATGTGAAAACGGTCGGCGGCAAGGTGCACAACGTCTGGTGGTTCCGTGACAATGCGAACGGCACGAAGCGCTTCGCGTTTGTCGGCGAGGAAGGCCCTGGCTCGATTGGCTCGACATCGGTGGGAGACATACACGTCGTGGATGTCTCGGATTTGACCAATCCGCACGAGGTGTCGTTTTACAATGTGCCGGCGGCAGGCACACATAATTTCTCAGTCGATGAGGATCGCGGCGTGTTGTTCGCGGCGTATTACAACGGTGGCGTGCGAGCGATAAATGTTCGCGGCGACATCGGACGCTGTGATGCAACCGTGAAGAGCGATGACGGGCGTTGCGACTTGAAAAAGATGGGACGCGAAGTTGGTCACGCGCTCACCGATACGGGGATTGCGGTGTTCATCTGGGGAGTGTTCTCGATCGGAACCAAGCTCTACGCTTCAGATATGCTCAACGGTCTATGGAGAATCGAGACAGTCCAGTAGTGCGAACCCATAAGGAGGTTCTTCGTGTCCTTCGTGGTCGCTTTCTCTTATGGTGGCACGACCGCCGGCGGAGATTGCGGTAGATACGCCATCGCACGCAAGCGAGCGATGCGCTCACGGAGCGGCGGATGCGTTGCCATGAGGTCCGCCATTTTTCCCTCACGGTCACTCCAGACCGAATGAAACGGATCAACGATGCAGAGTTGCGCCGAGCTCTTGGGGATCATTGTTGGAACGACAGTTGATCCGCTGATTTTTTCCAGCGCATCAACGAGCGCGCCGGGATTGCGCGTGTACTGCGCGCTCATCGCGTCTGCGAGAAACTCTCTCGACCGTCCAACCTTCATTGCTATCAATCGCGTTACCAACGGTGCGATGACCCACGAGATTATCCAGACGACGAGCAGCACAACGACGAGGATGCCGGCACCTTTGTTGTCACCGCCGCGTGACCGCGAGCGGGACCTTCCTCCAAAACTGTTGCCGCTCCCAGTATTCATCACGCGAAATGAAGCACTGTGGATCAGCGCTACAACTCCAACGAGGGCAGTCAGCAGAGTCATCAGTCGCACATCGAGATTTGCAACGTGTCCCATCTCGTGAGCCACCACTGCCTGTAACTCGTCGCGCGGCAGCGTATCCAGTAATCCCTGCGTGACCGCAATGTGTGCGTCATCGAGGTGAACACCGGTCGCAAATGCATTCGGCGCCTCGTCCGGAATGACCCAGAGATGCGGTCGCTTCGTGCCGGAAGCGATCGACATCTCGTCAACGACGTTCACGAGTTTCTGCTCCGCGTCGTTCGACGGATTGAGGATCTCGCGTCCGCCCGTTGCCTTTATCAGCGATGTCGCGCCGAAGTTATAACCCCACCATGCCATGAACGCGGCAATGATGAACATCATGATCCCGAGTCCGGGGATGACGTGCACGCCGTAATACGGGAAGCCCGCCGCTGCGCGCCCCGCGGCCTGGTTGGACGACCAGAGATACCAGATGAAGTCGCCGCCGAATCCGAGCCACGCTACGAAGAGAATGAATCCGGCAACGAGCCGGCGAGTGGCCTTCCTGTTCGCTTGCTGCTGCGCGAACAGGTTGCCGGTTTCGCTCACGTCTTCGGCGGACCCATCGAGAGGTCAACCTGTGGAACAGCGCGCTCGCCTTCGTCGGTGATCTCCCACAACGGCACCTGCGTTGCGCCGGCCATTCCCGCGAAGAGCATCGTCGGGAAAGTTTGCTGCGCCGTGTTGTATTGCGTCGCCGTGTCGTTGTAGAGCTGACGCGCAAAACCGATTTTGTTTTCAGTCGCCGTCAATTCTTCCTGCAGCTGCGCGACATTACCCGTCGCCTTGAGATCTGGATAAGCCTCGACAACCGCGAGCAATCTGCTCAACGCGCCGGTCAATTGCGTCTCGGCAGCTGCGGTTGCCGGCACACTTCCGGATGTCGACGCCGCGATTGCCGTGTTGCGTGCAGCAACGACCGCCTCGAGAGTCCCGCGCTCGAAGGTCATCGCGCCCTTCACAGTATTGATGAGGTTCGGAATCAGATCGTGACGCCGCTTGAGCTGGACGTCGATTTGCTTCCAAGCGTTCTGAACCTGATTGCGAAGTGAAACAAGCCGATTGTACGCGCCGATCGCGAACAGCACGACGACGATGAAGACGACAATGAGCAGCATGCCGAACATTGGAGCGCTCCGGTTGATGGGTCGTGCACCAAAGATAATGGCTTCTCCGCCGCTATTGATAATCACTGCTCTGGGTCGCAGCTTGGAGGCCTCACGAATCATGGGCCGACAACCAACAGCGTTTCTTCTCGCTTCCGCAATACTGATCGCAATCGCAGGTTGCGAGCACAAGCTCGATATCTCGGCGCCGCCGCCGGCGATGACTCCCGACGTCGACACGCTGCCATCGCTTCCCACCTCGACCCTCGACATTCCCCTCACTTATGATCTGGCGCCGGTAGTTCGCGCGCTGGAGAACGCGGTTCCAAGAAAATTCGGGAACATTGAAGAGCGACATGCAGTGAACGGGCAACCGCGCATGCACGTCGCGTTCGAGGCGACGCGTGATCCATTTCAGGTTTCGCTCGATGGACAGACCGCGCATCTCACGGCGATCCTTCATTACGCGGGCCGAGGTTGGTACAAGGCGCCTGTAGTTCCTGAGGTAACCGGATCGTGCGGAACCGGAGCGCCCGGCGATCGACCGCGACTCCGTATCGAGGTGACGTCCCCACTCAGCATCACTCCCGATTGGCGACTTCGGGGAAAAACTCGCATCGGAACCATCGCGCCGCTGACAGAACAAAACCGCGACAAATGTCGCGTCACCGTCTTCAACATCAACGTCACCGATCGTGTAGTCGACGCGACTCGCGGAATTCTCGAGAGCAAGCGATCGATGGTCGATCAGAAAATCGCATCGCTCGACATTCGGAAGCGATTCGAGGAATGGTGGCACTTGCTGCAACGACCAATTCCGCTCACCGACAGTGTCTGGCTGGTAATCAATCCCAGCGCGGTGCGAATGGGCGAAACCATTGGTGTGAAGCGAACTCTCGTTACGGCACTTGGCTTTTCCGCATCACCGCGCGTGGAGACGGGGCGGCAGCCACCGACGGTTGAGACGCCGCTTCCTCCGTTGTTTCCGGCGGCGGTTGGCGACGGTCTCCACATTCTTCTCGAGGGAATACTCGACTACTCGCTCGCGACTGACCTTCTCAAGAAGGCGCTCGTCGGAAAAATCGTCGAGGGGAAGGGACAGACTCTCGTCGTCAAAGACGTAAGACTGTTCGGCATCGGAGGCGGAAAGCTCGCGCTCGAGGTGAATTTCGGCGGAACGGTCGCTGGCCGAATCTATTTTATCGGCACGCCAAAATATCTTCCGATCAGCAAAGAGCTGTTCGTTCCCGATCTCGACTACGACGCCGGTAGCGCCAATCTTCTCGTAAGTGGATTCGAGTGGCTGAAGCACGATGACGTGCGCGATTATTTCAGACAGCACGCGCGATGGCCGGCTGGTGACATCCTCGCGCAAGGTCGTGAGCAGCTTTCAAAGGGATTGAATCGCGATCTCGCTCCGGGCGTCAAGCTCACGGCGGAAGTTAAAGGTGTGCAAGGGCTCTCAGTTCATGCTCAACGCCGTGCAATACGAGTGCGTGCTCGCGCCGACGCCAACGCCCGGCTTACCGTAAAACAGGGAACACAGTGAAAGACGAAGGACTCATTCGCGCAGTGGGTGTGCGCGGTCTTGGCGCCGGCATCGTCAACTACACGATCGGTGCCGGGATATTCGTTCTGCCGGCGCTCGTCGCGGCGAAAGTGGGCGCTGCAGCGCCGATTGTGTACATCATCTGCGCAATCGCGATGGGCCTGATCGTCGCCTGCTTCGCCGATGCAGGCAGCAGAGTTTCTCTTTCCGGCGGCACGTACGCTTACGCTGAAGTCGCCTTCGGAAAGTATGTCGGATTCATGGTTGCTGTGAGCCTCTGGATTTCGATGATTCTCTCGAGCGCCGCGGTAGCGATCATCTTCGTCGATTCACTCGGTCAGATCGTCCCTGCATTGCAAAGTCCTGTCGCACGCAACGCGATCATCATTGCTTTGTATGTAGCGCTCGTGTTGATCAATGTTCGCGGCGTGAAGATTGGCAGCGGAGTCGTTCAGACGGTCACTCTCGGTAAGCTCATACCGATTTTCATCCTGCTCGCCGTCGGCGCATTCGCCATTAACCCGTCGAACCTCACATGGCCTGGAATGCCGAGTGCGGGCGAGACCGCGCGCGCGACGGTCATTCTCATTTTCGCATTCATGGGCGTTGAGTCAGCGTTGACTCCAAGTGGCGAAGTGAAGGACCCTGCGCGCACCGTGCCGCGCGCGATCTTTCTCGCGCTGGTCCTCACGACGCTCATCTACATCGCACTGCAAGTCGTCGCGCAAGGAATACTCGGCGCCGAGCTCGCAACAAATACGAAAGCTCCGTTGGCAGAAGCGGCAAGGCGAGTGCTCGGCCGTGGTGGCGAGACGCTCGTGTTGCTGGGTGCGGCGATATCGACACTCGGTTATGTCGCCGGCGACATGCTCGCCGCGCCTAGAATGCCATATGCTCTCGCGCGCGATGGGTTGTTACCGAAATTTCTTTCGTCTGTCCACGAGCGATATCGTACGCCTCACGTTGCGATCATAGCGCACGCATTTCTTTGCGCACTCCTCGCGGTCACCGGTACGTTCGCGTCTCTCGCTGTTCTCGTCGTGTTGTTGACGCTTCTCGTTTATCTCGCTTGCTGTCTGGCGGCGATTCAGCTTCAGCGTCGCGACGTGCGAGTGGAGGGGGCGGTGCCGTTCCGCCTTCGCGGCGGGCCCATCATTCCGATTCTTGCATCGACAATCATCATCTGGCTGATGAGCAGCTCCACAAGGCAGGAGTTTGTTTCGCTCGGTGAGATGCTGATTGCCGCGACAGTTGTCTTCTTTCTCATGCGTCTCGCTAAGCCTGCGGTCGCTCCAGCCTCAACTTGACATCAACATGGGTCTCCGATGAAACGACTCCTTACAAGTCTCTTCGCTGTTTCTGTCGCAGTGATACCATGCTTGGCTCGCGGGCAGCAGGTCGCCGATAGCACCTACACGGCAAGAATTCGCGAGCTCACAACGACCGACAAAATCTGGAAGTTCAATACAGACCTTGTCGAGTCGCTTCCAGCATCGAACTCGGTTCCGACACCGCTCAAAGTGTTGGGCTACGTGCCAGGTACGCTCGGGCGTCTCTCTTATGTCGCCGATCTCAACAAATACTTCCGCGCTCTCGCTGCAGCGTCTCCGAGGACGAAGTTGTTCTCACTCGGTGTGAGCGATGAGGGTCGCGAGATGATCCTGATGGCGATTGCCGACGATAGCGTGATTGCAAATCTCGAGAGTCATCGCGCGCAACTCGCGCGGCTTGCAGATCCCCGCGGCCTTGGCGCTGCAGAAAAAGCCCGGCTGATTCGCGAAGCCAAACCGATTTACTGGTTGAGCGGTTCAATCCATTCGCCGGAAACAGGTAGTCCGGAGATGCTGATGGAGCTGGCGTATCGATTGGCTGTCGATGAATCTGAAAACACGCGCGACATTCGTGCGAACGTCATCACGCTCATCACGCCGGTTACGGAAGTCGACGGTCGCGACAGAATGGTGGACGCCGACAAGGAGGCGCGCGCGCTCAAGCTTGGACCGGGCGGAGTTCCTCTCATCTACTGGGGGAAATACACAGCGCACGACAACAATCGCGACGGAATCGTGATGTCGCAGAAGCTAACCCAGAATTTCGTTGCCGGATTTCTGCATTGGAAACCCGTTGTCGTTCACGATCTTCATGAATCCGTTCCGTTTCTCTACACGAGCACGGGCACTGGTCCTTACAACGACGAGTACGATCCGATTGTTGTCGATGAATGGCACACACTCGCGTATCAGGAAATCACGGAGCTTACGCGACGTGGACTTCCGGGAATCTGGACCCACGGATTTTACGACGGCTGGGCGCCCAACTACACGCTGCTGTCAGTTGCAAACCTCCACAATTCGATTGGACGCTTTTACGAGACGTACACATCATCGGGCGCGGGCTGCCGCACCGTTCGGCTTCCTGCCGCTGATACTGCACGCAGATGGGATCGTCCGAATCCTCCGGTGAACGGAGTGAAGTGGTGCATCCGCAACAACATCAACTTCCAGGAATCGGGAGCACTCGTTGCGCTCAGGTACGTTGCCGATCATCGCGAAACGTTTCTATCCAATTACGTCGCCAAAGCTGAGCGGATGATCGATCGCGGCCGTACATCAGCGCCGTACGCTTTTGTAATTCCTCGCAACCAGAGACACGCTGCCGAGGCGGCGGATCTTGTGAACTTGTTCCGTGCGCAGGGCACGGAGATTCATGTCGCGACGAGTGATTTTACGCTTGCCGCGAAGCCCGCCACCGCGGCGCGAGCAGATACAGCGAAACCGAAAGCAGCGACGCCGGTGATAGTGCACGCCGGCGATTGGATCGTCCGACTCGATCAGCCGTACGCTGCAACCGCGCGCACGTTGCTCGCGATTCAAAAATTCAAAGCCGACGATCCGCCGCCGTATGACGACACCGGTTGGACACTCGACGCGTTGCGACACGTCGAGACAATAAAAGTTGCCGACTCAACGATTCTCACACGGCCGATGCAGCCGCTGACAGCGGATGCGACGGTAAAAGGATCGATTAGCGGAACCGGCACAACGCTCATCGTAAAACACGTCGGTGACTGGCGCTCTGGGGCGCTTCCGTGGAAAATCGGCAAAGCGCGCGCAAGCATTGCGGATGCCTCATTCACCGTGAACGGAGTCAGCTATCCCGCTGGCACGTTCATCATCGAGAATCCGTCGGCCGAGGCACGCGAGGCAATCACGTCGCTCGGCCTGAATGGCGTATCCGCTGGAAACCCTATAGCGGTGGGTAAGCACGATGTTAGTGTGCCGAGGATTGCGTTGCTGCACTCGTGGCTCGAGACGCAGAATGAGGGTTGGGCTCGATTCGCGTTCGATCAAATGGGCGTGCCGTACACGTACATCTCCGAGCAGGGACTCAAGCGTCCCGGCTATCTCGATCGATTCGATGTGATTTTGTATCCGCATGTGAGCGGATCGCCGATCGCTCTCGTGAACGGTCGTCCAATGATCGGGCCGCCGATTCCCTGGAAGAAAACTGCCGAGACGCCGAATCTTGGAAAATGGGATGAGACCGATGACGTGCGTCCTGGAATGGGACTCGATGGATTGGCTGCGCTGAAAAAATTTGTGGAGCGAGGCGGTCTGTTGATCACAGAGGGAAATACGAGTCGGCTTCCGGTTGAGATGGGGTTCAACGGCAGCGTGAATTCGGTGACGACGACGCGCCTGAACGCGCGCGGCGGAATCTTCCGCGTTCAGCCGGTCTCGACCGCGAGTCCAATACTATATGGATACGAGGGCAGCTCGTTCCCCATCTATTTCAGTCAGACGCCGCTCTTCACCGTCACTCCGCGTGATACCACCGGCGCTTCGGAGGGTGTGGATCCGGCAATCGAAGCTGCGCGTGAGAAGACGCGGGCACATGTCATTCTCAAGTTTCACGACAAAGCGGATTCTCTGCTTGTCTCAGGCCTTCTCGCTGGCGGCGACGAGCTGACGGGCAAGGCGGCTGTCGTCGATGCGCCGGTGGGGAAGGGCCACGTTGTCCTCTTCGGCATCCGGCCATTATGGCGGTGGGAATCGCAGGGCTCGTTCGCGCTGGTCCTGAACGCGATCGCGAATTGGAATCACTTGGACTTCTAGCAGCCTTGTGGGGGCCTCGACAGAACCAAATCCGGGCTTAGCGTGTCAGATGGGAAAATGACGGCGCTACCGGTTACCGCAGAGCCTCGAGGCCGCTTGGACGAACGACAACTGATCGCGCGCGTTTTAGCCGGCGAAGCACGGGCTCAACGCGAGCTGTACGAAATACATGTCGATCGCGTCTATCGTCTCGCCTATCGTCTCGCCGGCGAAGACGAGCTCGCGCGTGATTTCACCCAGCTCACATTCATTCGCGCATTCGAGCGCATCGCCGAGTTCAGATACGACTCGTCGCTTGCTACCTGGCTACATGCCATTGGCGTATCGGTCGCATTGAACGGGTTGCGCACGGTCAAGAAAAACCGCCTGCGAAATGTCCCTCTGGAAGAAGCAACCGGACTTGGCACAGCTGGACGATCCGCCGAGCCGGATTTGAAGGCTCGACTTGCAGCGGCAATTGATTCTTTGAGCGAGAAATACCGAACGGTTTTTCTCATGCATGATGTCGAAGGTTACACACACGACGAGATCGGAGCGGCACTCGGCATACCAGCTGGGACCTCGAAGACGCGACTCTTTCAGGGGCGCGCAAAACTTCGTGAGGCGCTCGCAGATTTCCGAGAGGAATGGATTTCATGATGAACGACAACGACAAAATCGACGACGTGATTCGCAAGGCGGCGGAGGATTACAATCGTCCTCCGAGCGTCGTACCGCGCGATGAGATGTGGGCGGCGATCGAGGCTGCGCGAACAGAGCGCGCCCTCAGGCCTCTTCATATAGTTGCGCCGACGGAGCGTCATTCGATTCGCCGGTACACCTGGCTCGGTGTTGCCGCAGCGGCTGTTCTGCTGATTGCAGCTGGAGTCGGAATTGGCAGGTGGTCAACGGTAAGCGTCCCGGTGTCTGCTCCGAGCAGGCCATTGCAGAAGGTCGCCACGACAGAGCAGGCGACTGTGCCTTCAGTCAATCCAGAGACGCAGCCTGCGCCTGCGGACAACGAGCCTGAAGAGAATCCGGTGCGAAGTTCGCCCTCAGCCCGAAGTTCTCAATCCGCAGACGTACGGCGGTCAGTCCGCAGTTCGCAGTTAGACCGCAGTCAGTCCGCAGCCCGCAGTCCGCAGTCTTCAGTTCCGTACCAAGTCGCAACGATTCGCCACCTCGCAAATGCAGAGGCATTGCTGACTGCGTTCCACAATGACTCTCGTGACGCGAAGATGGACGCTACGCTCTCTCTGTGGGCGCGAGATCTCTTATCGAATACACGGCTGCTGCTCGATTCACCGGCAGCCGATGATCCGCAGCGCGCGAAGCTCCTCGGAGACCTGGAGCTCGTGCTCGCGGAAATCGTTCAGCTCTCGCCCGGCGCGAGCACGCAGGATCGCGGGCTGATCGAAGGCAGCATCAGGAATGGACAAGTAATGACACGCTTGCGCACCGCGATTCCCGCGGGGCCAACGAGAGGACTATAGGAGAAATGATGAAGACCGCATTCCTCGTCGTCACCGCCGCGCTGTTCACGAGCGGCGTAACAAAGACGACTGAAACCATATCAGCACGAGCCGAGCGCGCGAGTCAAATCGCTCGAGCGAGCATGACCGCGCACGCGCTAAAGGTCGGCTCGGTGTTGGCGCCTGAAGCGTGGGCGCCGAAAGATCCAGCAGATTCGCTTTACCGTGAAGCGCGCGCCGCTCTGGCGAAAGGCGATTACGCGAAAGCTGCAGATCTCTTCCGTAAAATCAGCAGACAGTATCCCAATTCCGATTACGCCGGTGAAGCGCTGTATTACCAGGCATTCTCCGAGTATCGGATTGGGGGAACGGAGCGGTTGCATAGCGCGTTGAAATCGTTGTCGCAAATCGAAACGAGCTACCCCGATCTTGCAAAGCGCAGCGATGCGCGCGCGCTTCGAACGCGCGTGTGTGGCGAGCTCGCGCGGCAGGGTGACGAAATGTGCGCGGCTGAAGTTGCAAGAACCGTGAGTGGAGCAGTCGGCTCTGCGGTCGCCGCCGCAGTCGACGCCGCTGCCACAACCGCCGGAGCAGTGGCGGGTGCTGTTTCCAGTGCAACGGCGGCTGCAGTTGCGAGCGCAATGGACGCGGCGGCCGCGACGGGATCGCGAAGTAGAACCAGCACACGCGATTCCCGGCGATCCTCATCCAGTTGTCCTTCCGGAGATGACGACGACGACGATCGCATTGCCGCACTGAATGCGCTCATGCAAATGGACGCAGACCGCGCAATGCCGATTCTCACCAAGGTTCTCGAGCGTCGCGATGAGTGCTCGGTTGAGCTGCGACGAAAAGCGGTGTTCCTCGTTTCGCAAAAGCGAACTCCGGAGACCGCCGACATTCTCCTGCGCATCGCGCGCAACGATCCGGACGAAGAAGTCCGCGAGCAGGCAGTGTTCTGGCTCTCGCAGGTACCTGATGAGCGTGCTGTAACGATGTTGCAGGAAATTCTCGCGTCGTCGACCAATGAGGACATCAAGAACAAGGCGCTCTTCGCACTGTCGCAGCATCAGAGCCCGAAGGCTTCGCAATTCCTCCGCGATTATGCTCTTCGCGAAGATGCATCGGACGAGCTTCGCGGCCAGGCAATCTTCTGGCTCGGCCAACGTCGCGGGACGGACAACGCGGAATTCCTGCGGTCGCTGTACTCGCGCGTGAAGAGTGACGAGGTGAAGGACAAGATTCTCTTCTCGCTCTCGCAGCAGCGCGGAGTTGGTAACGACAAGTTCCTCCTCGACATCGCACGCAATCGCAGCGAAAACATCGAGCTGAGAAAGAAGGCGCTCTTCTGGGCCGGCCAGGGCGGCGCGTCGGCGGAGCAGCTTCGCTCACTGTACTCGACGATGCCTGATTCGGAAATGCGCGAGCAGCTGATCTTTGTCTACTCGCAGCGACGTGATCCGGCGATGGTCGACATGCTGCTCGACATCGCGAAGAACGATAAGGATCCCGAGCTTCGCAAGAAGGCCATCTTCTGGCTTGGTCAGTCGCACGATCCGCGCGTGCAGCAGTTCCTACTCGACCTGATCAACAAGTGAGCACCCGGCATTTAAACCGCGCGCTCGGAATCAGCAC